>NZ_BAFQ01000123.1 GCF_000308375.1 Nocardia aobensis NBRC 100429 | reverse complement strand
GGCGGAGGCCGGACGCCGGGCCGGTCGAATCGGTGGGTTCGTCGCGGCGCTCGGCCCGGTACGGTGCCTCGCCGTCGGGAAACGCCGGTGACGTGAGCCTCAGGTGAGACCGAAACCGCCGGCCGGGTCGGTCCAGCGGGTGGCGTCGACCGTGGTGAGCAGTTCGGCCATGGCGCGCACGGCCGCGCGCATGGCGTCGACCGCGGCGGTTTCCTCGGGGTCGGTGGTCCAGGTCATGATCGGCTCCTGACGATTCAGCGGAGGGCAGTGGGGATCTCGGTGTGGTGGGTGGTGCGGCGTTGGTAGGCGTCGCCGGCGCGCAGGACGGTGGCTTCGCCGAAATGGTTGCCGGACACCGACATCGACAGGGGCAGACCGTCGGCGGTGGGGCCGATCGGCAGCGCGAGGGTGGGGTTGCCCAGTGGGTTCCAGTACGGGGTGTGCAGACTCGACAACACTCCCATCGGTTGCAGTTGATCCAGATCGGCTATCGCGGGGGCGCCGAGGTGTCCGGTCGGCGTCACCACCAGGTCGACCTTCGTCAGCAGTTCGGCCATCCGCTGCCTGCCGATGCGGCGAACCCGTTGAGCCTGAACATAATCCGGTCCGCTGACCGCATCCCCGCCGGCGAGGATGATGCGGGTGGCCTGTCCGTAGTCCGCCCAGCGTTCGCGCAGCGCGGGCCGGTGGTAGGCGTGCGCCTCCGCCAGCATCACCACGACATCGACCGCGGTCAGTTCCCGGTACATCGGCACCTCCACGGGTACGATCCGGGCGCCGGCCGCGGCGAGCACGGCCACGGCGTCGGAAAACCGTTGTGGCTGAGCGGGATCGATCCCACCGTCGGCGAACCGATCCAGATCGTCCACGCCGATGGTCAGTCCGCTCAGATCCCCCGTGAGCGCGCCCGGATAGTCGTCGACCGGTGTGTGCGCACTGTAGGGATCGGCCGGGTCGTATCCCGCCAGCACCGACAGCAGCAGGGCGCAGTCGGCGGCCGAGCGGGCCATCGGACCCGGATGGTCGAGGGTGTACCCCAGTGGAACCACGCCGGACTTCGGGACGCGGCCGAAGGTCGGCTTCAATCCGGTGATCCCGTTGAAGGCTGCCGGAATGCGGATACTGCCCGCCGTGTCGGTCCCGACCGCGCCCAGGAACATCCCGGCGGCCACGCCGCTGCCCGATCCCGAACTCGACCCGCCCGCCCAGCGGGACGGATCCCACGGATTACGCGGTACCGGAAAGGGTTTGGCCGGATCCGGGAGGCCGATGGCGAATTCCATCGTGGTCACCTTGCCGGTGACCACGGCGCCGGCCTCCTCGAGCCGGCGGACCACCGTGCAATCGCCGTGGGCGGCGCCCCACCCGGGATCGAGAACCAGGCTCTGCGCGGTGGTGGGCGCGGCGGCATGGGCGAGAATGTCCTTGATTCCCATCGGGATCCCGGCCAGCGGGCCGAGCGCAACGCCGGCCGCCAACTTCTCGTCGATGCGCGCGGCCTGTGCGACCGCGCGCTCGTCGAATCGCGACAGGTAGACGCCGAGCGTCGCGTCGTGTGCGTCGGCGGCGGCGAGGGCCTGTTCGATCAGCCGGGTGGCGGTGGTCTCGCCGGATCGCAGCGCCGCGGCGGCCTCGGTCAGTCCGGAGAGTACGGGTGGGTCGGCGAGAGTCATGGTCGTCCTTACCTCGGCGGGCGGTGGTGTCAGCGGGACAGGGTGGCGGTCATGTCGAGCCGGGGGATGGCGCCGAGTTCGAGCTGGATCTCGGCGCGGCAGGAACCCAGCGCGTAATCGACGGCGATACCGTCGCGGGTGCGGATGGTCTGTTCCACCAGCAGCACCGGCTCACCGGGCAGGATGTGCAGCAGTGCCGCGGTGCACTCGTCGGCGCGTGCGGCCTGGACGCCGACGTCGCTGCCGCCGACATCCACCCGGCCGCCGCGCAACAGGCTGTAGAAGTCGTCGCCGAACGCGGCCTGGTCGATCCGCGTCGCCTCCGGCGCGCGCAAATAGTTGGTGAATACCGCGAGCGGGCGATCGTCGAGCAGCAGGACGTATTCGACGCACAGGCAATCGTCTCCGGGCCCGACATCGGCCAGATGGGCGGCGATCACCGGCGGCGCCGGGATCCAGGCCCAGTACAGCAGGCGTGGCGAGATCCGGCCGAGGGCCAGATGTTGCTCGAGCGTCCGGCCTTCCGGTGGCAGCGCGCCGGATACGACGTAGTGCTCACCGACCGCGACCGTGCCCACTCCGCGGCGGCGCTCGATCAAACCGTCGGCACGCAGCATGCCGAGCGCGGCGCGGACCACGTCGCGCGGGAGATGATGGCGCGCCATCAATTCCGGCTCGCCGGGCAACCGTCCGGCGCCGAACGAGCCCGCCCGCAAGTCCGCCCGCAGCAGATCACGCAGGCGCCGGGCGGGCAGTTGCGCTGCGGCCGGCAGGATTTCGCGCATCTGATCGCCGAACACCCGGCGGTCGTGAGCGGCTCGATCGGAGTGGAGCTGTTCGGAGCGGTGGTGCATGCCGGTAGCGTGCAGAGAATCCGCGTTACGCGACAAGGACTTCCGGTAAAGACCTGGTTACGCGGCCGACCGGGTCGGTGCGCAGCGGCGTTACCAGCGGTTTCCGGTGGCGCCGGACGGTATTTCGCGGTCGCGCGGCACGATGCGGTGCCGTCCGCAACCCCGGTATCGGAAGTTACGCGGGCGAATGGTGGGAGTGACACCGCCCGGGTGATCTGTCCGATCCGTTCAAGACGTGCGCGGCGGCGGCGAGGTTGACTGCGTGCGGAGAACGACGAGAACGGAGGTATCGGGGTGCGAGCACAGATCCATGCGATCACGCTGGGCGTGCGCGATCTGGAGGTGTCGTTGCGGTTCTACCGAGCGCTCGGATTGGAGTCGCCGGGGATCATCGGAACCGAATTCCGGCCGGATGCGGAGAATCCCGGTGGGGCGGTGGTCATGTTCACGCTCGGCAACGGGGTGACGCTGGCGCTGTACGGGCGCGACGATCTGGCCAAGGATGCGGGTATCCCGCCGGAACGTATGCACGGTTCCGCGATGAGTCTGGGCTGGTTCGTCGGCAGTGACGCCGAGGCGGAACGAGTTCTGGAGCTCGCCGGCGCGTCGGGCGGCACGGTGGTCCAGCCCGCGCGCACGCGGCCGTGGGGGATCTACGCCGGCTATTTCGCCGACCCCGACGGGCATCTGTGGGAAGTCGTGCACTTCGCTCGATCCGAAGCCCAGCCGGGAGCTGACTAGCCCGGTCGTCAACCCTGCGCGGAGTCGGCGCCGTCGCGGTACAGCGCGGCGATGGCGGCGATATCGGCGCCGGGATTCGTTCGCGCCGCATCCTCGTAACGCGTGCGGACGATTTCCGCCAACGGCAGGTGGGCACCCGCCTCCGCGGCGATGTCGACGGCGAGTCCCGCGTCCTTGGCGCCCAGGACGGTGGTCCACCATCCGTCCGGGGACGCGGTGAGTACGGCGTCGAAGCGGTTCGCCACCGCCGGGGCGACGACAGGCGCGTCGGCGAGCAGTTCGCGCAACTGGTCGTCGCCGAGTCCGCCGGAACGCCCCACGGTGAACGCTTCCGCCAGCGCCGCGACTCCGGAGATCAACAGGAAGTTCGTCGTCACCTTGGCGGTCAGCGCGTGTGCCGCAGAATCGTAGTGGCGCACCCGCTCGGAGAGCGTGCCGAGCAGCGGTGCGAGCCGGTCCCGCAGTTGCGCGGGCCCACCGGCCAGTAGCGTTGCGTTCCCGGCGGTGACCGTACCGGGCCCGCCCACGATCGGGAGCGCCAGAAACCGGTCACCGAAGCCGTCGGCGAGGGCGGCGCCCAATGCCGGGGAGACGGTCGAACAGTCGATGTACGGGGTCCCGGAATCGAGAGATGTCTGCAATTCGCCGAAGGCCACCGAGGTCACCGCCGCGTCGTCGGCGAGCGCGGTGAGGGCCGCGTCCACTCCCGACACGGCCGCCGCGACAGTTCCGGCCTCCGTCGCACCGGCCGAAATCAGTTCTCCCGCTTTACCTTCGGTACGGTTCCACACCGTCACCCGATGTCCGCCGTTGAGCAGGCGCGCGGCCACGGCGCGGCCCATCCGTCCCATTCCCAGTACCGCGATATGCACTGTTGCCTCCTCGTCCGGGTCGCGGTCGGCACATGGCACCGACCCTGTCCTTCCCACTGTCCCGCAGTTGTGCCGCACGGGTCGCGTTCGGCCTCGGTGATAGGCGAATCGTACAAGTGACCAGGAACGGCGTTGCGGTAGTATCGCCGGTGGGTGCGGCGAAGCGATTCTGCGCCACCATTTTTCGGTGCATTGCTGCGTTCGGGGGTGGTCCCGGGCAACTCCGGACCTCGAGCCTGGTTGTGATATAGATCACAATTCAGTACCGGCGCCGACTTTTGTGCTGAAAACCCTTTCCAACTGCTTTGCGTTATCTTTACTATTAGGCGCGTTGGGCCGCTGCCGGGCATCTATGTCCGGATGCGTCGCAGGCGCAACACATCTCGCGTCATCCGCTTCGCCCGCCCGCTCTCGATGCCAGTACATGTTCCACCGATGGACCGAACCGACACCGGTTCGGCGAAGGAGAAATATGTCCACCGACACCGACTCGGTCCGACGGACGTCACCTCGGGGCCTTTCGGTCGTTCTACGCCACGATCTACCCGCCTCCGTGGTGGTTTTCCTCGTCGCGCTACCCCTGTCCATCGGTGTGGCCGTCGCCATGGGCGCGCCGGTCGCGGCCGGTTTGATCGCCGCTGTGGTCGGAGGTCTGGTCGCCGGGCTGTGTGGCGGTTCGGTACTGCAGGTCAGCGGCCCTACCGCCAGCCTCACCGTCGTGGTGGCCGAATGCATCCACCAGTTCGGCTGGGCGACAACCTGTTTCATCACCGTCTGCGCCGGTGCGCTGCAGGTGGTGTTCGGCCTGAGCCGGATCGCGCGCGGCGCACTGGCCATCGCGCCCGTGGTGGTGCACGCCATGCTCGCCGGTATCGGCGTCGTGATCGCACTGCAGCAACTGCACGTCCTGCTGGGCGGGCAGACGTTGAGTTCGTCGTGGGCGAGCATCGTGCAGCTGCCGCATCAGCTGACGGTGATGCACGCCGGCGACGCGCTGGTCGGCGGGGTGGTGATCGCGATCATGCTGGGCTGGCGCTATCTACCGGGCCGGATTCGTGCGGTCCCGGCGCCGCTGGCCGCCGTGGTCGCGGCGACGGCGCTCGCGATGGTGGTGCCCACCAGCGTGGAACGCATCACGCTGCACGGGTCGTTGTTCGACGCGATGTCGTTACCGCAACTGCCGCACGGTAATTGGAGTGCGGTCGTGCTGACCGCGTTCACCATCGCGCTGATCGCCAGCGTGGAGACGCTGCTGTCGGCGGTGGCCGTCGACCGGTTGCGGCCGGAGTATCGCACCGACCTCGATCGCGAACTGCTCGGCCAGGGCGTCGCGAACATGACCTCCGGCATGCTCGGCGGCCTGCCCATCGCGGCGGTCATCGTCCGCAGTATCACCAACGCCAAGGCCGGCGCGCGGACCAAGGCCTCCACCATGCTCAGTGGCGTGTGGGTGCTGGTGTTCTCCGTCGCGCTGGTCGAGGTGGTGCGCCAGATCCCGAAGGCCGCTCTGGCCGGACTGTTGATCGTCATCGGTATCGGATTGGTGAAACTCGCGCATATCCGCCTCGCGCGCCGCGCCGGTGATCTGATCGTCTATGCCGCAACGGTTCTCGTGGTGATCTTCGGCAACCTGCTGCTGGGTATGCTGATCGGGCTGGTGCTGTCGTTCGCGCTGCTCATGTGGCGGGTGGTGCGGGTGGTGATCGTGGCCGCGCCGGTCGGCGACACCGGGCGCTGGCTCGTGACCGTGGACGGTTCGGCCACCTTCCTGGCCCTGCCGCGGCTCACCGCTCAGCTGGCGCGGATTCCCGCAGGCGTTCCGGTCACCGTGGAGATGACCGTCGACTTCATCGACCATGCCGCCTCCGACACCCTGCACGAATGGGCGCAGCGACACGAAAGCCTCGGCGGCACGGTGCAATTCGTCGAACTGGGCGCCGTGCGCATCGCCGACCTCACCGCGGGGCCACCCGCGCGCGGCCACGCCCGGCGCATGCTCGACGACGTGCTCGCGCCCTGGCGTCCCACGACCCGCACCGATCGGATCGCCGCCGGGATCGCGGCGTATCACCGCGGGCACGCCCACATGATGCGGCCGCATCTGGACGAACTGCGGCACACCCAGGATCCGGAATCGCTGTTCGTCACCTGCGCCGATTCCCGCATCGTGCCCAACGTGATCACCAACAGCGGCCCGGGTGACCTGTTCACCGTGCGCAATATCGGCAATCTGATCCCCGCCGACGGCCGCGACACCTCGGTCGAGGCCGCGCTGGTCTACGCACTGAACAAACTCGACGTGCGCTCGATCGTCGTCTGCGGGCATTCCGGCTGCGGCGCCATGGACGCACTGCACCACGGTCTGCACACCGGCTCGGGTCTCGACGACTGGCTCGCCCACGGCCGCCCCGCGCTCGAGCGCTTCCGCGCCGGGCATCCGGTGGCGGCGGCGGCCGCGGCCGCCGGATACGGCGAGGTCGACCAGCTGGGCATGGTGAACGTCGCCGTGCAGATCGAGACACTGGCCGCCCACCCCGTCGTGCGGCGCGGAATCGAGGCGCGCGGTGTGGTGCTGTCGGGCCTGTTCTTCGATATCGCCACCGCCCGCGTCCTCGCGATCACGCCCGACGGTATCGCCGATATCGACGACCTCCGCCAGCCGGTGCCGGTCCCGGTTTCCTGAAAGGAGCATTCCCAGTTCTGGCAATTTCGCCGGATGGAAAACGCGCGCCGAGCGGGCGCACAGTGGTGCCGGTGCAGGTCGGAGCTCCAGGCGAGTGAGGGCCGTCACATCGAATCCGGAACGTGTGCGAGGCTAAAGATCCTTTTCTAAGCCTTTGCTTAGTCTTTACTATTAGGGTTGCCCTCGCTTCCGGCTCACTGCTGGACAACGACGTCTCGCAGCTGAATTCGATGCCTGGAGAACATGTTCGACCGACCGGACCGCCGCGGCGGCTCCGGTGAAGGAGCAATATGTCCACCGACACCGTCGCTACGCCCAGACCCTCGGCCCCGCCGGGCCCCAGCTGGTCGGACCGGATGAACTCCGTCCTACGACACGATCTGCCCGCTTCCGTCGTCGTTTTTCTCGTCGCTCTGCCGCTCTCGATCGGCATCGCGGTCGCCACCGGCGCTCCGGTCGCGGCCGGACTCATCGCCGCCGCCGTGGGCGGCATCGTGGTGGGAACCCTGGGGGGCTCCGTCCTGCAGGTCAGCGGCCCGGCCGCCGGCCTGACCGTGGTCATGGCCGAGACCATCAATCAATTCGGCTGGAAGACAACGTGTTTCATCACCGTCTGCGCGGGCCTGCTGCAGATCGTGTTCGGCCTGAGCCGGATCGCGCGCGCCGCGCTCGCCATCGCACCGGTCGTCGTGCACGCCATGCTCGCCGGCATCGGTATCACCATCGCCTTGCAGCAGGTTCATGTCCTGCTCGGCGGATCGTCGCAGAGCTCGGCGTGGGAGAACGTCGCCGAGTTGCCGAATCAGCTGCTGCACCTCAGCGGTATCGACGTCGTGATCGGCGGGCTGGTCATCGCGATCATGCTCGGCTGGCGCTGGGTGCCGGCCAAGATCCGCGTGGTTCCCGGACCGTTGGTGGCGATCGTGGTCGCCACCGCGCTGTCGCTGGTGCTGCCCGGAAACCCCGCCCGCATCACGATGAGCGGGTCGCTGTTCGACGCCGTCGGCCTGCCGGACATGCCCAGCGGAGACTGGAGCGGTGTCGCGCTGGCGGTGCTGACCGTGGCCCTGATCGCCAGCGTGGAAAGCCTGCTGTCGGCCGTCGCCGTCGACAAGATGCACAACGGACCCCGCACCAACTTCGACCGTGAGCTCATGGCGCAGGGTGCGGCCAACGTGACCTCGGGCATGATCGGTGGCCTGCCGGTCACCGGCGTGATCGTGCGCAGTGCGACCAATGTGACCGCCGGTGCGCGCAGCCGGGCCTCGGCGCTGCTGCACGGCGTCTGGGTGCTGCTGTTCTCGATCGCCCTGGTGGGCGTGGTCGAGCAGATCCCGAAATCGGCGCTGGCCGGTCTGCTGGTGATGATCGGCATCCAGCTGGTGAAGCTCGCTCACATCAAGATCGCGCACCGCACCGGCGAACTGGTGATCTACGCGGTGACCATCGCGGCGGTGGTGTTCTTGAACCTGCTCGAAGGCGTGCTGATCGGTCTGGTCGTCGCCTTCGCGCTGCTGCTGTGGCGCGTGGTGCGCGTCTCGGTCGAGGCCGCTCCGGTCGAGGGAACCGACCGGTGGCTGGTGAGCGTGGACGGCACCTGCACCTTCCTCGCCCTGCCGAAGCTGACCGGGCAGCTGGCCAAGGTGCCCGCCGGCGCGGACGTCCTGGTGGAGCTGACGGTCGACTTCCTCGACCACGCCGCCTACGACGCCATCCACTCCTGGGCGCAGCAGCACGAAAGCACCGGCGGTACCGTCGAATTCGTCGAGATCGGGACCGCGCGCATGGCCGATGCGGCCGAGCGTCCGCCGCGGCGCGCCCGGGCCCGCGGGCTGCTCGACGATGTGCTGGGGCCGTGGCGTTCCGAGGGTGGCAATCCCGTCGCCGCCGGTGTCGCCGCCTACCACCGCAGCCACGCCCACGTGATGCGGCCGCACCTGGACGAATTGCGCAACGGTCAGGACCCGGACTCCTTCTTCCTGACCTGCTCCGACTCGCGGATCGTGCCGAATGTGATCACCAACAGCGGTCCGGGTGACCTGTTCACCGTCCGCAACATCGGCAATCTGATCCCGGCGCGCGGCACCGATGTGTCGGTGGACGCCGCGTTGAGTTTCGCGCTGCACAATCTGTCGGTGCGCAACGTCGTGGTGTGCGGACATTCGGGCTGCGGTGCGATGAACGCCCTGCTGTCGGACCGGTCCGCCGGTCCCGATATCGACGACTGGCTGGCCCACGGCGCCGAGGCCCTGCAGCGCTACCGCGGCGGCCATCCGGTGGCGGCGGCCGCGGCGGCCGCCGGGTACGGCCCGGCCGACCAGCTGAGCATGGTCAACGTCGCGGTCCAGCTGGAGACGCTGCGGGAGCATCCGGTTGTCGCACGGGCCGTCGACGAGCGCGGTGTTGCGCTTTCGGGCCTGTTCTTCGATATCGGAACCGCACGGGTCCTCGAGGTCACCACGACCGGCATCGCCGAGATCACCGATGCCGAGCGACCCGGAATACCCGCCCGGAATCCGACCCACGCCTGATCCGGGCGCAGGGTGCGCGAGTTCGTCGGCCCGACAGCCGAACTCGCGCACCCGTCCACCTTCGCCGCAGCAGCCGTCCCGCCACGACCCGGGGACGGCTGCCGCGGCGCGCCTGAGCGTCGGCGTCGCCCGCGCCGATACGCTGAGCGGCGCACCCCGAAACCCTGCCGCCGTCTCGATCCGAGCGCGCCGGACATGCCATGGTGGACGTGGTGCATTCGCTGGATCGATGTGGATCGGAGTCGGATGGAAATGGTGGCGCAGTCGGCGGCGTCCGGGATGCCCGCCCAGGTGGCGGGCATCAAACTCACCGAGCCCGCGTGGCTGTCGGAACGGATCGCCGATATGGGAATCTCCTGGGGCACAGGCGATTCCCGTGTCTCCGGCACGCTGTGGTGGTGTATGGCCGCCTCGGCGCTGGTGGATCCGATCACCGAGGCCTACGCGACCGGCGCACCGGCACCCGACCCCACGCTGGAACGGCTGCGCTGCGAGATCCGGCCCGACGGTGGCATCGAGCGGACCGCGTCCGAATCGGCGGGCGAGTCCGAGGCGGTCGGCGCCGCGCTGGGCGACACCCTGCGGCGCGTCATCCCGGTCGTGGCTCGGGTGACCGGCGCCGGTCCGGCAGCGCTGTGGGCGATCGTCGCCGACGCGATCGGCAACCGGGCCATCGACGCGGGCGACCCCGAGGCGGGCGCCCGGCTGGCCGCCCAGGTCGGGGAGCGGCTGCCCGCGCCGCGATTCACCGACATCGAGGCGCGCACATTCGTGCGGCGCATCTCCTGCTGCCTGGTCTACGAGGTGCCCGGTTGCGATATGTGCACCAGCTGCCCCAAAAGGCCCGCTGCCGAGCGCGAGCGGCTGCTCACCGAGCTGGCCCGGCGCGGGTGAGCGGGCCGCGGCCGCTTGGCGGCCGGTCCATCGGCGCACGACCGGTACTGTCCCGATAGCATTGGTCGCGCCGGTGAGATTTCTGTTCGTCGACCGGCCCGGAACAAGAATGCCGACATGTCTAAGGAGAGCGCAGCCGTGACCACCTCAGCCCGCATAACCCCCGCCGCCCTCGTCCGGGTGCCGGCCGGGACGACGGCGGGCGCCGCGGTGCGCGAAGCGGGCCTGGCCACCAAGGGGCCCGATACCGTCGTCGTCGTCCGCGACGACGAGGGCAACCTGAGGGACCTGTCCTGGGCGCCCGAGACCGACGTCGAGGTCGAGGCCGTCACCGCCGGCTCCGAGGACGGCCGCAGTGTCATCCGCCATTCGGCCGCCCACGTGCTGGCCCAGGCGGTGCAGCAGGAGTTCCCCGAGGCCAAACTCGGCATCGGCCCGCCGATCAAGGACGGCTTCTACTACGACTTCCAGGTCGAGCGGCCCTTCACCCCCGAGGATCTGGCCAAGCTCGAATCCCGGATGAAGAAGATCATCAAAGGCGCGCAACGGTTTTCGCGCCGGGTGGTCGAGGTCGACGAGGCCCGGGTGGAATTGGCGAAGGAGCCGTTCAAACTCGAGCTGATCTCCGATAAATCGGGTATCGATGATCCGGAGGTCATGGAGGTCGGCGGTAAAGAGCTGACCATCTACGACAATCTCGATCCGCGCTCCGGCGAGAAGGTGTGGGGCGATCTGTGCCGCGGCCCGCACATCCCGACCACGAAATTCATTCCCGCGTTCAAGCTGACCCGCTCCTCGGCGGCCTACTGGCGCGGTGACCAGAACCGCGAGGATCTGCAGCGCATCTACGGCACCGCCTGGGAATCGCCGGAGGCGCTGGAGAACCATCTGCACGTCCTGGAAGAGGCCGAGAAGCGCGATCACCGCAAACTCGGACTGGAACTGGATCTGTTCTCGTTCCCGGACGAGCTGGGTTCGGGCCTGCCGGTGTTCCACCCCAAGGGCGGCATCATCCGCAAGGAGCTCGAGGACTATTCCCGTCGCCGCCACATCGCGGCCGGCTACGAATTCGTCAACACCCCGCATATCACCAAGGGACATCTGTTCGAGGTCTCCGGACACCTCGACTGGTACCGCGAGGGCATGTTCCCGGCCATGCATCTCGACGCCGAGTACAACGACGACGGCACCGTGCGCAAACCCGGCCAGGACTATTACGTCAAGCCGATGAACTGCCCGATGCACAATCTGATCTTCCGCTCGCGCGGACGGTCGTATCGGGAGCTGCCGCTGCGGCTGTTCGAATTCGGGTCGGTGTATCGCTACGAGAAGTCCGGTGTCGTCCACGGGCTGACCCGGGTGCGCGGCATGACCCAGGACGACGCGCACATCTACTGCACCAAAGAGCAGATGCACGCCGAACTGACCTCGACGCTGCAATTCGTGCTGAGCCTGCTGCGCGATTACGGCCTCGACGATTTCTACCTGGAATTGTCGACCAAGGATCCGCAGAAATTCGTGGGCTCCGACGAATTGTGGGAGGAGGCCACCGAGACGCTGCGCAAGGTGGCCACCGATTCGGGCCTGGACCTGGTCCCGGATCCGGGCGGCGCCGCGTTCTACGGTCCGAAGATCTCCGTGCAGGCCAAGGACGCGCTGGGCCGCACCTGGCAGATGTCGACCATTCAGCTCGACTTCAACCTGCCCGAGCGCTTCGGCCTGGAATACACCGCCTCCGACGGCACCAAGCAGCGCCCGGTGATGATCCACCGCGCCCTGTTCGGCTCCATCGAACGATTCTTCGGCGTGCTCACCGAGCATTACGCGGGCGCGTTCCCGGCCTGGCTGGCGCCCGTGCAGGTGGTCGGCATCCCGGTCGCCGACGCGTTCGCCGACCATCTGGACACGGTGGTGGAGGAACTGCGTGCCCACGGGGTGCGGGCCGAGGTCGATCGCAGTGACGACCGGATGCAGAAGAAGATCTTCAACCACACCGCGCAGAAGGTGCCGTTCATGCTGCTGGCCGGCGAGCGCGATGTGAACGCCGGTGCGGTGAGCTTCCGATTCCGCGACGGCACCCAGGTCAACACCGTGCCGGTGGCCGATGCGGTGGCGACCGTCGTCGACTGGATCTCGCGGCGCGACAACGCCTCGCCGAGCGCGGAAGGATTCGAGGTCCGGACCGGTGGGGCGTGAGTGAGGGCATGGTGGAAGAGGCTGTGACGCAACAGGATCCGGGTCGGATCGTCGACACGGGAGCGGGGGACCCGGACCGGTTGCAGCGATTGTGGACGCCGTACCGGATGTCCTACATCACCGGTGCGGTCGCCGATCGCGACAGCCGCAACGGGCCGGCCGACGCCGACGCGCCCGCCGGCGCGGAGGAGACGACCTCGGCCGGGCTGAAGCACCCGTTCACCGAGATCCCGAAGATGTCGGACGAGGACGGACTGGTCATCGCGCGCGGCGAATGGGTGTTCGCGGTGCTCAACCTCTACCCGTACAACCCGGGCCACATGATGGTGGTGCCCTACCGGCGGGTGGCCGACCTCGAGGATCTCACCCCGGAGGAGAGCGCCGAACTGATGGCGTTCACCCAGCGGGCGATCCGGGTGATGAAGAAGGTGTCGCGACCCGAGGGTTTCAACGTCGGGCTGAATCTCGGCGGCGTGGCCGGGGGATCGCTGGCCGACCACCTGCATCAGCACATCGTTCCCCGCTGGGGCGGGGACGCCAATTTCATCACCGTCGTCGGCGGGGTGAAGGTGATGCCGCAGTTGTTGCGGGAGACGCGGGCCCTGCTGGCCGGGGCGTGGCACGAGGCGAAGGAAGTCGAGTAGCGTGCTGAGCTTCTTCGGTCGGGAGACGTTCGCCAAGGCGACCGCGCCGCTGGGACGGGCGCTGGTGAGCACCGGGCTCACGCCCGACGCGATGACGCTGATCGGCACCACCGCCTCGATCGTGGCCGCGGTGACGCTGTTCCCGACCGATCACCTGTTCTGGGGAACGATGGTGATCTGGCTCTTCGTCATGTTCGACATGCTCGACGGGGCGATGGCCCGCGCTCGCGGCGGCGGCACCAAATACGGTGCGGTCCTCGACGCCACGTGCGATCGCGTGGCCGACGGCGCCATCTTCGGCGCGCTCGCCTGGTGGTCGGTGTATCACGAGCACAGCAAGCACCTGTTCGTAGCGACGCTGGTGGTCCTGGTGACCTCGCAGGTGATCTCCTACGCCAAGGCGCGGGCGGAGGCGAGCGGGCTGTCGGCCGACGGCGGGATCATCGAACGCCCCGACCGCCTGGTCATCGTGCTGGTCGGGGCCGGCTTCACCGGCATCGGTGGCTATTTCGGCATCGAGTGGCTCACCTACGCGGTGTATGTCGCGATGTACATCCTGGCGGTGCTGAGCATCGTCACCGTCTTCCAGCGAGTCTTGGCGGTACGGAATTCGGCCGGTGCCCGCGATGTGATCGCGCCGGTGACCAAGGCCGACTCCGATACGGCGAAATGAAAGTGGTAGGGGCGTGACACAGATGAGGGCCGCGCTGACCGACCGGGCCTACGCGGCCGGGTGGCGACTGGTACGGGGACTGCCCGAACGCACCGCGCGCCGCGCGTTCGACGTCGGCGGCGACTGGGCGGCCCGGCGCGCGAACCGTGCCGCCCACCGCGGCGAGGGACCGAATCAATTGCGCCGCAACCTTGCCCGGGTGCTGGACGTCGACCCGCTCGAGGTGCCCGACGAGTTGGTTCGCGCCTCGATGCGCTCGTATGCCCGGTACTGGCGCGAGGCGTTCCGGCTGCCGACTCTGGACCATGCGGCGCTGGCGGATTCGCCGCTCATGCCGCCACCCCAGGGCATCGAAAATCTGGACGTCGCGCTGGCGCGGGGGCGCGGTGTGGTCTTCGTGCTGCCGCATTCGGGGAACTGGGATATGGCCGGGGTGTGGCTGGTGCAGCACTACGGCGGCCTCACCACGGTGGCCGAACGGCTGCAGCCGGAATCGCTGTTCGAGCGCTTCGTGGCCTACCGGGAGAGCCTGGGGTTCGAGGTGTTCCCGCTGACCGGCGGAGAGCAGCCGCCGTTCCGGCAGCTCGCGCAACGGTTGCGCGACAACAAGGTGGTCTGCCTGATGGGCGAGCGCGATCTGACCGGCAAGGGTGTTCCGGTGGAGTTCTTCGGCGAACGCACCTGGATGCCGGCGGGCGCGGCGAAACTGGCCATCGAGACCGGCGCCGCGCTGATGCCGGTGCACGCCTGGTTCACCGTGGACGAGCAGGGCCGCGAGGGGTGGGGGCTGAAAACCGAAGCGCCGCTGGATGTTTCGGCCGGTGTCGCGGCGGCCACCCAGCAGCTGGCGGACCGGTTCGCCGCCAATATCGCCGAACACCCCGCCGACTGGCATATGTTGCAGCCACTGTGGGAACGGGATCTGTCCGCCCAGCGCCTCGAGCGGATCGCGGCAGCGCAGGCCGTGCGCGGCGATGAGCGGTCCGCCGGAGACGCGGTGTCATGAGAATCGGCATGGTCTGCCCGTACTCGTTCGACGTGCCGGGCGGTGTGCAGTCACATGTCGTGGAGTTGGCGCAGGTACTGATCGAGCGCGGCCACAAGGTGAGCGTGCTGGCGCCGGCCTCCGACGACACCGAACTGCCGGAATTCGTCGTCTCGGCCGGGAAGGCGGTGGCGATTCCGTACAACGGTTCGGTGGCGCGACTGTCGTTCGGGCCGACCGCCTACACCCGGCTGCGGCGCTGGATCGCCGACAGCGACTTCGAGGTCCTGCACGTCCACGAACCCAACGCCCCGAGTATCTCGATGCTGGCGCTGAAGGTGGCCGAGGGACCCATCGTGGCCACCTTCCACACCTCCACCACCCGCTCGCTGGTGCTGGCGACCTTCCAGGGGGTGCTGCGGCCCTACCACGAGAAGATCAGCGGGCGGATCGCGGTGTCGGAGCTGGCCCGGCGCTGGCAGGTGGAGGCGCTGGGCAGCGACGCGGTCGAGATCCCGAACGGGGTCGACGTGCCGGCGTTCGCGAATGCGCCACGGCTGCCGGGATATCCGCGTACGGGCGGGACGGTGCTGTTCCTCGGCCGCTACGACGAGCCCCGCAAGGGGATGGCCGTGCTGCTGGGCGCACTGCCGAAACTGGTCGCCCGCCATCCCGACGTGGAGATCCTGATCGTCGGCCGCGGGGACGAGGAACGGCTGCGCCGGGAAGCGGGGGAACACGCCGGACATCTGCGTTTCCTCGGTCAGGTCTCGGATGCGGAGAAGGCGTCGGCGATGCGCAGCGCCGATGTGTACTGCGCGCCGAATCTGGGCGGGGAGAGTTTCGGCATCGTGCTGGTGGAGGCGATGGCCGCCGGAACCGCCGTGGTGGCCAGCGAATTGGACGCCTTCCGTCGGGTGCTGCGCGACGGGACCGCGGGAGTGCTGGTGCCGGTGGGTGATTCCGCGGCGCTGGCCGAGGCGATCGACGGATTGCTCACCGACCGCGAGCGCCGCGAGGATCTGGTGCGCACCGCGGATCAGGTTGTCGGCGAATACGATTGGCCGGTCGTGGCCGAACAGATTCTGCGGGTGTACGAGACGGTCACCGTCGGCGACGCCCGGGTGAGGACCGCTGGATGATCACCTTCTCCGCGACGACCATCCTGGTCCTCGCGCTGATCGCGGCGGTCATCATCGCCATCGGAGTCTGGGCCTACTCCACCGCCAACCGGCTCGACCGCCTGCACGTGCGCGGTGACCAGGCCCGCGATGCGCTGGAGGCGGCCCTGGCGCGGCGCGCGGTGGTGGCCCGCACGGTCGCGATCTCGATGGCCGGGCCGTTGTCGGAGTCCACGGCGGCCGAACAGTCCACCCGGCTGATCGCGCTGGCCGACCGCGCCGAACGCGCCGACTGGAGCGATCGGGAGACGGCGGAGAACCAGCTCGCGGCCGCGCTGTCCGCGGTCGACATCACCTCACTGCGGCCGCAGCTGGTCGCCGAACTCGCCGATGCCGAGGCGCGGGTTCTGATCGCGCGCCGCTTCCACAACGACGCCGTGCGCGACACTCTGGCGCTGCGTACCCGCCGCCCGGTGCGGTTGCTGCACCTCGGCGGCACCGCGCCGCTGCCCACCTATTTCGAGATCGCGGAACGGGTCACGCCGGCCGCGACCACCGGCCTCGAGGTCGACACCGTCCGCACCTCGGCCCGGGTGGTGCTGCTCGACGACGAGGACCGCGTGCTGCTGATGCGCGGCCACGACCCGCAGACCCCCGATTCGCCGTTCTGGTTCACCGTCGGCGGCGGCATCGAACCGGGGGAGACGCTGCGAACCGCGGCGGTGCGCGAGGTGTGGGAGGAAACGGGTCTGGCGCTGGACTCCACGCTGCTGCGCGGCCCGATCTGGCGGCGAGTCGCGGTCTTCCCGTTCAACGGCGAGCTGATTCGCTCCGAGGAGTTGTTCTTCGTCGCCCGGGTGCGCTGGTTCGATCCGAAACCCGCCGACCCGACCGTCTGGGAACGCCGCTGCGTGACCGCCTACCGCTGGTGTCTGCCGCCGGATATCGCCGAACTCGACCGGATCGGCGAAACGGTGTACCCGTACCACCTGGACAACCTGCTGGCCGAGGCGCTCACCGCCGCCGGTTCCGATCTCGAGCCGGAGGTTCGGTCCATCCGCTGAGCCGCGGCGATTGTTCGCGTCGCCTCACGCCGCAGCGTATCCGGTGAACGCGTCCGCGAGCACGACAACCATCCGGCCGCCCATCGCTTCCACCCTGGAGCGCAATCTCGGATCGCCGCTGGGCGGCAGCGACATCGACCAGGCGGTCGTACCGTCGCCGGCGTCGATCGCGTGCACGGTGATGCCGTCCGTGAGAACGAGGTGCCGACCGTCGGTGAGGCCGTCGCGCACCGTGTTCGCGAACCCCGCGGGCTGCTGCCACACCTGGTTTCCGTCGTCGAGATCGAGGCCGGTGAGCGCCGTCCCGTCGGGCGATCGAACGATCACCGTGTGATCCACCACCCCTTCGACCGCGCCCTGGCGGCCCGCGGACTCGTCGCGGCCGATCTGTGGATTGGTCCACAGCACTCGCCCCGTCGTCCGGTCGTAGGCGCTCTCACCGGTGAGGATCGGCGGTGGCGACGCGGTCGCGGTCGGGTACCACTCGAGCAGGAAACTGGGGTTGCCGACCTCGGTGATGAGGTGACCGTTGCGATCGAGAAGGGTGACTCGTCCCGCGCTTCCGCTGCGATCGATCACCTGCGTGGCGATGATCCCGCCGTCGAATACGGCGCCGACGGGCGCGGTGAACAGCGGGTCGCCGGTGCGCAGATCGTAGACGCGAACGCCGCGGTCGTGGCCGTCCCGGAAGTAGTCCGGCGCATCGAGTCTCGGCCTGACCGGGTCGTCGGGAACCGGTGTCGGATACGTTCGGCGCCAGCTCGCCTCGATGTCGGCAACGGTTCCCCGGGTGACCACGGCGGTCATCGAGTCGGCGGTGCGACCGGCGACGGACACCACACCGTCGCGCACCGCAACGTCGATCACCTCGAAGTCCGTCGCGTGGTCCGTGGCGATCGCGCCGGTAGCGGCGTCGATGATCAGCACTCGGTGCGTGCCGCGGCAGGTCAGCTGTCCGTCGAAGACGCGCTCGTTACAGTTGAGGAGCTCGCCGGCGTCGATCTTCCACCGCACCGCGCCGGTGTCCGGATCGATACCGTACAACCGCACGGGACCGACCGCCGGTGCGGTACCGGGCCCGGGCACGCCGGGTACCGCGGTGGCCGCGACGATCATCGGCCCGGCATCCATCGGCGAACCGTGCCCGTGGTAGCTGTCCAGGCTGTGCGGCAACGCCAGCAGGACCGCACCGGGCTCATCGGACAGGTCGGCAGCGCGCAACGTCCATCGTGGTACCGGAGCGGAGTCGAGCCGAGGGGAAATTCGGAACCGGCCACCGGCCGCGGGGCCCTCCGGCGCCTGCTCCGGAGATCGGTTCACCCACACGACCGTCGCGACCGCCGCCACGACAGCCAGGATCAGCACCGTGATCCCGATCCGGCGCGCGCCGGATCCGGTGAGCCGGCGTGCTGCCGTGTTCATACCCGCGACCTCCCTGTCGCTCCGGCCGGACCCCGGCCGAACTGTGCGAAAGCTGCAAGGTATCAGGTGTGGTCGAGACCCTCGACCACGAAGACCTCCCGTCGCAGGCAAGGCCGTAGCGCGAAAACGGACCGCTCACAGCCGATCTCGGACGTATCGGGATGCGGTGACGGAGCCGGCCGGCCGGGACCTGCCTCCGGCTGTTCGGTCAGTGGTGGCTCGACAGCTCGGTCGCGGCTGCCAGCTCCTGCAGGGGAATGGCCGGGTCGGACCAGGTGTCCGGGTCGTGCGTGGTGCGGGCCGCGATGAGAGTACGGGCGGTGCGCAACTCGGCCGGGCATGCGACGGCCGCGGCGGCGACCAGACGCCCGGCGCGCAGGCTCAGGGCGATGAACCGGCCGGGGGTGTCGGTGGTGCGGACCACGACCTTGTCCTCGGGCTGCGGCCGACCGGCGAATTGCATGGAGACGCCGTACTGGGTCGTCCAGCCCCAGGTGACCTCGTCCGACGGAACGGTTTGTCCGAGAATCGATTTCGCGACGGCGATGCCGTGTGCCTGGGCACTGTTCCAGTGTTCGGTGCGCCGGTGGACCCCGAATTCCGGATCGTAGACGGCCGCCGCGTCACCGGCGGCGAAGATGTTCGATGCCGAGGTGGTGTAGGACTCGTCGACGAGGATGCCGTCCCCGACGGCGAGTCCGGCCTGGCGGGCCAATCCGGTATCCGGTTCCGCGCCGATCGCGACGAGGACCGCCGCGGCGGTCCACCGGCGTCCGTCGACGGCGGTGGCTGTGACATCGCCACCGCTCCCGTCGATCCGGTCCAGCACGATCGCGTCGTGGATGTCGACACCGTTGTCGGCGTGCAGGTTTCGGCAGTGCTCGCCGACCACCCGCGGCGCAACCCGCTCCAGGGGCGCGTCGGCGGCGTGCACGATCGTCACCGCCGCCCCCAGTCCGCGCGCCGTCGCGGCGGCTTCACATCCGACCAGGCCGCCACCCACCACGAGCAGCGATCCACCGGTCACCACGGCCGCGCGCAACGCGTCGACGTCCGCGGCGGTACGCAGCGTGTACGCGCCCGATTCGGGGCCGGGCAGTTCTCGTGCGCGGGCACCTGTCGCGAGCAGCAGCGCGTCGTAGCCGAGGGTTTCGCCGGTGCCCAGACGGATGCGGTCGCGGTCGACGTCGATGCCGTCGACCGGGGTCCCCAGGCGGACCTCGACCTCGAGTTCGCGCCACGATTGCGCGGACTCGAGCAGGAGCCGGCGTTCGTTCGCGGTGCCGGCGAGCAACTCCTTCGAGACCATCGGGCGGCGGTAGGGCAGCCGGTCCTCGGCGCCGAGCAGCACGATCTCGCCGGTGTAGCCCTCGGTGCGCAGGGTGCGGGCGGCGGTCGCGCCCGCGATCCCGGCGCCCACGATGACGATGCGTCCGGTCATGCGCGACTGACCTCGACCATCTCGAAATCCGCCTTGGCCGCACCGCAGTCGGGGCAGGACCAGTCGTCGGGAATGTCGTCCCAGCGGGTGCCCGGCGCGATGCCGTCCTCGGGCCAGCCGAGGGCCTCGTCGTATTCGAATCCGCATTGCAGGCAACGGAACAGCTTGTAGTCGGTCATGTCAGGGACCTTTCGTCGGGGCCGGGTCGTGGGTGGCGAGATCGGCGTGGAAATCCGGCTTCTCCCGCACGCCGCAGTCGGGGCAGCACCAGTCGTCGGGAATCGCGGACCACGCGGTGCCGGGTGGAAAGCCCTCGCGCGGGGCGCCGTCGGCTTCGTCGTACACGTAATCGCAGACGGGGCAACGGAATCGGGACATCAGGCGACCCCGTACTTCGCGAGGATCCGATCGCGCTTGCCGGGCTGGACGTTGACGCGGGTGATGTCACCGCCGTAGTGGGCGAGCACCCGCTCGTCCATCACGCGGCGCCACAGCGGCGGGAAATACGCGACGGTGATCATGCTGGCGTAGCCGCTGGGCAGATTGGGCGCGCCGTCCATACTGCGCAGGGTCTGATAGCGCCGGGTGGGATTGGCGTGATGGTCGCTGTGGCGCTGCAGGTGGTAGAGGAAGATGTTGGTGACGATGTGGTCGGAGTTCCAGCTGTGCTCCGGCGTGCAGCGTTCGTAGCGTCCGGCGGCCGTGCGCTGCCGCAGCAGGCCGTAGTGCTCGAGATAGTTGACCGTCTCCAGCAGCGAGAATCCGTAGACCGCCTGCAGCACCAGGAACGGCAGCACCCCGGGGCCGAAGACCGCGGCCAGCGCGCCCCACAGCACCACCGACATCAGCCACGCGTTGAGCACGTCGTTGTGAATCGACCACGGCCGCTTGCCCATTCGCTGCAGCCGGGTCTTCTCGAGGGACCACGACGAGCGCAGGCTGCCCCACACGCTGCGCGGCAGGAAGGTCCAGAACGATTCGCCGAACCGGGAACTGGCCGGATCCTCCGGTGTCGCCACCCGCACGTGGTGGCCGCGGTTGTGCTCGATGTAGAAATGGCCGTAGAACGTCTGCGCCAGCGTGATCTTCGACAGCCAGCGCTCCAGTTCGTCCTTCTTGTGGCCGAGTTCGTGCGCGGTGTTGATGCCGACACCACCCATGGTGCCGATGCTCAGAGCCAGGCCGATCTTGGATATCAGGCTCAGCCCGCCGTCGACGCCCAGCCAGGACAGATCGGCCGCGCTCCACAGATAGCACGCGAACACCAGGCTGAGCAGCTGGAACGGGATGTAGGCGTAGACGCAGTAGCGGTAGTAGCGGTCGTTCTCGAGCTGTTCCATCACCTCGTCGGGGGGATTCTGCCCGTCGGGCCCGAAGAATCGGTCGAGGATCGGCAGCAGCACGTACACCAGCAGTGGTCCGATCCACCACCACACGGACGCCGCGTGGTGCCAGCCCAGCTGGTGGAACAGCCACACCAGGCCGGTGGCGAGCAGGACCGCGGTCGGCGGGACGAGGCCGAACAACCAGAGATGGCGCTTGCGGTCGCGCCACTGCGGCGGTGCGGTCCGGGCCGGATCGCCGATTCGGGATGTGGTCACGAAATTCTCCTCACGAACGGTGCGCGGAATGCGCGATGGAACGGTGCGTCCGGCGGACGGAGTGTGCGGACGGGGCGGGAGCGGCGCCTCGCCCACCTCGATGTATTTACACTTTCTGAAGAAGTGTTCTCATTGAATACAGATCCATGAAAGTTGTCAATAGCGCGAACATTTTCGTGGACCGTGTACGATCGTGGGCGTGGCTACCGCGCCGAACTTCCAGTCCGATATGCGCCGACTTCTGCGCGAGCGGGTCATCGAGACCGCTCGCGGCCTGGTCTGTACCGAGGGCTGGGGTGCGGTGAACATGTCGCGGGTGGCCAAGGAGGTCGGCGTCAGCCGGCCGGTGCTGTACAAGGAGATCGGCACCAAACAGGACCTCGCCGAGGTGGTGATCGCGAACGAGGTGGACGTCTTCCTGATCGGTATCGCCGAGCAGCTGGCGGCCCACCCGGACGATGTGATCGCCGGCCTGATCGCGGCCGTGGAGTTCACCCTGCGCAGCGGCGCGGACAATATGCTGCTCAAGGCGGTGCTGTCGGGCCGTTCGGCGCCCGATACCGCGCTGTTGCCGGCGCTGATGACCGAACCAGAACCCGTGCTCGGCCGGGCGATCGCCGCGGTCACCGCGACGGTTCGCGCGCAATACGAGCTGGCGTCGGTGGGTGAGGAGGAGCTGGCGTCGGCCGCCGAAACCGTTGTGCGCCTTGCCCTCAGTCATCTGTTCCAGCCGACCGGGCCGGTCGAACGGGCGCTGGAGCAGATCCGGGTCGTCGCCGTCGGACTGCTCGAGCCGCTGCTGGCCGAGGTGTGACGGTGGGACGCGTTGGCGGTCAACACATTTCGTCGGAAATCCGCCGATCTCGCCGATACCCGACCGTTGCCGGTGTGTGACAGGTCACCATCGGTTAGGGTCGAAACCGGTTTGCCGCACACCGAATCCGGCGAACCGGTGTGTGGAGGTGAGGTACCGAATGCATATGTCCTATCTGTTGTACGACTTCCTGCTGCCGTATATCGGCGAGCAGGCCGCGACGTACTGGGCGCAGCTGTTCGTCGTCGACCCGATCTGACGAACAGGTGGCGCCGGCCTGCGGTTTCGCACCGCCCGGCGCCACGGGTACCTGCCTTCGGCGCGCCCGTAGCGACGCCGTAGCGGCCGCCCGGCCCGGGGCGTGATCCCGGCCGTGGGAGGCGGACCAGTCCAGTGCTCTCGGACTGGCTATCTAGTGGCCTGATCGGGGCGCCTAGAATCGTGGAGGTTCGCATCGCAGCGATGCCTCCTCGAACGAATCCCCGATAATCAGGAGTTTGCCCGTGACAACGCCCGACACCACCTCGACGACCGGCACCGCCCGCGTGAAGCGCGGCATGGCCGAGATGCTCAAGGGCGGGGTGATCATGGACGTCGTCACCGCCGATCAGGCCAAGATCGCCGAGGATGCCGGCGCGGTCGCGGTGATGGCGCTCGAGCGGGTTCCCGCCGACATCCGCGCCCAGGGCGGCGTCGCGCGCATGAGCGACCCGGATCTGATCGACGGCATCGTCAACGCCGTCTCCATCCCGGTCATGGCCAAGGCGCGCATCGGCCACTTCGTCGAGGCGCAGATCCTGCAGAGCCTCGGCGTCGACTACATCGACGAGTCCGAGGTGCTGACCCCGGCCGACTACGCCAACCACATCGACAAGTGGCAGTTCACCGTGCCGTTCGTCTGCGGCGCCACCAACCTGGGCGAGGCGCTGCGCCGCATCACCGAGGGCGCGGCGATGATCCGCTCCAAGGGGGAGGCCGGCACCGGCGACGTGTCCAACGCGACCACCCACATGCGCAAGATCCGCGGCGAGATCCGCCACCTGCAGTCGCTGCCCGAGGACGAGCTGTTCGTGGCCGCCAAGGAGTTGCAGGCGCCCTACGAGCTGGTCCGTGAGATCGCCGAGACCGGCAAGCTGCCGGTGGTGCTGTTCACCGCCGGTGGTATCGCCACCCCCGCCGATGCCGCGATGATGATGCAGCTGGGCGCCGAGGGTGTCTTCGTCGGCTCCGGCATCTTCAAATCCGGCAACCCGGCCGAGCGTGCCGCCGCCATCGTGAAGGCCACCACCTTCTACGACGACCCCGATGTGCTCGCGAAGGTATCGCGCGGCCTGGGTGAGGCCATGGTCGGCATCAATGTCGAGGAGATTCCGGAGCCGCACCGCCTCGCCGAGCGCGGCTGGTAACCCGTTCGGACACCGCTTCCGAGACAACCACGTCGCCGGGTCGTCCTGCACAGGACGGCCCGGCGACGTCGTTCCCGGGCGTCACCCGCCGGCGACTCCCAGCGTGACCGGCTCGGTCCGTTCTGCGAACTTCGCGATCGCCGCCGGCGTCACCGGTGTGAAGAAGTTGACCAGGTTGCCGTCGGGGTCGCGGACCAGCAGCGAGCGGTTGCCCCAGGGCATCGTGGCCGGCTCGGCGACCACCTCGGTGCCGGCGCCGGACAGCTCGCGATACACCCGGTCCACGTCGTCGACGAGGAATTCGGTGATCACGCTGTGGTTGTCCGACGCACGGGCGGAGCCGGGTGCGAACAGGGCGACGGTACGAGTGCTCGCGAGCGCGAGGGTGGCGACGCCGGTCTCGAGTTCGGCGAAATCCTCGTTCGCCCACCGAGCGCGTAATCCGGTGGCGCGCTCGTAGAACTCGGCCAGACGCGCGACGTCCGCGGTGATGATGCGGATCGAGACGAAATTCATGGGCTGCTCCTTGCCGTTCGAGGGTGTTTTCCGCAGCGTAGGAGCAATAGGGGACAGAATCGGTCCAGTATTCGCACTAGGGTCGAGATCATGGCTCGACCGACGGGACGCGTGCTGACCCTGCTCGAATTGCTGCAGTCCGGCGGCACCCGGACCGTGGCCGAACTCGCCGACCGGCTCGGGGTCGAGGGACGCACCGTGCGCCGATACGTGGACCACCTGATCGATCTCGACATTCCGGTGGAGTCGGTGCGTGGTCGCTACGGCGGCTATCGGCTCGCCCCCGGATACCGCCTGCCGCCGCTGATGTTCGACGACGACGAGGCGTTGGCGGTCCTGCTCGGCCTCCTGGCCGGCCGCCGAATCGGCTGGGCCGCAACGGATGTGACGGCGAGCGAGACGGCGGCCGCCAAGATTCGGAGGGTACTTCCCCAGCCGTTGCGCCGACGGCTCGACGTGTTGGTGGAATCGCTCGCATTCACCGATGCGCCGGCCGAATTCGCTTCCGCGGACGCCGCGGTGCTGCTGACGATCGCCGACGCGATACGCCACCACCGGCCGGTCACGCTCCGCTATACCGATCGCCACGGCCGCGCGAGCGAACGCACGCTGCACGCCTACGGGCTCGTCGCGCATTCCGGACGGTGGTACGTCACCGGTGTGGATCCCGGGCACGGCGGGGATCGCACCTTCCGCCTGGATCGCATCACCACCGCCCGAACCCTGCCGGGATCGTTCGACGCGCCCGGCGATATCGATCCGGTGCGGCGGGTGGTGTCCGGATTCGCCGCCGCCGACTATCGATACGACGTGCGGCTGCGCATCTTCGCTACCGTCGAGCAGATCCGCGCCCACCTGCCCGCGACGGTGGCGACTCTCGATGCGGCGGAGGACGCGGACGACGCGGCGGACTCGGACGCCGAGCGCTGGTGGGAAGTCGGTATCCGGGCGGAGCGGCTCGACTGGCTGCCGCCGGTACTCGCCGCACTCGATCGCCCGTTCGAGGTGCGGCATCCGGGGGAGTTGCGCGAACTGATCCTGGGGCTCGCCGCTCGCCTCGCGGAATCGGCCCGCCGCGGCGTCGTACCGGCCGGCGACTGAGGAACCGACCCGGGCGTCGGGGCCGATCCGGCCCTCCGGTGCCGACGGCTCGTGCCGGATGATGCGGCACGCTCGGTTCGTTCGCATCGCGCCGCGTCGAGCACCGTGGTGATCGGCACCCGGCAGCACATCCCCACGGCGTGAGCTCTCAGTGGTCGCGCGGCCATTCGTGGCCGCCGGAACGATGCGAGCGGTCGCCGAATAGCTTGTCGGGTACTGTTTTCCGGAAGTTGCCGGCTCCTGATGCGATGGGGCTCGAGGAGAATACAGCGAAGGGTGCACAACGAATGGTTGTGGGTGGAGCTGCGAGAACGGATCTCGACCTGGTAGCCGTACGCGCCTTCGTGGCCGCGGCCGAGGAACAGCAGTTCAGTCTCGCCGCCGTGGTTCTCGGCATCAGCCAGCAGGCGGTGTCGAAGCGAATAGCGAAACTCGAGGCCCAGCTCGGCGTGGCGCTGTTCGACCGCGTACCCGCCGGAATCGTGCCGACCGCCGCCGGTACGCGGCTGCTGCCGCATGCGCGCGCACTGCTGGCGGTGGCCGACACCGCGGTGGCGGCGGTCGGTGAGATGCCGCGCCCGCTGCGCGTCGCGGTACAGGGCGAGCGGCAGGGCGCGACCGAGCAGATGCGGTTCTACCTCGACCGCAATCCCGCCGCCGATACCGAGATCGTGATCTCGAACGTCTTCGTGACCTCGCGGGACATGGTGGTGCACGGCCGCGCCGACGCGGCGTTCGCCCGGCCCTCGGGTGGCCCCCGCCCGTTGCCGGCCGATATCGCGGCCGTGCCCGCGTACGTGGATCCGGCGCATCTGCTCGTCGGCCGAGATCATCCGCTGGCCGGGCGGTCGGCGGTGCCACTGGCCGAACTGGGCGCGTACACGGTGTGGATCCCGGGCGCCGGGGTGGCATCGGAGTGGGCCGACTTCTATCGCGAACTGAGCGAATTCTGCGGTGTCACAATCGATACCACGCCCCGCGACCGCACCCGGTTCCCCGGGCCCGACGGCATCGAAGCCATGCTCGCCCGCATCGCGGGCTCCGACACCCTGGCCACCGTGAGCAGCGACCACTTCCGCAATCCGTGGCATCCGCACATCCGGCGGGTGCCGATCGTCGACCCGACACCGGCCTATCCGCACGCGCTGCTGTGGTCGACGGCCAACACCCATCCGGGATTACCGCATCTGATCGAGCATTTCCGCACGACCTACAACCGCGACATCGCCGCCGGATGCTGGCTCCCCGTCGCCGACCGCGAACGTTTCGCCGGCTGACCGCCGCGAATGCCGTTGCGCCCCTGCGCATCCGAGGCGGCGACGCGGATCATGCGCCGATCCGCAGCGCCGGGCGGTCCGGATGATCCCAGCGAACATCGAAGGTGGGCACGTCGTCGTGCTCGCGGTCGTGACGCAGTAGAGCGGGCACGGTCCACCGGTCCGCGGAATCGGTTCGCCGCAGCAGTGCCGCCTCCGACATCTGCAGCCGCACGGTGATATCGAAATCCAGTCCCCGGCCGAGCAACATCGGACCCGCGACCACCAGTACGAGACCCGGTTCGGCCGACTGCGTGCGCGCCCGGGCGGAACGGTCCTCGGCTTCGTCCCACAGCGCGGGCAGCCACCGCCCGCGCCGGCGCACCGCCTCCAGCACTTCGCGATCGAGCGCGGCGTAGTCGAACCAGGCTGTGCGATAGGTCATCTCGTCGCGCCCGAACTCCAGCCGCAGCGATGCCGGGCGAACGAAGTCGTGCAACCACACCCGCGCGGCCGGCCGCCCGAGCGTGCGGATCCGTTCGACGATCCGATCGGCCGGTTTCCGTGGTCCGGCGCCGTCGGCCCCGTCGACGGCCATCACGACCGGCCCCGGCAGCGCGAGGGTGGCCGCGACGACCCGCTCGACCAGCCCGTCCGCGGCGATCGGTTCGTATGCGGGCATCCGCCTATCATGCCCGCCACGGCGCGAATCGCGGAGAGTCGCCCGCCGCGCGCGTTTGCCATCGCATAGCCTGAGCGGGTCGATTCCGGACACGGCGGACACCTGCGAGGCGATCGAACACCTCGCGCAGGCCCGGCGGCACCGGTGATCGACGGTTGTCGCGAAGTCGAGGAGGTCGGAGTCCGTGGCGGTGCTGGTCCCGCGTGAACGTCCGAAGCGGTGGTCGCTCGACGACATCGTCGTCACCGATCCGCCGATCATCCGCCGGGCGATCGGCGCGGCGAGTATCGGCAACATCACCGAGTGGTACGACTTCGGTGTCTACGCGTATTTCGAGCCGACCATCAAGGACGTGTTCTTTTCCCATCTCGGGGACACCGCCGGCACGATCGCCACGTTCGGCCTGTTCGCGGTGGCGTTCCTCGTGCGCCCCTTCGGCGGCATGTTCTTCGGACCGCTGGCCGACCGCATCGGCCGCAACAAGGTGCTCGCCACCACGATGATCCTCATGGCGGCCGGCACCTTCGCCATCGGCTGCATCCCGGATCAGAACACGATCGGGATCTGGGCGCCGATGTTGTTGTTGTGCGCGCGGTTGCTGCAGGGTTTCTCGACCGGCGGCGAATACGGCAACGCCATGACCTTCATCGCCGAGTACGCACCCGACCGGCGGCGCGGATTCCTCGGCAGCTGGCTGGAATTCGGCACCTTCACCGGATATCTGCTGGGCGCCTTGGTCGTCACGCTCGCCGACGCCACCCTCACCGACGACCAGCTGCTGTCGTGGGGCTGGCGACTGCCGTTCTTCGTCGCCCTGCCGCTGGGGGCGGTCGGCGTCTATCTGCGGATGCGACTGGCCGACACCCCCGCGTTCGCCGCGCTGGAGAAGGAATCCGAGGAGCGGGAGAAGGCGAACAAGACCGGCGACGAGGCCAAGATCCTGGCCCGGCTGTGGCCGTACGTGCTGGTCTGTATGGGTCTGGTCGTCGCCTGGAACGTCACCAACTACATGCTGACCTCCTACATGCCGACCTACGTCACCTCGACGGTGCCCGACAGCACCGGCGGCGGCCTGTCGTCCTCGGCCTCGCAGTGGCTGCAGATCGCGGTGATGGTCATCGCGCTGCTGACCATCCCGGTGATCGGCCTGATCTCGGACCGGGTCGGCCGCAAACCGATCATCTGGACCGGCGTCATCGCCCTGATGGTGCTGGCGTTTCCGATGATTCTGCTGGTACGCACCGACAACGCGTTCGCCGTATTCCTGGGCCTGCTGATGATGGGGTTGACCCTCATCTGCTTCAGCGCGACCATGCCGTCCACCCTGCCGTCGCTGTTCCCGACGAAGGTGCGCGGCGCGGGGCTGTCGGTGTCGTTCAACGTGGCGGTCTCGCTGTTCGCCGGCACCACGTCGGTGGTGGTCGGCGCGCTCGTCGGCGCGACCGGCGATCTGAACTGGCCGGCGTACTACCTGATCATCGCCGGGCTGGTGGGTGCGGTCTCGGTGTATTTCCTGCAGGAGCCCAACGGCAGGCACATGTGGGGGTCGGCGCCGGCCGCGCAGTCCGAGGAAGAGGCGCGGGAACTGATCGGATCGCAGGGCGAACCGGCGTCGTGAGCGCTGTCACGGCGGAGAGTCGCTCGCCGGAGCGGGTTCGCCATCGCTTAGCCTGAGCGGGGCACAGGGCGGAAGGACGGTACATGGCGACGATCGAAGAGGCACTGGAGATCGAGCGGCTCGAGCGGGACATCTTCCGCGGCGCGATCACCAAGTCCCAGCTGGCGCGGACATTCGGCGGCCAGGTTGCCGGGCAGGCGCTGGTCTCGGCCGTGCGCACCGTGGAACCACGCTTCGAGGTGCATTCGCTGCACGGATACTTCCTGCGCCCCGGCAATCCCGCCGAGCAGACCGTGTACCTGGTGGAACGCATTCGCGAGGGCCGCTCGTTCTGCACCCGCCGGGTCACCGGTGTCCAGGACGGCGAGGCGATCTTCACCATGTCGGCCTCCTTCCACGTCGGCGACGAGGGCCCCGAACATCAGGATGTGATGCCGGAAGTCCCACTGCCGCAAGACATTCCGGACGAACGCGCCTCGATGAGCCCGGAGCGGCTGTGGCTGATGCGGGAATGGGAGCACTGGGACATCCGGCTGGTGCCGCAGGACGCGGTCGTCCGTCGCGACGGCCTGGCCTCCCAGCAGCAGGTCTGGTTCCGCTACCGCCACCCGCTGCCCGACGACCCGCTGTTCCACGTCTGCACCCTCGCCTACATGAGCGATATGACCCTGCTCGGTTCGTCGAAGGTCACCCACCGCGACGAGCCGACCCAGGACGCGTCGCTGGACCACGCGATGTGGTTCCTGCGTCCCTTCCGCGCCGACGAATGGCTGCTCTACGACCAGAACTCCCCGTCCGCGGGGTACGGCCGCGCGCTCACCAGCGGGCGGATCTTCAACCAGCGCGGACAATTCGTCGCGCAGGTCGTGCAGGAAGGGCTCATCCGCAAGCTGCGCCGGTAGGTGAGCGGCGCCACAACCACGACGGCCGCAGGCCACGACCGCGCCGCGCGACTCGTATGCTCGTGCCGTGAAACCGACCATTGGCGTGCTGGCACTGCAGGGTGACGTGCGTGAGCACTTCCACGCGCTGGCCGCGTGCGATGCCGAACCGGTGAGTGTGCGACGGGAATCGGAACTGGAATCCGTCGACGCGCTCGTGCTGCCGGGCGGCGAATCGACCGCGATCAGCAAACTGCTCGAGGTGTTCGGGTTGCTGGAACCGCTGCGGGCACGGCTGCGCGCGGGCATGCCGGCCTTCGGCTCCTGTGCCGGGATGATCCTGCTGGCCTCGGAGGTGCTCGACACCCGTCCCGACGCCCAGTCGCTGTCCGGCATCGATATGACGGTGCGGCGCAACGCCTTCGGACGCCAGGTCGATTCGTTCGAGACCGATCTCGACTTCACCGGCCTCGACGATCCCATCCGCGCGGTGTTCATCCGGGCGCCCTGGGTGGAACGCGTGGGCGCCGGCGTCGAGGTGCTGGCCCGGGTCCCGCACCGGCCCCGGCCGGGCACCGTGGTCGCCGAGGGCCCGTCGGTGGGTGACCCGCAGGATGCGGCGGGCCGGATCGTCGCGGTCCGGCAGGGCTCGGTCATCGCGACCTCCTTCCATCCCGAGGTGACCGGTGATCTGCGCGTGCACCGGCTGTTCGTCGACTCGGTCCGGGCCGCGGTGGGTGCCGGTACCTGATCGTTCGCCGTGCACCCCGGCCGGGCGGTGGGGGACCGGGCAGTAGACTGCACAGCGATCGCCGGAACGCAGATCGCGAATCTGCCCGGGCCTCGAGCACACCGACCTGAAGGAAGTAGGGAATGAGCGGCCACTCCAAATGGGCCACCACCAAGCACAAGAAGGCCGTGATCGATGCCAAGCGCGGCAAGATGTTCGCGAAACTCATCAAGAACATCGAGGTCGCGGCGCGCACCGGCGGTGGTGATCCTGGCGGAAACCCGACTCTCTACGACGCCATCCAGAAGGCGAAGAAGTCGTCGGTTCCCAACGACAACATCGAGCGCGCCCGCAAACGCGGCGGTGGTGAAGAGGCCGGCGGCGCCGACTGGCAGACCATCATGTACGAGGGCTACGGGCCCAATGGTGTTGCGGTGCTGATCGAATGCCTCACCGACAACCGCAATCGCGCCGCCGGTGAGGTGCGCGTGGCCATGACCCGCAACGGCGGCAATATGGCAGATCCGGGTTCGGTGGCCTACCTGTTCCATCGCAAGGGCGTCGTCACGCTGGAGAAGAACGGGCTCAGCGAGGACGACGTGCTGACCGCGGTGCTCGACGCGGGCGCCGAGGAGGTCAACGACCTCGGTGATTCGTTCGAGATCATCAGCGATCCCAGCGATCTGATCGCCGTGCGCACCGCGCTGCAGGAAGCCGGAATCGATTACGACTCCGCCGAATCCGGCTTCCAGCCCTCGGTGTCGGTCGCGGTCGACGCCGACGGCGCCCGCAAGGTGTTCAAACTCGTCGACGCGCTCGAGGACAGCGACGACGTGCAGAACGTGTACACCAACGTCGACGTCTCCGACGAGGTCCTCGCCGAACTCGACGACTGATCCGTACCGCCGCGGGCCGCTGCCGGATGCTCCGGCGGCGGCCCGCGGTGTATCAGGTGTGCACGGGCAGCCCGAGCCGCGCCGACACCCAGGGCAGCGACGAGGTGAACGCGGCCGCCGCGAACTGCCAGGTGTGCCCGCCCGGCGTGGTGTGGATGGTGCACTCGATGCCGACCGCGCGGCCCTGACCACACAGTTTCTCGGCGGCGCCCACCTCGCCGGTGTCCATGACGCCGTCCTGGCCGCCGACGCCGATGCGGCTCTCGTCGACCTGCGGCATGTGGAAGTGGCCGCCGCCGGGGTCCTTACCGGTGTGATCCTGGCGATGCGGCGGTGTCAGATCGTCGAACAGACCGGCGACACCGGTGTAGGGGCCGTGTTTCGCCATCACCGTCAGCGGGTCGAAGCGGTCGTAGGCGGCCGCATCGCCGCCGTAGAGCCGCGCGATCGTCTGTTCCCTGGTGCCGGAGGTCGGACCGAGATCGCCGGCGATGTCGACGAAGGTGTGGAACAGCTCCGGATGCATCACGGTCAGATCGGTGGCGCAGGTGCCGCCCATCGACCAGCCGATCACCGCCCACTTCGCCGGATCGGCGGGGACACCGAAATGCGAATCCACATAGGGCACGACATCTTTCGTGAGGTGGTCGGCGGCGGCGCCGCGCGGGCCGTCGACACACTCGGTGTCGTTGTTGAAGCTGCCCGAGGAGTCGACGAACACCAGGACCGGGGCGCTGCCGTTGTTCGCGGCGGTGAACGCGTCGATCGCGGGCATGATCTGGCCGCTGCGCAGCCAGTCGGCGGGGGTGTTGAATTCGCCGCCGATCATCATCACGGCCGGCAGGGCGGGCGGCGTGGGCCCCGCGAACCAGGCCGGCGGCAGGTAGACGTATTCGGTGCGGTGCTTGAATCCGCTGGCGGCGTCGCCGGTGTCGATCGGCACCACCACACCGTGGGCGGGGTGGGTGTCGCGCATCGCGGCGAGTTCGTCCTGATCGGTCTGGTGGGGTAGCGGTCCGGCGGTCAGCGCACTCCACGCCGACTGCACGCTGGGGTAGTAGCCCACCCACTGGTTGAGCACCACCGCCGAGCTGGCGATCGCGAACGGCACCGCGACGATCGCGGCGGTGCGGCGCCACCAGCGCGCACCCGGCCAGCCGACGACCGCCAGGGTGATCGCGGCGACGGCCGCGCCCACGCAGATCCACAGCTGCACCGGAGCGGGATCGGAGGCCAGGCCCTCGTTGTTCATCACGGTGCGGGCGGTGAAGGCGGCCACCACACCGAGCGCGAGACAGATCGGGACCCGGATCAGCCACCACCGCCGGCCCCAGCGCGCGATCGCGATCACGAGCAGGACGGCGGCGACGATCTCGATGGTCAGTGGCAGCCAGCCGTGCAGCAGCGAGAC
>NZ_BAFQ01000124.1 GCF_000308375.1 Nocardia aobensis NBRC 100429 | reverse complement strand
GTACGCCGAGACTCCCGGTTACGCCGATGCCTACGCCGAGGAGCCCGCCGGAACGCCCGGCTACGCGGACGGTTCCGCCTATGCCGGTGCGGAGGCGTACGCCGAGGACGACGGCTACGACGCCGAACCCCTCGATCACGGCGCCGACGAGTACCACGCCGACTACTCCGATGCCGACTACTCCGATGCTGACTACTCCGACTACGACGACGAGTACGACGCCGACGACTATGACGACGAGGACGGCCAGACCGAGGATTCCGCGCCGCGGACCGGCCCCTTCGATTATGAAGAGGTGTCCGAGATCCTCGCCGAGATCTCCGATCAGCATCTCGATCTGGGTTCGGTGCTGCTCCCGGTCCCCGACGGCGGTCAGTTGCAGGTGGAGATGACGCCGGACGGCACGCCGCAGGCGGTCCATCTGGCGACCCCGCACGGACGTCTCACCGTGGCCGCCTACGCGGCACCGAAGTCGCCGGGGCAGTGGCGAACCGTCGCCGCGGATCTGGCGGAATCGCTGCGGGCCGACGGCGCGCAGGTCTCGGTGCAGACCGGGCCGTGGGGCCGCGAACTGCACGCGGTGACCGAGGGCGCCGATCTGCGTTTCATCGGCGTCGACGGCTATCGCTGGATGGTCCGGCTGGTGGCGGCGGGGCCGTCGGGCGCCGCCGACGAGGGCGGCCCGCTGGTCGAGGCGGCCCGCGCGATCCTCGCCGAAACCGTCGTGCGTCGCGGCGACGAGCCGATGCCGGTGCGGGAACCGCTGCCGGTGGTGCTGCCGCAGGAACTCGCCGACCAGTTGATCGCCGCGCATCAGCAGCAGGTCGAGGCGCAGCAGCAGGCGCTGGCCGCGCAGGCGGCCGCGGCCGAGGCGGCCGCGACGGGCACCTTCCCCGTGGTCACCGCCGAACAGCAGGGACCGCGCCGCGGCGCCGAAGGTTCGGCGATGCAGCAACTCGGTCGCAACTGATCGGCGCCGGGCGCCCGCGGTAGTGCGGGTGCCCGGCGGCCGTCACGCCTGCTGTCGGGGCGCGATCAGGCCGGGGATGCCCCGGGCACCGAGAATCCCCGGATCGGCGCCGAGTTCGTCGAGGGTGATGTGGTGGATGCGCGCCTGCGGGATCAGCTCGTACCACTGTTCGGCGACGGTCAGCGGATGCACCGGATCATCGATCGCGCCCACGATCGCGGTCGGAACCCGCAGTGCCGCAAGCAGTTTAGTGTCCGGCCAGGTATAGGTGGCGGCCTCTTCCAGTGCCCACGGCAGATCGGGCCAGTGGGTGCGCCACGACTGGGTCAGCGCCCGTCCCAGCCAGGCCGGGCTGCCCGCCCGCATCCGTTCGATCACCGGCTCCAGGCCGTCGGCGCGCAGCTGAGCCGCCGTGGTCGCCGCGCTCAGGGCCGCCGGGCACCCGGTGATGTCGGAGCCGGTCCACGCCGGCAGGGCCGCGACCACACCGACCGCCGATTCCGGGTGGGCGGCGGCCCATTCCACCGCGATCGCGGCGCCCAGCGAGATCCCCGCGGCGAGCACCGGCCCGGTGCGGGCCGCCTCGTCGAGCGCCGCCCGGCAGCTCGCGACCACGGCCCGCGGATCCGGTTCCACCGCGACGAACGGCAGATCGATTGCGGCACAGGCGGGTTCGAACGCGCGCCGGGCGAAGTCGGCGTCGGATCCGGTCCCCGGCAGGGCGACGACGACAGCCGGGCGCGGGCCGCCGGAACGGGGTAGCTCTGACACGGGCCGCAGCCTAGCCGGTAAGCCGGCCGAGCCCGCCTCGCGAGGCTCGGAAAACGTGTTCTCGACCACTCGAATCCGAGGGTTCGCGCGCGGATCGGCGGGGAACCCAGCAAACGGTGCGGTCAGCGCCGTCTCGGTGGTACCGGGCTCTTGTAGCGAGGGTGTCCGGGTGCATCTACAGTGGCGGTGTACGGCCCATCAGCCGGTCGTGTGGGAAACCGACGACGTGTGACCCACGCCGTCTGTAGTGCAGGAAGTGTTGCAAGATGCCTTTCACAGGCGGAAACAAGGCGGGTTCCGGTGCCACGGGCAAGGTGGGACCCGACAGCGGTTATTTCCGGCGTCTGGGGCGTCGTCTGACGGCCGATCTCGACGTCCTCGATGCGGAGGAGCTGGCGGAGACCTCCGAAGCGTCGGGCGCGTGCAGGGCGGCGGAATGCCGACGTGGCGAAGAGGTCACCATGCTGGGGCGATTGCGCAGTGTGGAGGCGTGTCCGAAGTCGGCCAGCGCTTCGGTGGAGGCCGAATTCTTCGACGGCACGGATGCGGTGACACTGGTGTGGATCGGCAGGCGCCGCATACCCGGTGTCGAATCGGGACGCCGTATCCTGGTCCGTGGTCGCATCGGTGAACGCGATGGCGACAAGGTGATGTACAACCCCTACTACGAACTCCGCGAGAATTCCTGACGTATGCCGATACCCCACAACGACGAGGGCGCCGACCCGGCCGCCGTGGCCGGACTCCGCGCGAACCCCGTTGCGGGGCGCGGCCGTCACCGCCTGCGTGAGTCCGACGGCGAATCCCCGGCCCGGCATCCGGCCGCCGGCGAGGACGGCCATGCCTACACCGGCGAGGACCGCGAGGAAGAGATCCAGCAGACGCTGCTCGAGCAACTCGGCGGTATCAGCGGACTGATCTATTCCACGCTGCCGGTGGTGGTGTTCGTCCCCGCGAACACGCTGTGGGGTCTGACGGCCGCCATCTGGACGGCGCTGGCCACCGCCGCCGGTGTCCTGGTCTGGCGGCTGATCCGCCGGTCGCCGATCCAGCCCGCGATCTCCGGATTCATCGGGGTCGCGGTCTGTGCCTTCATCGCCCACCGCACCGGCGCGGCGAAGGGATACTTCCTCTTCGGTATCTGGGCGAGCCTGGTCTACGCCGGAGTCTTCCTGGTGTCGCTGCTGGTGCGCTGGCCGCTGGCCGGGGTGATCTGGGGAGTGCTCAACGGCCACGGCCACAGCTGGCGTTCGGATCGGCGCGCGATGCGACTCTACGAGCTGGCCACGGTGGTGTGGGTGGTCGTCTTCGGCGCCCGCTATCTGGTGCAGAACCACTTCTACGACACCGACAGCACCGGCTGGCTGGCCGCCGCCCGCATCGCGATGGGCTGGCCCTTGACCGCGGTCGCCCTGCTGGTCACGGTGTGGGCGGTGCGCCGCGCCGGCCATATGCCGGTCTCCTCGGCCACCGAGTAACGCGCCGGACGTTCGACCGGCGGACCGAACCGACTCGAAGTCGGCTTGTGCCCCCGATTCTGGGGGCATACAACGATGGGGTGGGGTGAACCCACCCCTGGGGTATCTATTCCACGAACCGGATTCGGCGCACGATCGTGTTTGTCAGTAGCGATCGGCGAGAGGATCCCCGGTGGATACCGAGAACAACACGGTGACGGCACTCGGTCCGGCTAAGGGTGCGGGGGTGCGGTCACCGAGATCGGCGCCCGTGGGTTCCGACAGCCGCCGCGCCGCCGCCGAACTGGACCGCCTGATCGGGCCGGCCGCCGCGGGCGATCAGCGCGCGGTCACCGAGATCATCCGCATCGTGCATCCGCTGGTACGCCGCTATTGCGCCGCGCGCGTCGGAAGCAGTAACAATCCGCACGTCACCGCCGACGACATCGCGCAGGAGATCTGCATCGCGACCGTCACCGCGATTCCTCGCTACCGCGATCAGGGAAAGTCGTTTCTGGCCTTCGTCTACGGCATCTCCGCGAACAAGGTGGCCGACGCGTTCCGCCGCGCCCAGCAGCACCCGTCCTATCCGGTGGCCGAATTCCCCGACAGCGCCTCCACCGCACCGGGACCCGAGGAGCTGGCGCTCAATCTGGAGCGCCGCCAGGCCACGCGCGAGCTGATGAAGATCCTCGCGCCCGCCCATCGCGAGGTGCTGGTGATGCGGATCGTGCTCGGCTGGACGGCCGCGCAGACCGCCGAGGCGATCGGCACGAGTCCCGGCGTGGTCCGGGTGATGCAGCATCGCGCGCTGACCAAACTGCGCGCGCAACTCGTCCCCGAAAGCGCTTGAGCGAAGCTCAGATCGAGGTGTGCGGCTGCGCGCCGGTGGGCGCCGCGCCCGCCGGTTCCGTGGCCAGGCTGCGGCGCAGTTCGTCCTCGGCCTCCACCGTGGACACGAACAGCAGCTCGTCCTCGCCCTCCAGCGGATCGTCGGGCTGCGGGACGATCACCCGGCCGCCGCGCAGGATCGTCACCAGGGCGACGTCGCGGGGCAGCGAGAGCGTGCGGACCGCGCGACCGGCCAGCGCGGTATCGGTGGGCAGGGTGATCTCGACCAGATTCGCCTGGCCCTGACGCAGCGTCATCAGCCGGACCAGGTCGCCGACCGAGACCGCCTCCTCGGCCAGCGAGGCCAGCAGCCGCGGTGTCGAGACGGCGACGTCCACACCCCAGGAACCGTCGAACAGCCATTCGTTGCGCGGATCGTTGACGCGCGCGACCACCCGGCGCACCCCGAATTCGGTCTTGGCGAGCAGGCTGAACACGAGATTCGCCTTGTCGTCGCCGGTGGCCGCGATCACCACCTCGTAGTCCTGCAGGCCCGCTTCCTCGAGCAGTTCGAGTTCGCACGCGTCGCCGTGCATCCAGGTGGCCGAGGGCGCGACCGTCGGGTCGATATGGTCGAGCCGCCGCTCGAGCAGGGTCACCCGATGCCCGCCCCGCAGCAATTCCTGGGCGATGGAGCGGCCGACAGCGCCTGCTCCCGCGATCACTACGTTCACGACTTGTCCTCGCTCGACGGTGCGGTGGCGGCGACGGCGACGGCGACGCCGACCTTGTCGGAGACGGCGGCGATGTAGACCGCGTCGTCGGCCTGCAGCACCGTTTTGCTGGTGGGCAGCAGTGCCTGCCCGAAGCGGACCAGGAAGGCCACCCGCACCGGCACCGCATCCTCCAGATCACGCACGGTACGCCCGTACCAGTCCTCGTGCAGGACGAGTTCGGTGACCGAGCCGGTGCCGGTGGGATCGCGCCAGGTGGCGGTGGTTTCGTCGCCGGTGAGTGTGCGCAGGAACCGGTCGGTGGTCCACGGCACGGTGGCGATGGTCGGGATGCCGAGCCGCTCGTAGACCGCCGCGCGTTTGGCGTCGTAGATGCGGGCCACCACCCGTTCCACGCCGAAGGTCTCGCGGGCGACGCGCGCGGAGATGATGTTGGAGTTGTCGCCGTTGGACACCGCGGCGAACGCCCCGGCGCGCTCGATGCCCGCGCGGGTCAGCACTCCACGATCGAAGCCGACGCCGGTGACCCGCTCACCGGGAAAATCCTTGCCCAGGCGCAGGAATGCGCCCGGATCCCGGTCGATCACGGCTACCTCGTGGCCGATCCGGACCAGGGCGCGCGCCAATGCGGAGCCGACTCGGCCGCACCCCATGATCACTACGTACACCGTGTCAACCCCAATTCCGCCGAAAACCGTGGTGTGCGGTCTGGTTCCCTCTCGGGGGAACCGTACCCGTTGACGGTTCCCCGCAGCACGTTCCCCCATTCGCCGGCACCGAAACGCGAGTGAACCGCCCGCTATGCCCCTCGAGGCCGTGCCCTTATGCTGTGCCGAGTGTCCAAGTTGACGACGGCCGTCAAGCGTATGGTGGTCGGCCGCCCTTTCCGTAGCGATTCCCTGGGACATACCCTGCTGCCCAAGCGGATCGCGCTGCCCGTCTTCGCCTCCGACGCCCTGTCGTCGGTGGCGTACGCGCCCGAGGAGATCTTCCTCGTGCTCTCCACGGCCGGCCTGTCCGCCTACGTCTATACGCCGTGGATCGGGCTGGCGGTGGCGGCCGTGATGGCGGTCGTGGTCGCCAGTTATCGCCAGAACGTGCACGCCTATCCGTCCGGTGGCGGCGACTACGAGGTCGCCACCGTCAATCTCGGCCCGATGGCCGGGCTCACCGTGGGCAGCGCGCTGCTCGTCGACTATGTGCTCACCGTCGCGGTCTCCATTTCCTCGGCCGCGTCGAACATCGGTTCCGCCGTGCCGTTCGTGGCCACCCACAAGGTGCTGTTCGCGGTGGCGGCGATCGTGCTGCTGACCGCGGTGAATCTGCGCGGCGTGCGGGAATCGGGCACCGCGTTCTCGATTCCCACCTACGGCTTCATGATCGGTGTCTTCCTGATGCTGGCCTGGGGCGTGGTGCGGATCGTCGTCTTCGGCGACGATCTGCATGCCGAATCGTCCGGATTCAGCCTCAACGGCAACGAGTCGCATCTGCAGGGCATCGCCTTCGCCTTCCTGATAGCGCGGGCGTTCTCCTCCGGATGTGCGGCGCTGACCGGTGTGGAGGCGATCAGCAACGGCGTGCCGGCCTTCCGCAAACCGAAATCCCGCAACGCCGCCACCACACTGCTGATGCTCGGCGCCATCGCGATCACCCTCCTGATGGGGATCATCCTCATGGCGCGCAAACTGGGCGTCGTCTTCGCCGCGGACAAGGCGGATCTGGTGGGCGCGCCACCGGGCTACGAGCAGAAGACGCTCATCGCGCAGCTCGCCGACTCGATCTTCTCCGGCTTTCCGGCCGGCTTCTTCTACATCACCATCGTCACCGCGCTGATCCTGGTGCTGGCCGCGAACACCGCGTTCAACGGCTTCCCGGTGCTCGGCTCGATTCTCGCGCAGGACCGGTTCCTGCCCCGGCAGTTGCACACCCGCGGCGACCGGCTGGCGTTCAGCAACGGCATCCTGTTCCTGTCCGGCGCCGCGATCGCGTTCGTGGTGCTGTTCGGCGCCGAGGTGACCCGGCTGATCCAGCTCTACATCGTCGGCGTGTTCGTCTCGTTCGTGCTGAGCCAGACCGGCATGCTGCGGCACTGGACGCGGCTGCTGCGCACCGAAACCGATCCGGCGGTGCGCCGGCGGATGCTGCGCTCGCGGGTGATCAACGCGATCGGCCTGACCATGACCGGCGCCGTGCTGATCATCGTGCTCATCACGAAGTTCCTCGCCGGCGCCTGGATCGCGATCGTCACCATGGCCGCGATCTTCGGCCTGATGCGGCTGATCCGCCGCCACTACGACACGGTCGGGCGCGAACTCGAGGAACAGGAGTTCACCGGGGTGCTGCCCAGCCGCACCCATTCGATCGTGCTGGTGTCGAAACTGCATCTGCCGACGCGCCGCGCGCTCGCCTATGCCCGGGCCACCCGGCCGGACACGTTGGAGGCGGTCACCGTCAACGTCGACGAACCCGACACCCGGGCGCTGGTGCGGGAGTGGGCCGACAGCGATATTCCGGTGCCGCTCAAGGTGATCGAATCGCCCTACCGTGAAATCACCAAGCCCGTGGTGGATTACGTCAAGCGGGTGCGCAAGGATTCGCCGCGCGACGTGGTGACGGTGTTCATCCCCGAATACGTGGTCGGCCATTGGTGGGAGCAGTTGCTGCACAACCAGAGTGCGCTGCGGCTCAAGGGCCGGCTGCTGTTCGAGCCGGGTGTGATGGTGACGAGTGTGCCGTGGCAGTTGAGTTCGTCGGCCAAGGCGCGCCGTCCCGAAGTGGTCAACGCACCCGGCGCGGTTCGCCGCGGCTACGAGGATCGTTCGTGAGTGCCGGGCCGGACTGGTCCGCACGCACACTGCAGGTGCGGCTGGGGCCACCCGGCCACGGTGGTTTCTGTGTCGCCCGGCACGAGGGCCGGGTGCTGTTCGTCCGTCACGGTCTGCCCGGTGAGCTGGTGCGAGCCCGGGTGACCGAGGACCGCGGCGGCTCGTTCTGCCGCGCCGAGGCCATCGAGATCCTGGAGCCTTCCCCGGACCGTGTGGCGCCGAACTGCCCGGTCTCCGGTCCCGGCGGCGCCGGCTGCTGCGATTTCGCCTTCGCCACCCCCGAAGCCCAGCGTGGACTGAAGGCGGCGGTGGTGCGCGAGCAGTTGCAGCGCCTCGCCCACTGGGACACCGACATCGTGGTGGAACCGCTGCCGCTCGGCCTCGGCGACGAGACGCCCACGGGGGGAGCGGCTCCCGAGCGATCCGGTGAAGTGCCCGAAACCGGGTGGCGGACCCGCGTCCGGTTGGTGGTGGACGTCGAAGGCCGGGCGGGTGTGCATCGTTATCGCAGTAGTGACGTGATCGCGGATCTGCGCTGCCCGCAACCGGTTTCGGGTGCGGTGGACGGCATCGCCGAGAGCAGATGGACGCCCGGTGCGGAACTGGTGATCGCGGTGGACGCCGACGGTATGCGGCATGTGGTGGAACTCGCCCCGCCGGCCACGCCGCCGCGCCGAGGGGGCGACCGTCGTGCCACCGCCGCCCGCCGTGCCGCGGCTCATGCCCGCCGCCGCGAGCGGGTGATGTCCGGCAGCGGACGGGCCGTCCAATACGTGGCGGGCCGCCGTTGGGACGTCTCGGCGACCGGGTTCTGGCAGCCGCATCGCGATGCGGCGCAACGTTATTCCGATGTGGTGGCCGACTGGGCGGATCTCGATCCCGGCTCCACTGCCTGGGACTTGTATTGCGGCGTAGGGGTTTTCGCGGCCCGGCTGGCCGAGCAGGCGGGACCACGCGGATCGGTGTTCGGCGTCGAATCCGCCCGCTCGGCGGTCGCGGACGGCGCCGCCGCGCTGCGCGATCTCCCCGCCGTCGATCTGCATGCCGATCGGGTGGAACGCTGGATCGCCACCCAGGACCGCGCCCCGCAGGTCGTCGTCCTCGACCCGCCCCGTGCGGGCGCCGGAAAACAGGTCGTCACCCCGCTCACTGCCGCCGCGCCCGCGCGCATCGTTCATATCGGTTGCGACCCAGCCGCTTTCGCCCGCGACGTGGGTCTCTACCGCGAGGCGGGGTACCGGGTGCGTGAACTGCGCGCGTTCGACGCCTTTCCCGCAACACACCATGTGGAGTGTCTGGCGCTGCTCGAACGGGCGTAACGGCGACGTCGCTGCTCTAGGCCAAGTGCCAGGTGGCCCGCAGGTCGGCTGTGACCTCGTGTTCGCCGTATTCGACGGGGACCGGGGCGCCGGGGGCGGCCGAACGAGCGGCCACGAATCGGATGTCGCCGCGGGGTTCCGGTGTGCCCGCGGCGTTTTCGGTGATCTCGAGGACAGATCCGAGGCTGCGGCCGGCGCGTGCGGCGTAGCGGCGGGCGCGGTCGAGGGCGTCGTCCCATGCCGCCTCGCGGGCTCGGATCAGCAGGTCGGCGCGGTCGGCGACAGCCAGGTTCAACCCGCCCAGTCGCACGTCGTCGCCCCCGGCCTCGACGGCACGGGCGATGACGGCGGCGGGATCGGCCGGTGCGGTCGCATCGGGACGGGCCGTGGTACCGAGGTCGGCTGTAGACGCGGTGGGAGCGCCGGGGATGCGCAGGCTGACCGTCAGCGACGTGGTCGCGACGTAACCGGTGATCCGCGTGCCCTCGTTCTCGGTCCAGGTCGTCTCGGTCCGTACGGACAAGCCGGTGGTGGCGATATCGCTCGTTGCCACCCCGTCGGCGCGCAGTGCGCCGGTGACCGCGGCGGTGCGTTCGCCTGCCCGGCCGTAGGCGACGGCCACCGCCTCGGCGCGCGTCTCGATCGAGATCGATACCTGCATCCGGTCGGGCGTCGCGGTCGCCACACCGTGACCGAATGTGGTCACGGTGGCGTGTCGCTGCCGCGCCGAAGAGTCGGCTCGTTGCTGCTCGACGGTCATATCGTCCTTCCTGCGGGCGGGACGGGCAGTCACCCACTGTAATGCGGTTGATCTATGTCGAGCCTCACACCGAGATCGGATGTCGCAGCTCGCCGGTCGTTCCCGTCGTCGGGCCCGGATGCGGCTCCGTAGACTGTTCCAGACAGACGAGCCACGGAGAGGGAGCGAGAACGGTGGGAGTTCTTTCCCGGGTCGATACGCCCGAGGACCTGCGCCGGCTGACGGTGCCGCAGCTGCGCGAACTGGCCGAGGAGATTCGGGAGTTCCTGGTCCGCAAAGTAGCGGTCACCGGCGGCCATCTGGGTCCGAACCTGGGGGTGGTGGAATTGACCATCGCCCTGCACCGGGTCTTCGACTCCCCGGCCGATCCGATCATCTTCGACACCGGGCACCAGGCCTACGTGCACAAGATCCTCACCGGCCGCAAGGACGGATTCGATCGGCTGCGCAAACACGGCGGGCTGTCCGGATATCCGAGCCGCGCCGAGAGCGAGCACGACTGGGTGGAGTCCTCCCACGCCTCGGCCTCGCTGTCGTATGCCGACGGTCTGGCCAAGGCCTTCGCGCTGACCGGGCAGGATCGCCATGTGGTCGCCGTCGTCGGTGACGGTGCGCTCACCGGCGGTATGTGCTGGGAGGCGTTGAACAATATCGCCGCCGGTCAGGATCGGTCCCTGATCGTCGTGGTGAACGACAACGGCCGCTCGTATTCGCCGACCATCGGCGGGTTGGCCGACCGGCTGACCGCGCTGCGCATGCAACCGGCCTACGAACAGGCGCTCGACGCCACCAAACGGTTCGTCCAGGGCATTCCGCGCGTCGGCAGCTCGGCGTATTCGATGCTGCACGCGCTCAAGGCCGGCATCAAGGACGCGGTCGCTCCGCAGGAGCTGTTCAGCGATCTGGGACTCAAATACGTCGGCCCGGTGGACGGGCACGATCCGGTGGCGCTCGAGGCCGCGTTGCGGCGCGCCAAGGATTTCGGCGGTCCGGTCGTGGTGCACGCGGTGACGCTCAAGGGCCGCGGATATCAGCCCGCGGTCGACCACGTCGCCGACCAGATGCATTCCATCGGCGCCATCGACCCCGAGACCGGACAGCCGACCGGCGGCAAGACCGTCGGGTGGACGTCGGTGTTCTCCGAGGAACTGATCCGGCACGGTGAACAGCGCGACGATATCGTCGCCCTCACCGCCGCCATGTCGGGTCCGACGGGGCTGGCGCCGTTCGGTGAGCGCTTCCCCGACCGATTGTTCGATGTGGGTATCGCCGAACAGCATGCGATGACCTCCGCCGCCGGATTGGCGCTGGGCGGCCTGCATCCGGTGGTCGCGATCTATTCGACCTTCCTCAACCGCGCCTTCGATCAACTGCTGATGGATGTGGCGCTGCTGAAACTGCCGGTGACACTGGTGCTCGACCGCGCCGGTATCACCGGTGACGACGGCGCCAGCCACAACGGCATGTGGGATCTGTCGGTGCTGGGCATCGTGCCCGGTATTCGCGTCGCCGCTCCGCGCGATGCGGTGACCCTGCGCGAGGAACTGGCCGAGGCGCTGGCCGTCGCCGACGGGCCGACCGCGCTGCGTTTTCCGAAAGGCCCTGTCGTCGAGGAGGTTTCGGCGCTGGAACGGCTCGACGGCGTCGACGTGCTGCGGAGGCCGGAAGGGTCCTCGGCGCAGGCGGTGCGCGGTGACGTCCTGCTCGTGGCGGTCGGGGCGCTCGGCGCCACCGCGGTCGCCGCGGCGGATCTGCTGGCGGACCGAGGAATTTCGGTGACGGTGGTGGACCCGCGCTGGGTGCTGCCGGTCTCCGACACCGTCGTCAAACTGGCCGAGAACTATCGCATGGTGGTCACCGTGGAGGACGGTGGCCTGCACGGCGGTATCGGCTGCACCGTCTCGGCACGGCTGCGTGATTCCGGACTCGACGTGCCGACCCGCGAACTCGGCGTGCCGCAGCAGTTCCTCGAGCACAGCTCGCGTGCCCAGATCCATCAGGAGCTGGGCCTGACGGCCGAGAACATCGCCGAGCGCGTTACCCGGTGGCTGACCGGTGGCGCGGTGTAGATTCTGAAACCGGTTACAGTTTTCGTCGCCGGTAGGAGTCCGCATGTCGTTCGTGCTCGTCGAGAAGCCTCGCCCGCAGATCGCGCTGGTCACCCTGAACCGGCCCGAACGCATGAACGCCATGGCGTTCGATGTGATGATCCCGCTGCGGGAAACGCTCGAATCGGTGGCCGCCGACAACGACGTCCGCGTCGTCGTGCTCACCGGAGCGGGTCACGGCTTCTGCTCCGGCGCCGATCTGCAAGGCGCCGGCCGGGTGCCGAATATCGAGGGCCTCACCCGCACCACCGTGGCGCGGCGTTCGATGGACCTGCTCGACAACGTGATGACCACGCTGCGGCGCATGCATCAGCCGGTGATCGCGGCGATCAACGGGGCCGCGATCGGCGGTGGATTCTGCTTGAGCATGGCCACCGATATCCGCATCGCGTCGGAGCAGGCCTATTTCCGCGCCGCCGGCATCAACAACGGCCTGACCTCGGCCGAACTCGGCATCAGTTATCTGTTGCCGCGCGCGATCGGCGCCTCCCGGGCCTTTGAGATCATGCTGTCGGGCCGCGATATCGACGCCGCCGAGGCCGAGCGGATCGGTCTGGTCTCCCGCACGGTCGCCGCCGACAAACTCCTCGACACGTGTTACGAACTGGCCGAACGCATCATCGGCTACAGCCGGGTGGGCACCGAGCTCACCAAGCGCATGCTGTGGAGCGGGATGGAGGCCGGCAGCCTGGAATCACATATGCAGCACGAAGGTACGGCGCAACTGTATGTGCGGCTGACCACCGAGAACTTCGACGAGGCCATCCGCGCCCGCCGCGACCGGCGCACCCCGGTCTACGAGGACTGATCCGAGCCCGGGAACAACGCCGCGGTCAGCTCGGGAACCGCCAGTTCACGCTGCCAGGCCCGGGCGCCGCCGGCTTCGAGATATTTACCGATCGCCGCCGCCGGGTCCGACGGCGTTGTGCCGGTACGGAATTCGGGCAGGCCGTCCCAGCAGAGCCGGCGCAGCAGATCCGGGGTCAGCAGATTCTCCACCGGCACCGCGTGTCGTTCCGACAGCCCGTTCATCGCGGCCCGGGCAGCGGCCAGACGGGCGGCCGCGACCGGATCGCGGCGCTCCCAGCGATTGACCGGTGGCGGGCCGTCGAACGGTTGTGACATCGGCGGCAACTGTGAATCCGGTAGCGCGCGAGCACGTTCCACCGCGTTGAGCCATTCCCGCGAATATCGCCGCTGCCGCGGTCCGCCGAACACCGGCAGCGTGCGCAACTGCGGAACGGTCTTCGGATCCGCCTGCGCCGCGGCGATGATCGCCGAATCCGGCAGGATCCGCGCCGGCGCCACATCGCGATGGCGCGCGATACCGTCACGGGCCGTCCACAATTCGCGCACGGTCGCGAGCTGTCGCGCCCGCCGCAGTGTGTGGATGCCCGAGGTGCGCCGCCAGCGATCCGGCTTCGGCGGGGCGGGACGTGCGGTGCGCACATGGTCGAATTCCTGTGCGGCCCAGTCGGTTTTACCCTGTTCGGACAGCACGGCCGCGACCTCGTCGCGCAATTCGACCAGCAGTTCCACGTCCAGGGCCGCGTAGTTGAGCCAGTCCTGCGGCAGCGGCCGGGTCGACCAGTCGGCGGCGCCGTGCCCCTTGCGCAGTTCCCGGCCCAGCAACCGCGCCACCATGGCGGCCAAGCCGACCCGCTCGAATCCGGCCAACCGGCCACCCAGTTCGGTGTCGAACAGCCGGGCCGGTCGCAGCCCCAGTTCGGCCAGACACGGCAGGTCCTGGTCGGCGGAATGCAGCACCCATTCCAGGTCGTTGATCACCGCCGCCAACGCGTCCACCGCGGCCGGATCCGGAATCGGATCGATGAGGAAGGTTCCGCTGCCGCGCCGGCGCAACTGGATCAGATAGGCCCGGTTGGAGTAGCGGAATCCGGAGGCGCGTTCGGCGTCGACGGCCAGCGGGCCGGAACCGGCGGCCAGCGCGGCGGCCGCGTCGGCGATCTCGCGGGCGGAATCGAGAACCGGGGGGATGCCGTCGGCCGGGGCGAGCAGAGGAACCGCGCTGTCCGCGTCGTGCTGCGTGGGCTGCTGCGGTGGCTGTGATGTCCTCGCGAGGGTGTCGGACTCGTCGGCTTCGGGCATAGCCCGAACTCTACGTGTCGCTCAGAACTGGTCGTCGGCAATCTGCGGATGCGGCCGCAAATGGGTGATACCGGCCGGGGGCAGGCCCGCGGCGTAGGCGAGCACCTCACAGAACGCCTCGACGTGCGGGGCCAGCTGGGGCGAACCGACCGTCCACGAGGCACGCAACTCCAGTTGATAGGCGCGCGGAGGTCCGGCGATATCGCCGTAGCGGACCGAACTCGTCGAGGTCACCGTGCCACCCAGGGCCGTGAACTCCTCGCCGCGCGATTCCAGGGCGTCGACCAGCCAGCTCCAGGCCACCTCGGGCAGCAGCGGATCGCCGGCCAGCGCGGCATCGATATCGGCCTGGATGTAGGCCACCAACCGGAAGACCCCGTGCCAGGCCTCGTGCCCGTTCGGGTCGTGCAGCAGGATCAGGCGGCCGAAGGCGTCGTCGTCGGAATCGACCGGGATGACATTGGTGTCGGGATGTTTGACCTCGGCTCCGATGGCGTACGAATAGGGTGCCAGGCGTTGTGGGGGCCGGATCGGTGCGAGCTCGATCCGAGGATGGACGGATGCGGTGCCCATCGCATCGACCGCGGCGCGAAACTGGGCTGGTTCGCTGTCAGGGCCCGGGGTCGGTGCGGCGCCGTCGCGGAAGTCGAGCGGTGTCACGACTGTGAACGGTAGACCTCTCCGGTGTCCGGCACGCGGAGGCGCGCCGCTACGGGCGCCGTGACCGGGCGGGGACGGCCGCGCGGGTAGGCGCTCGGCGGCGGCATACGATAGCGGGGATGAGCACACCAACCCGCCGCCGCTTGCCCGATGCGCCGTTCCTCGCCGCCGCCACCGGCGCCGGACCCGGCCGCCGTCCTGTCTGGTTCATGCGGCAGGCAGGCCGGTCGCTGCCCGAGTACCGCGAACTGCGCGCGGGCATCGGGATGCTGGAGTCGTGCTTCGACCCCGAGCTGGTGTGCGAGATCACCATGCAGCCGGTCCGCCGTCACGGTGTGGACGCGGCAATCCTGTTCTCCGACATCGTCGTTCCGCTCAAGGCGGCCGGCATCGATCTCGATATCGTGCCCGGCGTGGGCCCGGTCATCGCGAATCCGGTGCGTTCGGTCGACGATGTGCGTGCGCTGCCGCGACTGCGGCGCGAGGAGGTCGGCGCGGTCACCGACGGCGTGCGCCTGTTGCTCGATGAACTCGGCGAGACACCGCTCATCGGATTCGCCGGTGCCCCTTTCACTCTCGCGTCCTATCTGGTGGAGGGCGGCCCGAGCCGCCACCACGAGCGGACCAAGGCGCTCATGCTCGGCGATCCGCAGACCTGGCACGCGCTGCTCGGTGTGCTCACCGATATCACCGTGGAATTCCTGCGCGCCCAGATCACGGCCGGCGTGGACGCGGTGCAATTGTTCGACTCGTGGGCGGGCGCGTTGTCGCTGGCGCAGTATCGGGAATTCGTTCTGCCGCATTCGGAACGGGTCTTCGCCGAGATCGGGCAAGCCGGTGTGCCGCGCATCCATTTCGGAGTCGGCACCGGTGAACTGCTGGGCGTGATGGGGGAGGCCGGAGCCGATGTCGTCGGCGTCGACTGGCGAGTGCCGCTGACCGCCGCGGCGCGCCGGGTCGGACCCGGAAAAGCGTTGCAGGGCAATCTCGATCCGGCCGTTCTGTTCGCCGGCAGCGAGGTCGTCGAACGGGAGATCCGCCGCATCGCCCACGAGGCCGACGAGGCGATCACCCTCGGTGCCACCGGCCACATCTTCAACCTGGGCCACGGCGTGCTGCCCGACACCGACCCCGGCGCGATCACCGCGGCGGTCGAGCTGATCCACAACCTGCCCACGCCGCTGTAACCGAACAAGATCGGTTCGGCGAGGTCCGGTACCACCGTGGCGGGCCGCGCCGGCCGGTGGTGAACCGCTGCCGACGTCGGGTGACGCGAGACGTGGCCGGCCGCGGTACCGCATGAGGCGGTGACCGGGCGCTCGTCTCCGGGCGGGTACCTTGCAGAGGCGCGGGCGCGGTGCGGCGCCGACGCGCTCGACGAGTGAGGAGCAGGCTATGCGGGTCGTGGTGGTCGGGGGCGGGATCAGTGGTCTCGTCGCGGCGTATCGGCTGCGGGTGGCCCTCGGCTCGGAGCTCGAACTGGTGGTGGTGGAGCGACGCGATCGGATCGGCGGCATTCTGCACACCGGTGAGCTGGCAGGCGAGCCGGTGGATCTGGGAGCGGAGGCGTTCGTGGGCCGCCGACCCGAAATCCCGGCGCTGCTAGCGGAATTGGGACTGTCCGACCAGTTGGTGCACCCGGCCGGGCGGCGTCCGTTGATCTGGTCCGGCGGCACCGCCCACCCCTTGCCGGAAGGCACGCTGATGGGCATTCCCGCCGGGCCGGATGCCGTGGCGGGCCTCGTCGACGCCGACACCCTGGAGCACATCACCACCGAGCCTGCCCGGCCGCTGCGCTGGGAACGCGGCGGTGACGTCTCGGTCGCCGAGCTGGTGGGGGATCGCTTCGGCGCGCAGGTGGTCCGGCGCAGTGTCGATCCGCTGCTGGGCGGGGTGTATGCCGGTCGTGCGGAGTCGATCGGTGTGCGAGCGGCGCTGCCGACCCTGGCCGCCGCCCTCGACGCCGGCGCCCCGAATCTCACCCGCGCCGTCGCCGCCGCCCTGCCGCCGCCGTCCACGGCCCCGGTCTTCGGCGGCCTGCGCGACGGATATCGGGTACTCCTGGACACCCTGCGCGAGGCCGCCGCGCCGAAGGTCGAAATGGACACGGCCGCAACCGGTCTGACGCGTACGGCCACGGGCTGGCGGGTCGATCCGGTCGGTGAGGCCGATGCGGTGATCCTCGCCACCCCGGCCCCTGTCACCGCGACCTTGCTGCGCGAAGTCGCTCCGGACGCCGCCGGGGTCGCCGCCACCATCGAACTGTCCTCGTCGGCGGTAGTGGCGCTGGGCCTGCCGGCCGACACCCCGCTGCCCGACAATTCCGGGATCCTGGTCGCCACCGGAGAACCGTTGCGCGCCAAAGCCTTCACGCTGTCCAGCCGCAAATGGCCGCATCTTGCGGAGCGTGATGTGGCGCTGGTGCGCGCGTCCTTCGGTCGCTTCGGTGACGACACCCCGCTGAACTGGTCGGACGAGGATCTCGTAGCGGCCGCGGTGGCCGATCTGTCCACCGTCACCGGACTGCCGATCCGCCCGGAAACCGCCCTGGTGCAGCGCTGGCGCGGCGGCCTACCGCAGTACGCGCCAGGCCACACCACTCGCATCGCGGAACTGGAGACGGCGGTCGCGGCACTGCCCGGCCTGGCGATCGCCGGTGCCTACCTGCACGGCGTCGGCGTCCCTGCCTGCGCTGCCTCGGGAACCGCTGCGGCGCAACGCGTTCTGTCGCACTGAAGGATGGCGTGCCCGCACCCTGTGGACGGGCTGTCGGGTGGCCGGTTCTGCTCGGCGGCGGATCACAACCTCGGAGCCCGGCGACGGAAGATCGGGCCCCCGCAGAAGACTCCAGGGGCTCGAACGGACGACACCGCAAGTCTTTGAGCGCGAGGTCCAGCGCTGCTCGCCGGTCGGTCGGTCGCCGACGAGTCCGGCGGGGTGGCCCTGGGGTGGTCCGTGCGACCTGACCGGGGACCCCACGACCGTTGTCGTGCCGCAGAACACGGGATGCGGCCGTTCTGCCGCACAGCGCCCAGTGGCACGATGGAGGCTATGGCGCGACTCGATTACCAAGCTCTCAATTCGACCATCCGGTATCTGATGTTCTCGGTGTTCCAGGTCAAACCCGGAGTGCTGGGCGATCAGCGCGACACCGTGGTCAAGCAGGCGCGGGAGTTCTTCGACTCGCTCGAGGAACGTGACGTCGTGGTCCGCGGCCTGTACGACGTGGCCGGCCTGCGCGCCGACGCCGATTTCATGATCTGGTGGCATGCCGAGCGGATCGAGGATCTGCAGGCCGCCTACGCCGACTTCCGCCGCACCACCGATCTGGGCCGTGCCAGCACGCCGGTGTGGAGCAACGCCGCACTGCACCGCCCCGCGGAGTTCAACAAGAGCCACATCCCGGCCTTCCTGGCCGGTGAGGAACCGGGCAACTACATCTGCGTCTACCCGTTCGTGCGCTCCTACGACTGGTACCTGCTGCCCGACGAGGAGCGTCGCCGCATGCTCGCCGACCATGGCAAGCAGGCCCGCTCCTATCCGGACGTGCGGGCCAATACGGTGGCCTCGTTCGCCCTCGGCGACTACGAGTGGATCCTCGCCTTCGAGGCGCCGGAGCTGCACCGCATCGTCGACTTGATGCGCGATCTGCGTGCCACCGACGCCCGCAACCATGTGCGCGAGGAGATTCCGTTCTTCAGCGGCCCGCGCGTGGACGTCGAACAGCTGGTCAACGCCCTGCCCTGAGCCGCGAGTCCGCCGGTGCCCCCGGAATTCGGGGCGTGCCGGAATGCGGCCGGGCCCGTAAGGTCTTCCCGTCAGCTCGGTCGCGCGCCTGCTCGGCGCGCGATCCGCAGCGGCCGGCGGATCGCATCCGGCACTCGGGCGGCGGGGTCGAACTCCAGTGCGCTCGAACCCGCGCCGTGTCGCGATCAGCCCGCCGCGTCGTCCGAGGGGTGCAGGCGCAGCGCGATCGAGTTGATGCAGTACCGCTTGTCGGTCGGGGTCGGATAACCCTCGCCCTCGAAGACGTGCCCGAGATGGCTGTGGCAGTTGGCGCACAGCACCTCGACCCGGCGCATCCCCAGCGAGTCGTCGGCCCGCAGGATCACCGCATCGGAATCGGCCGGATCGAAGAACGACGGCCACCCGCAGTGCGAATGGAACTTCTCGGTGCTGCGGAACAATTCGGCGCCGCAGGCCCGGCAGGTGTAGACGCCGGTGGTTTCGGTGTCGGTGTATTCACCGGTGAAGGCGCGTTCGGTGCCCGCTTCGCGCAGCACCGCGTACTCCTGCGGGGTCAGCCGCGTCCGCCACTGCTGCGGACTCAGCTCGATCTTGGGTGCCGGAAGCGATGAGGTCGCGGGCGAACCATCCTGTGAGCTCATGACGCGAGTCTAGTGGCGCCGCCCGACCACTACCGGGCCGCGCAGGATCATCGCAGGTCAGCGCAGTGCGCCGGCCTCGGATTGCGCAGTCGGATCCAGCGTCTCGTCGTCGGGCACCGGTTCGTGACGCTCGATGCGCGGCGCCGGCTCGGCAGGAGCGGCGGGCGTCGTGGTTGCCTCCGGCAGCAGGAACGCCGGCTCGATGCCGGAATCCAGCCGGCCCTCGCGCCGTGCCGCCAGGTACCGGTCGCCGAGGACACAGAACGTCACGATCAGCAGCAGCGCCCAGCCGAAGGTGACCCGCAGGTACTCGAGCGCCCGCCCGGTGCTCTGCCAGTGGTCCAGCAGCCATTTGTCGTAGGTCATGAACCCGAAGATCGCCAGCCAGGCAGGCCAGTTGCGCAACACCGAATTACGCAGCACCACGGTCATCAGGAACGGGAACAGCATCATCGAGTAGTACTGCTGTCCCAGACCCGACAGCAGCCAGGAGGCGATGAGGATGATGCCGGCGGTGGTGCAGACGAAGAACAGCTCGTCGTCGCGGCAGTACCGGTACAGCAGCCACAGCGAGACCAGCACCAGCACACCCAGCACGATGCGCATACCCCAGGTGAGCCACATCGGCAGGCCGTAGTACTCGGCGTTGCCCACGATCGCGCTGTTGAAGTAGTCGCGCGATTTGAGCAGATACGGCAGCGTGCGGTGGACGAAGTCCATCGGATCCTTGGTCAGCGGCCATGCGACCGCCATCAGCACCACCGGCACGCCGATCGCGGTGATGAAGACCTGCCACTGGCGACGCGCCAGCGGTATCAGCAGCATCGGCGCCAGCGTCGGTTTGACCGCGATCGTGAGTCCCATGACCAGTCCGGCCAGCAGATCGCGCCGCTGCAGCAGCAGGTAGATGAACAGCACCTCGGCCAGTAGCAGGCAGCCGTTGACATTGCCGAAACCCAGTGTGTTGATGACGGTTTCGGAGGCGAACATCAGTAACAGCAGCAGCGGCGCGGCCACCGATTTCGTCGAGTACTTGAACAGCCGCAGCAGCAGATACCAGGCCAGGATGATCGCCACCGCGTTGAGCGCGATGAAGCACCAGCGCGATTTCTCCGGGTCGATCAGCGCCAGCGGCGCGATCAGCAGGGTGCCGCTGGGCGGGTACAGGTAGTGCGGGTCGACCAGGTCGAAGTTCTCGCCGTAGATGGCGCGTCCGTTGAGGAAGGCCAGCGATGCCTTGTAGACGGGCGCGAAATCGTCGGTGATGGAGAAGTTGGTCCCTTTGACGATGACCTGATGCAGCACTGTGAGGATCGCAAACGGCCACAAAGCGAAGTTGAACACTTCGGCGGTGGTGCGAGCGGTGCGCGGCTCGAGCTGACGAAGGAACACTGGGGCACGGTACACCGGAAACCTGGGCGACGGTTGCGCGGACCCGCCGTCGGGCGCGCCGGGGACCGCTTTTGCCGGGTGTGTGCCGCGCCACTTCGTGCGCACCCGCACGATCACCTCAGGCCGGGCAGGCGGTGCCGTCGGCGGGCAGCGTGCCGTCGTTCAGGTAGCCGATGATGTTCTGCTGTGCGCAGCCCGAATGGGTGAACACCGGATGCCCCCAGCCCTGCCACTGCACGGTGGAGGTGCGCGCACCGGCGGCGCCCAGCGCGCCGGTGATCGAGGATCGCCCGTCGCCGCCGACGACGGGATCGGCGGTCGTGCCCAACACCAGCACCGGCAGGGTGAACTTGTCCGGCAGTCGCGGCGCCTGCGCCACCGGCCACGCCGAACATTCCATCAGTCCGGTCGCCGCCGTCTTACCGAAGGCGGGATATTTGGCAGCCCAGTCGATTTCGAGCTGCTTGGCACGGTCGGGGGTGGCGGGCTGCTGGTCATCGCTGCACCGGGAGACGAACTGCCCGTCGGCTCCCACCGCCGCCGCCTCCCTTGTGACCAGAGTCTGCAAAGCCCCCTGATCGCCGCGTCCGGCCGCCGACAGCGCATCGGCGAGTTCGGTGGTGTGTGCGGCCTGATCCGCGCGCGGATCGCCGAGGAACGCGGTGATCGTGGTGGTCAGCGCCGAGGCCGAGAGTGTGCCGAGCTGTCCCGCTCCCGCCCGGTTGATCAGATCGGTGATCGCGGCGCGCGGATCCGGGCCCAGTGCGCATCCGAGATCGGCGCAGCGGCGGGCGAATCCGGTCAGCGCCGCCTCCGCGCCCTTGACCTGCTGTTCGGTCCGGGTCACCGCGTCGGTGTTCGCCGGTTCTGGCGAATCGAGCACCAGCCGGGCCAGCCGGTCGCCGAATTTGGCGGCATAGCTCAGCGCCACCCGCGCCCCGTTTCCGGTGCCCAGCAGATCGATGTGGTCGACCTGCCACTGCTTGCGCAGCTGTTCGATGTCGTCGGCGGCGTGCGGGGCGTCGAAGGTGCCCTGATAGGGCTGCAGGAAGTCCTGGCAGGCGATGGTGGCGTTCTGGCTCAGTGTCGCCACCGCGTCCACCCGATCGCCGCCGCCGGGCGCGAACTGGGCGTTGTCGGCCAGTCCCTGCCGGGTGTCGTCGGGCAGGCAGTCGATGGGCTGGGAGCTGCCGGTACCGCGCCGGTCCACCCCGACCACCGGCCGGTTCGCCAGAATCGCCGCACCCGGTCCGGACACCAGGCCCGCGACGGTCGCGGTGGAGGAACGGTCACCGCCGGAGGTCACCACGAGCGGGGCCGCGTCGGCGGGCGTCTGCGGCGTGCGCGCGCGGACCGCGGCGATCCGGAAGGTGCCCAGGACGGTGCCACCGGAATCGATCGGCGCCGAGAACTCCGCACAATCGAAACTCACCCCGGCCGGGGCCGCCCCGGTCCCCAGCAGCGCGAAGGTGGGTGCCGCGCAATCGTGCCAGGCGAGATCGGTTTTGGGGGCCTGGGCCTGCGGTGGCGGCGCCGGCGCGGCGCTGGTGCTGGTGGCCGGACCCGAGCCGCCGTGCGGTTGTTCCACCGCCACGCCCGGCCGCTGCGACGGCCCGGCACCACAGGCGGTGGTCAGCAGAACCGTCAGCGACGATGCCAGCAGAGCGGCGCGAGTCCAACGCATGCGCTACAGCCTGCCAGGTCCGGTGCGCCGTTTCAGCCTTGGGTGCGGCTGCGCTCCCACCGCGTCAGCACCGTGCCGTCGTCGTCGATCAGCGCGTGGCGCAGGCTCATCGCGGTCGGCAAGGCATTGGGCGACACCGCGATTCGGCCCGCCGTACCGCCGACCAGCAGCGGCGAGACGGTCAGGCACAACTCGTCGACCGCGCTCGCGCCGATCAGTTCGCCGAACAGCGACGGCCCGCCCTCGCACAGCACCCGCAGCAGTCCGCGTTCGCCCAGCACGCGGCGGATGTCGGCGGCGGTGACGGTGCTCTGCCCGGCCTCGATCACCTCCGCGCCGGTCTCGGCGAGCAGGCGTTTGCGTTCGCCGTCGGCCGCGGCGGTGGTGAGGATCATCGGCGGGCGCTGGGTGTCGGTGAACAGCCGGCTCGCCGGGTCCAGCGCCGCGCTGGCGGTCACGACCGCGATCGGCGGCGGCGCACCGTCGCGCGCCCCGCCCAGCCCGTGGTGATGCAGGCGCATGCGGCGCCGGGAGTCGGTGCGCGCACCGCCGTAGTTCTCCACGCGCGCCGTTCCGGCGCCGACGAGGATCACGTCGGCCAGATCGCGCAGGATGGCGAAGACGGTGGCGTCGGCGGGCCGGCCCAGGGCGCCGGAGCGGTCGTCGACCGTGACCGCGCCGTCGAGGCTGGCGATGAAGTTGACCCGGATCCACGGCCGCTCCAGGGCCGTCGGATAGGTGTAGAGCTGAACCAGGTCGGTGATCTCGCCGGCACCGTCGGTGGTCAGTGCTGTGAACTGGATCGCATCGGGGACACGCTGCATAAGGTCCGATCACACCACGTCAGTACGCTACGAGCGTGCAACAACGCCTCGTCGATCGTCATCCGGAGGTTCCGGCCGATCAACTCATCGCCCAGATGGTGCCCCCGCCCACCTTCGACGAGGTGAGTTTTGCCTCCTACATCCCCGACCCCAAGGAGCCGACCCAGGCCGCGGCCGTGCGAGCGGCCGAGGAATTCGCCGCGCGGGTCGGCAAGATCCACGCCGCCGTCGGTAAGAAATCCCTGTTCGGGAAGAAGAAGCAGGTCGACGGCGCCGGGCTGTATCTCGACGGCGGATTCGGTGTCGGCAAGACGCACCTGCTGGCCTCGATCTTCCATGCCTCGCCCGGTCCGAAATCGTTCGGCACCTTCGGCGAGGTGACCAATCTGGTCGGCGCGCTGGGCTTCACGAACGCGGTGGAACGCCTGGGCGGCAACAGCGTGCTGTGCATCGACGAATTCGAACTCGACGATCCGGGCGACACCATGCTCGTGTCGCGACTGCTCACCGAATTGACCGCGCGTGGCGTGTCGGTGGCGGCGACGTCGAACACGCTGCCCGATCAGCTGGGCGAGGGCCGGTTCGCCGCGCAGGACTTCCTGCGCGAGATCCGCAAGCTGGGTTCGCTGTTCGATGCCGTCCGCGTCGACGGTCCCGACTACCGCCACCGGGATCTGCCGCCCGCGCCGGAGCCGACCGATCCGGGGCTGCTGTCCGAAAAGGCCGCGGCCACACCGGATTCCACGCTCGACGACTTCGACGCGCTGCTCGCTCACCTGAGCACGCTGCATCCGTCGAAGTACGGTTCGCTGATCGCCGGGGTGTCGTCGGTCTACATCTCGGCGGTGCACACCATCACCGATCAGGCGGTGGCGCTGCGAATGGTGGTGCTGGCCGACCGGCTCTACGACGCCGGCACGCCGGTCACCGTGTCGGGCGCGCCGCTGGACAAGATCTTCTCCGAGGAGATGCTCGGCGGCGGCTACCGCAAGAAGTACCTGCGCGCGATCTCGCGCCTGCTGGCGCTGTCGCGATTCGAGGTCCCGGCGAGCTGAGTCCGGTTCGTACGGCGTACTGTCGGGAGGCGAAGCCATCATGGACGACTGTCCAGTTTCCCTCTGAACGGAGCTGACATGGCCCATCGTTCGATTCGCCTCGCCGCCACCGTCGCCGCCGGTGCCCTGATCGCGACCGGTCCGGCGCTGGGTGTCGCGGTCGCCGCCGACCCGCCCGCGGCCCCCTCGCCGGTCTCGGTGAACACCGAGGATCGGTCACTGCATCTGGCGCGTGTGCAGAACGCCCGCGATATCGGCGGATACCGCACCACCGACGGCCACGTCGTCCGGACCGGCCTGGTGTTCCGTACCGCCGACCTGAGCAAACTGTCCGACGCGGATTCCGCCGCGCTGTCCGCGCGCGGGCTGCGGGTCGTCGACGATCTGCGCACGAGCTACGAGCGCGCGCTGGGGCCGGACCGGGTGCCGGTGGGGGCGACGCTGAACATCCGCGATGTGATCGGCCAGGCGCCGCCGCAGGTCATGGCGTCGACGCTGAGCGCCGGCAGCGACCTGTACCGCGCGTTCATCACGGCTCCCGGTGCGAGCGAGGCGTTCGCCGGAGTCCTGCACGACATCGCCGGCAGCGACGGGTCGGTGCTGTTCCACTGCTCGGCCGGTAAGGATCGCACCGGCTGGACCGCGGCCGTGCTGCTGACCATCCTCGGCGTGGACCGCGGCACGGTGAACTACGACTTCCTGCTGTCGAACTACTACCGTGACGCCGCCGACGGCGACACGATCAACGGGGTCGTGCAGTCGGCGCTGGATTCCGCCTTCGATCAGGTGGATCGCAGCTACGGCAGTTTCGACAACTACGTGCACGACGGATTGAAGCTGACCGACGGCGATATCGCGACCTTGAAGGCGAAACTGCTGTCCTGACCGGAGATTTCGGCACGCGGGTGGAATCCGGTTGCGGGACAGCCGGATTCACAACTTCCGCTGCATCACGAAGTCGTGGCACACCTGGTCGCCGACGGTGAAGGTCTTGGTGCCGATTCGCTGGAAACCGTGCTTGGCGTAGAAGCGCTGAGCACGCTCGTTGCGTTGATTCACACCCAGCCAGATCACCGGATATCCGCCGCGGCGGGCGTAATCCACCGCCGCGTTCATCAGGGCGGTCGAGACGCCACCGCCGTGGTGTCCGGGCATCACGTACATCTTGCTGATCTCGAGCGCGGGGCGTGCTTCGATCAGGGTGGCGACGGCGGAATCGACCGGTTCACCGGAGATCAGCATGGTGTAGCCCACGATGTCGCCGCCGAGGACGGCCTTGAGCACGATCCGCTGCGGATCGCTCAGATACTCGCCGAAGCGCTCGCCGGACAGCACCTCGGCGATGAAGGTGTCGATGCTCTCCTCGGTCAGCTCCGGCGGGCAGGCCAGGGGAAACGTCGCGGTGGCGACATCGCTCAATTCCTCGGCGTCCCAGAGTCCGGCGCGGTCGACGACGACTTCCTGCTCGGTCATGGGTCCAGTACAACATGTCCGGTGCGCGTCGCCGACAGGTCGCCGGGCGCCGGACGCGGCCGGAAGAAGCGCGCGGTGGCGATGAGGACCAGCGCGAACAGCAGCGGGATCACGAACCCGATCCGCAGGCTCGACGCGGCGGCGACCGCACCCACCACGCCGCCGCCGATCAATGTGCCCGCGTAGTTGAACAGATTGAGCCGGGCGATCACCGCGTCCAGTCCGTGGCCTTCCGTGAGTCGCCCGGCCTCGCTGAAGCACAGTGGCGCGATCACGGGCAGGCCGAGGCCCGCGACGAGAAATCCGACCAGTGCCGTGGCCGGTCCCGGCGCGGCCACCACGAGCGTCAGTCCGAGCACGCCGATACCCGCGGCCACCCGCACCACCGCCCGTGCGCCGTAGCGGCGCACCCACCAGTCGCCGCTGAGCCGGGTGAACAGCGAGGCACCCTGATAGGCGGCCAGTGCCAGGGCCGCCGTCGCCGACGAGGACAGCAGATCGTCGGTGAGGTAGAGCGCCGACCAGTTGCCCACGGCCAGGTCGATCGCGAACACCAGCGCCATCGCGATTCCGAGGGCGAGGTAGGCCCGCAGGGCAACGGCCGCAACGGGTTCGGGGGTACGGCCCGAATCGGTGGGCTGGGCCTCGGCCTGGGCGGCGCCGAGCAGTCGCGGCCCGAACACCAGACTCGCCACCGCGACCACCGCGGCGGCGACGGTGACCGCGTAGGGCAGCGTGATTCCCACCTTCTGGCAGCCGGAGACGAACAGGGCGCCCAGAATCGACCCGGCACTCCACGCGGCGTAGAACGACGACAGCACGAATCGCCCGTACCCGTGCTGGATGAAGACCGCCTGCATATTCGTGCCCGCGTCGACCATGCCCACGGCGACCCCGTAGCAGCCGAGGGCGATCAGATCGACCACGAGATTCGGGGCGACCGCGATCGCGAGCCCGCTCACCGCTATCAGCGTCAGCCCGGCCCGCAGCGCCACCCGGCTCGACCAGCGCACCGCCACCCGCTCGGCGAGCAGGCTGCCGCCGGCGGCCAGGCCGGAGATCATCACGACCGCGACCAGGATGACGGTGTCGGTGAGCCCGAGCCGATCCCGCTGTTGCGGCAGTTCGGTGAGAACGACCGCGAGGAAGAAGCCCTGGAGCGCGAATGCCACCGAATTGGCGGTGCGGGCGGTCCGCAGCGTGGTCGATACAGGAATGTATCCGCGGTCGAACATCTGCGCAGCCTAATGGGTGAGTGCCCGGAGGCGGTAGCGGAGCGCCCGGGCCCCGGGGCTGCCGACGGACGTTCCGGCTTCGCAACGTCGCGATTACGCCGCTGTCCGAGGGCGGGCGATTCCGCAGTTCACCGGACTCGATGATCACGTCGGGCTCCCGGTTGGATAACGAAACCGGTCACGGGGACGTGTAGCCCCCTGGCCGGTGCGGCACTCTGGATACAGCGGACCGCACGGGCCGCTGGTGCACGGGTAGGGGAGTGGTCGCGTGAGTACGACAGAACGGGCCGACACGAGGCAGCAGACGACGACGCTGGCTCCCCTGGAGCCGGTGAAACTGCCTGTGGTGGAGCCGAATCCGCGCGGACATCAGGCGGGTGACCGGTGTCGCGAACCCGGATGTGGCGATTGTCACTGGGATGTGCAGCGGCTCAAGTACTGGTTGCGCGGCAGGCTGCTGGCGGCGGGCGCCGACGATGCCGAGGTGGACAAACCGCTGGGTGCGCAGATACCGGGTCTGCTGTGGCGGCGTGGGAACCGGTTGTGCGCTATCGAGGTGCGCAGCGCGCCGGTCTCGATCGAGGACGCGCGAAAACGCACGGCCAGGTTGAAGGCGGTGGGCTGCGACGAGGTGTTGTGGTTGTGCCCGACCGGATACTGGATCGGGCAGATACCGGCGCTGGGCGTGGACGATTTCGCCGCCGCCGGCTGTGAGTACCGGGCATTGTCGGGTGGGCTGGTCGTCGATTCCGACGGTATCCTCAGCCCCAGGCAAACCCCGTGGGGAATAAGGGAATTCATCGATGGTTGGGTCGCGGGCACGTTGGCCTGCGGGTATCTGGACGAGGACACGAGAGGGTGGGCGACGGTGAGCGATTGGGAGGCCCACACCCACGCACAGGCGATGATGATCGCGCAGCAGCGGCAGGAACTGCTCGACCAGCGCACCGAATTGGCCCTGGCGCGCAGGGCGACTCGCGACAAGGCCAAACAGATGCACAAGATGATGCACCGGCTCGAACGCGCCGAAATCGTCGCCGGGGAGTTGGATGCGGTCAAACGCCGGCTGTCGGATCGCGACCGGCTGGAGGCCGGCCTGCGGGTGCGGATCGCGCGTCAGCGCGAGGCGGTGCTGCACTGGCAGCTGATGACCTGTTTCGCGATGCTGGTGATCGTGACGTTCATCGTTGCGGGATTCATGTTGAAGTAGGGCTGGTCAGGTCGCGCTCAGCCGGAACGGGGCGCGATCCCAGCGCCAGTCGTGGCGCAGGACGAGCGCGATCAGGTCCACCGGTTCCAGGCCGGTCTCGTCGGCCAGGCCGCGGAACTCGGCCCAGTGCACGGCGCCGGTGGCGATCCGGTTGCGGAGGATGTTCTCCGAGCGAGCGGACACGGTGTGCCGCAACAGATCCGGCTCCCCGAGCCGGCTGCCGGTGAACACCAGCCAACCCCAGCCGCGGGCGTGCGCTTGCGCACGGGCCGCCGCGAGCCGCACCCGGTTGGCGTGTAAACCCAACTGCCCCAACGCGACCACATCGATCAGCAGCACCCGTCCGTCGGTCAGTCGCGCGCCGACGGTGGGGCAGTAGGAGTCCGCGACTTCGTCGACGGCGAAGTCGACGGCCACGGGCCGCTCGGTGTAGCTGTCGACCTGTTCGCCGTCGTCGAGCATGCGCAGCAGCCGGGCCTGCAGCGCGGTGTCGAATGTGGTTTCGCGGCCCAGCTTCTCGGCGAACATGTGGCCGCGGGCGTCGTCGTCGGCGTCGACCGTCGTGATGGGCAGCTCGGGCAGATCGTCGGGATCGCCACTCGGCCATTCCACCCGCCGCAGCAGCGGAAGCAGTTGCCCGGCAGCGGGTTCGGCCGCTCGGGGGCGATCGAGATGCCAGCGGCCGCGCTGCTGCCATCCCGCGATGCGCTGATAGACGAAACCCGCGACCCGTTTGGCGTCGATCAGTGAATGTCCGGCCAGCCGCAGCTTCAGATACGCGAGATCCTGAGCGGCGATATCGCAATCTCCGACGTAGGTTTCGATGAGCAGCGTGCGCGTCAGCCGCTGATCGCCCCAGCCGACCGGATACTGTCCGGCGAACACGGCGGGGTCGGGGTAGCCGGTGGCCTGTACTCGACGCAGTAGCTGCCCCGCCGCCCGCGTGTAGAGCTGGCGCACCCGGTCGCGGGAGAGTTCGAAGCGGGCGCCCAGCAGCGTCAAGGTCTCCGGTCGCGCGCCGTCGAGCCCGAGGCGGCGGGTGAGCAGTTCGCCGTCACGGGGTCGTTCCTCGGCCTGCGCCGCGACCATGTCCGCCAGCGTGTCGGCCATCTGTTCGGAGGTGAAGGAGATGCCGTCGCGCAGGTCGTCGAGCAGTCCGGCCTGTATCTCCTCGATCCGGTTGGTCGTCACCACATGCCTTTCGCTGTCTCGCACGTCCATTCGAAAGCCTATGCCCTCGTGCGGGTTCCGGGCGCTCGCGCGCGGGCGTGTCCGCCGATGTGGTGACCGGATATCAGCGGCGGGCCGGTTCGATGAGGCGGCTGTTGCGATCCGCTTCAGCCGTTCGCGGCCCGCCGGCTTCGATGGCGAACACGGTGATCAGCAGCGCCACCGCCCACGCGAGTGCCGATCCGATAGCCAGGGCGTGGATGGCGCCGACGAAGCCCGGCCCGGTGGGCGATCCGGCCACCGCACCGAATATCGCGACCCCGCAAGCGGTTCCGACCTGTCGGGCGGTATTGGACACACCCGTCGCCAGTCCGGACCGGTCCGCCGGTGTGGCGCGTACAGTCGCCGCGACCACCGATGTCGTGATGAGGCCGGACCCGCAGCCGAGCACGGAGAAACTCAGCAGGAGCCCGCCGCTTCCACCGTGGCCGTCGAGTGTCAGCAGCATCGCCGAACCGCAGGCCGCGAGCGCGCAGCCGATCGCGATCGCCGGGCGCGGACCGTACCGGGCGGTCAACCGTCCCGATGCCGGTGCCAGCAGTACCAGCGGCAGGGCCAGCGGGAGCACGCTGACGCCGGCGGCGACGGGGGAGCGCCCCAGCGTGCCCTGCAGATACAGCATGCCGATGAACAGGATGCCGTTGAAGATCAGGTTCATCATCAGGGCGACGACATTGGGAGCGAGAAATTCCTTGTGCCGCAACAGGTCCACCGGCAGGAACGGATGCGTGCTGCGCCGCGCCGCGCCGTACGCGCCGGCCAGAGCGCCCACCGCCACCGCCGCCGCGGTGCCGACGACCGCGGTCCCCGCGTGGTGGCCCGCGGAAATGATGGCGAACACCAGCGCGCTCAGGCCGAGGACGAACCCGACCGGCCCCGGCACATCGATACGACCGCCACGCCGTGCTGGTGCGGCCGGTACCACGGCCCGCGCCGCGACGGTCGCCACGATCGTCAGCGGCACCGCGATCCAGAACACCGGCCGCCATCCGAAGCGGTCCACGAGTATTCCGCCGAGCAGCGGCCCCGCCGGCAGCGCCAGCGACGAGACCGCCGCCCACGTGCCCAACGCCTTCGCCTGTCGGGCTCGATCCGGGAAGACGTCCACGATGACGGCCATCGTGCTGGGCAACAGCAGCGCCCCGCCCACGCCTTGGACGACCCGCGCCGCGATCAGCACCCCGATCGCCGGAGCCAGTGCACACGCCAGCGACGCCAGCCCGAAGACCGCGAATCCTGCCAGCAGCATGCGGCGATGACCGATCCGGTCGCCGGCGGTCCCCGCCGCCAGCAGCAGTCCCGCGATCGCGATCACATATCCGTCCACCACCCATTGCAGCGAGGCGACGTCCGTGTGCAGACCACGCCCGATCGCAGGCAGAGCCACATTCACGACGGTCACGTCCAGCAACACCAGAAACATCCCGGCGCACATCACCGTGAGGATGACGGCCGGGTTGCGCACCTGTGCAGTCGAAGTCATATCCGCAGTGTGGGTGCGCAACCCTTCGGTCGGGGCCGAAGTATCGGCGGGTCAGTTCCGGCCGCGGAACCACCTGCGGCGCCGGCGACTACGGCGATAGACCACGGCGGTGACCTGCGGTCCCAGGGAGTCGGTGACGTAGAAATATTCGCCGCCGAGGTCGGCGGCGGCATAGGCGATCTCGTCGATGGAGCCGTGGATGTCGCCGGCGCCGAACCGGCTCAATGTCATCTCGACCGCTCCGACCCGGTCGAATCCCTCGGTCGGCGCCGCATCGAGTTCCTCGGCACGCGCACGCACCACCCCAATGTCGGCCGAACCGGGACCATAGTCAAGGTTGTGAGGCGGCTTCCGGCGTGGGCACGGGCGGACGGCGACAATTCGGTGCGGACCGAAGTGTTGTCACGGCAGACTCGGGTCATGACCGATCGCCGACCTCTCTACGGGTATGCCGATATCGCCGCCGTCGGCGCGCTGCTGGCCGACGCCACCCGGGCGCGCATGATGATCGGCCTGGCGGACGGTCGCGCGCTGCCCGCGTCGGTACTGGCCGCGGAATCCGGCGTCGCGGCGTCCACGGCCAGTGAGCACCTGGCCCGGTTGGTGGAGGGCGGGCTGCTCACCGTCGAGCGATCCGGCCGGCACCGGTACTACCGCATCGCGAATTCCCGGGTCGGCGCCGCGATCGAAGCGCTGGCCGTGCTGGCGCCGACGCGGCCCGTGCGCTCCCTGCGGGAATCCACCCGCGCGGCAGCGCTGCGCCGGGCCCGCAGCTGCTACGACCACCTGGCCGGGCAACTGGGTGTCGCGGTCACCGAGGCGCTGCTCGACCGGCAGGCTTTGACCCGGATCGACGGTGTCGCGGGAACCGCACGCGCACAGGGAGATCCGATCTCGGCGCCGATGACCGACCACCCGTACCGCCTGGGCCCGAATGCCGAACCCCTGTTCGCCGAGCTGGGCGTGGATCTGGACGCCGCCCGCGGCCGGCGCCGCCCGCTGCTGCGTTTCTGCGTCGACTGGAGCGAGCAACGCCATCATCTGAGCGGCGCGCTCGGCGCCGCGGTCCTGACCCGCATGGAAACCGCGGGCTGGGTGGAACGGCCCGGCGCCCGCCGCACGCTGCGGTTGACCGACAACGGAGCGCGGGTGCTGGAACGGGTGCTGGGTGTCGAACTCGCCCGCTAGCCCGGGCCGGCTTCAGCCGTGCTCGACCGCGATCTTCATCCGGTTGAGCGTGGTGGCCATGTCGTTGTGGTTGCGCCGTCCGCGCGCCCACCCGAGCGCTGTCCAGTACAGCCGCAACGGCGCGATCGCCGCCAATTCGAACGATTCGGTGACATCGGTGCCACCGTCGCGCGGTTCGAGCCGGTAACTCCACCTGTTGATACTCATCCCCCCGGGGCCGAGGACGGTGAAGGCGAATTCGCGTTCGGGCTCACACACCTCGACCCGGCAGGTGGTCCAGTACACCGGCCCTATCTGGTTGCGCCGCACATGCCCCCGGAACTTCGCCCCCACCGCGGGACCCGTTGCCCCGCCGACCCATTCGGCTTCGAACGTCTCCGGACTGAACTCGCCGATCCGGGTGACATCACTGACCAGCGCCCACACCTGCGCCGGCGACGCGGCCATGTGAACGGTTACCGAATCGCGCACGACATCTCTCCTTGCCGCTCGGCTCGTTGTTCGACCGTATCCCAGTCGAAGGGACAGCGGACGCATTCTCCCTGGTCCGGATACAAGAAAGCCCCGGTCGAAACCGGGGCTGACCTGTTCTTCGTTGGTGCGCGATACTGGGATTGAACCAGTGACCTCTTCCGTGTCAGGGAAGCGCTCTCCCGCTGAGCTAATCGCGCGTGGTTCGCCTACTAAGAGGCGGCGACGGGAATCGAACCCGTGTGCACGGCTTTGCAGGCCGTTGCCTCACCACTCGGCCACACCGCCAACCAAGGCCGGGTTGGCCTTCGAGCGGATGACGGGATTCGAACCCGCGACCCTCACCTTGGCAAGGTGATGCGCTACCAACTGCGCTACATCCGCATGCTGCGTCTCCGGGGCTTTTCGGCCCCTTCCGGCTGCGAGAGAGAACATTAGCCCACAACCCGCGCGCTCAACAAATCGCCTGGTAGATCGGGGTAAAAGTGAATAACACGGGTGTGTTTTTCCGGGGGTGTGAGTGCGCCCCATCGGGTGACGCCAGTGTGGTGGACCGAGGGCGCGGTGTCCTTCCGGCGCCGTCGTCCCCCGCCCCGAAGGGGCATCCGTTCGGTGCGGCGACTGCGGCCGCGGAGCCCAGTCGGCGCCCGCCGCGCTGCGGTAGAAGCGGAGCGTGGGTGGTACTGGACCGGGTGCTGGGTGTCGAGCTCGCCGGCTGGCCCGGACCGGCGACGGGTAGTCCGGTCGGCCTTCTCCCTGCGACCCTCTCTGCGACGCAGGCAACCGCAACTGCGTCTCCGTCGGACGCGGCCCCGCCCGATGTCTCGCGATGCTTCACGTCGATACCCGGGGCCGACCGCGCGACGATCCGGCTCACACGAGACCTTCTGCGCCCGTTCACGTTCCGTCCATCGCCGGCCGACTGAAACATCCAGGTCAGGCCCCGATTTGGTGTGACCCCAGGGATGCGTGTTAAGGTTCCTTCTCGTTCGGAACGGCACTCCAGCCGCCCCGAAATATCCCGGTCCCATAGCTCAGCGGGAGAGCGCTCGCCTCACACGCGAGAGGTCGCTGGTTCGAAACCAGCTGGGACCACTTTGTTTGTGCAGTTCAGCGCGTTTTTCTGTACTTCGTCCCTGTTTTGTGCAACATGCGTGCAATAGGACCGGGTCGCACGCCGCTATCCCTCTCCGACCAGGGTCGGAGGGGATTTTTCGTTCCGGAAGGTGGCCACGGCTGACTGCCAGTGTGCCAAGAATGGTGCCATCGCTCCGAGAACGATGATCGACCACACAAGCAGGACTGGTCCACCGACCGGTGGCTCTCCGACGCTGCCTCGCTGATCGCCTTGCCGATTGCATCACCATCGAACACCGACGTTCGATCACCACTCGTCTCTATCCTGACCGGACAGATGTCGGCGTCTCTCTCCGGGGCGTGTGTGGGTCCTGGCCTAAAGAACCTCGGTACCGTGGTCGACAGCCGGACGGGCGTCGACGTTCCGCTCGCGGGAGGCTGAGCGTGATTCCCCCTGCTGCGCTCGCTGGCGAGGGAGTGTGGGGTACCCAGTCGGTGTTGTCCGGCCTACGCTGAAAGCAGTGAGCGCGTGCTGTTCGAGTGGCGAACCTGATCCATCCCCGACTCCGTGGTGTGCGATGACGGAAAATCCTGAAGACCGCGAGGCAGAACGAGCAGAACCAGCGGCGTTGGAGTCTGAGGGCCGCGGTAGCCTTCCTCCTGGCTTTCCTCCCGGCATCCCCCCAGTGCAGAGGAGGAAACCGCCTGACTGGAAGCCGCCAGAAGGTTGGCCCGATCCGACCAGGGACCACCGTCCCCCGTCCCAGCGGGAGGACCGCTGGGGCGAGAGGAACGAGGGCAGCGAGTAGGGCTCACCCATCGATGCCGGACTTCGGGCGGCTGTGCATCGGATGCCTCACCCAGCGGTTGGATCTGTTGTCGGCGTCCGGACAGCCCCGGGCCGCACCCCATTTGTCGCTTCGAGCGATCACTCGCCGAGAGGCGCTTGTTGGACGTCGGCTCACCAACACCAATCGCCGCCAGATAGCACCTGGCGGCGTTCTGGTTTGTCCCTGTCAGGACAGGGTCAGGAGACCGCGGCGTTGATGCGGTTGGTGACCGCGCCGGTGAAGTCGGTGGGGTCGTAGGTTTCGGCGAACGGTGTTCCGCGGTCGGGCAGGACGGCGTCGAGGCTCCACAGGGGGATCGGTGCGGCGCGGCCGCGCATCCAGTCGAGCAGGTATTCGGTGACGGTGCCGGGGTAGAAGCCCCAGTCGAGTTTGTCGAGGTCGGTGAACACCAGCGTCCACCGGGCCGGGTCGGGGTCGTGGGCGTCCCACAGGCAGTAGTCGCCGCCGAAGGAGCCACCCCACTGGATCAACGTCGCCGGATCGACCGACACCCCTACCGGCACTTCGGTCGGTGGTTCGCCGAATTCGGTGTCTGCGAGGGGTTCTCGCGTGGCGAGGGTGACCTCGGCCAGATCCAGCCACGACTCGTCGGAGGGCCGGAACAGGCGCAGCGCGTTGCAAAACCGCACATCCCCGTACACCCCGAGCAGGGCCTTGAAATCGTCCGGGAGCGCGGTCACGCCGAGCCGCTGCTCCACTGGGGTCCAGTCGAAGGAGCCGCCGGCACCGGCCGGGGGCGGAAGCAGCGTGGTGAGCTCGTCGAGTGCGGTCATCGGTGCCGGTCTGTCCTTTCGCTGGCGTTCAGAAGTTCTGGACGTAGGTGGGTGGCAGGTTCCAGCCCTGGTCGCCCCATGCTTGAAGAAGGTAGTAGTCGGGGATGACTTTGTCGTCGGTGTAGATCGGCACCTTCAGGTAGGTGACGTTCTGCGCCGGCACCCCGGCCACCTGGCCTTGGACGACCTGGCCGAGGCTCGTACACGCGCATCGCGCCGGTGTTCGTCGCGCCCAGTTCCGGGGCGAGGAACTGCGGCACGTTGCCGGGGCCGCCGTATTGGTTGGGCCACAAATGCCCGCGCTGATAGGCACCGGTCGCGCCGGGCACGTTAATGGTCGGCACCCCGGTGCGGGGACTCTTGGCACCAGCGGCATCGAGGTAGCCGTAGGAGCCGGTCGGGCGGCCCAGCGGATCCAGCGGGCCCGCCACGGCGCGGGTGTTGCCGGGTCCGGCGTAGAGGGCGGGCCCGGAGTTGCTGATCGCACCAGTGCCCGTCAGGTCCGGCAGCCGGTAGATCTGCCCGTTGCCCGAATTCGAGGGCGCCGGTACGGCTTTGGCGACGTCGAGTAGGCGGGGTGCGGAGGCGAAGAATTCCTGTTGGGTGCCGGTCATGCCGGGCTGGCCGGGCGGGGTGTTGAGTCCTGGTGCCTGCATCGGTTCCGTCGGGGCCGGGGTGAAACGCGGATTCGAGGCCACGCTACCGGGCAACGGTGACGGCGCCTTCAAACTCGCCCCCGCCGCGGTGGCCGGGTTGTAGGCGGTGCCAGGCTGGATCGTGGGCGGCGACAGGATCCGCGACGGCCGCACCGGGATCGGCAACGGCTGTCCCACCACCGGCGCCGCGGGCGCGGACGGCGAGGCCTTCAGCCCCGGCGCACCCCCACCCGGCGGCAACACCGGAGGAGCCGGAACCTTCGACGCCGGAGCAGGAGCCGGCCCAGGTGCCGGGGCGGGCGCGGGTGAGCCCGGCGGCGGCGTGGGGGCCGGGTTGGGTGTGTTCGGCGGCGGTGCGCCACCCACTTGGGGTACGTCGTGGCCTTGTGAACGGCATTGCTGGGCTTGAGTTTCCAGCTGCGCGGCTTCGGCGTTGCCGCGGTCGGCCTCGGCGTTGTATGCCGCGACCGCGGCCTGATCGTTCGGATTGGGCGGGTTGGCGTTGTGGACCGCCGCCGCCTGATTGTGCGCCTCGATCTGAGCGGCCAGCGCGTCGCAGTCGACCGGATCCCCGACCGCCGACGGCGCCAGCAGCCCGGCCACGGCTGCCGCCCAGACGAGCACGATGATGAACGCGCGCGCGAAACGCACAGAGAGTAAAGACATTTGGATCCCCCCAAATTCCCCCCGAACTTCGTGGCGCCAGCCAAACACACGAGAGCACAACCGGTCAAGATCTGCACCGAATCGTTACCCGCCGCATTCCCGCGCCGGTCCGAGGCCGATCACCGTGTCAGTGTTCGCATCAGCGCGCCGTCCGTGTGCTGTCAGCCGGGCCGGACAGAGTAGGCCCATCGAACACGGCAACCCCGACCACCGGAGGGAACCGGGACTGCCACAACGGATTTTGAAGGAGCCCACCATCTCCGCCACCCTCGCCCTGACCGCCGCCGACCAGCTCACCATCCGCACCGCCGCCTACGGTGCGGTCTCCCTGCTGGCCGCCGGATCGAGCAAGCCTCACAAGGCAGCCACCGCGGGATCGAGGGCGCTGCTGTCGGCGACCGGCACGGTCGGACACGTCCTCGCGGCAAAGTCCAAGGACATCACACTGGCTGGGAAGTCGGTCGCCGAACTCGCCGACCAGGTCCTGCCCGCCCTGGCGGCCGCGGTGGCCCTGCTCGAACAGTCCGATCCCGCCGAGGCCGACAACTTCCGCACCACTGTGCAGGTCGCGAGAGGCCGCCACCGCCGACGTCCGCCCTGGCCCGGTCACCACCGAGATGATCCGAAGACATCGGATGTCCAAACGGTTCACTCCCGGGTACTGTTGAGGATCTCGTCTGTTTCCGCGAGTGGTGCACAGACGGGGGAGATCCGCGCTCTAAATCTGTGCCAGTGCAGGTTCGAGCGAAAAGGTTGGTTAGCGGAGCGCCTGTGCGCGAAACCACCTACAGCATCCGTCCTGAGATCCGATCGTATTTACAGACGTCCGGCTCCTAGGCAGACCGTGTATTTTCATCTCAACATGTTTCGCTTGCGGCAGCATTAGGCCGCCCGAAGAGCTTAGAAATGCATACAATATTCTCATTCAATTCTTTGGCGACCCACGCTGGTCCTGAAATCTTTGTCACGTTCAGCTAAAATCTTGTGGGCCAGGCTGTTTCATTCGGCCGCAGTCCGGCGCGATGTGACGTTAGCGCGTGGCTTTCTCTATCGGGTCGGGAGAGGGCTCGTGGATGTCGCCGTCGTCGCCCCAATCGCGGCAGTACGGACACCACGGTCGCAGGCGGTGGTGCAACCAGATCGAATACAGGTAGCACAGAGACAACGCATCAACCGATAGGTTCAGCAGCCGCGGCCAACCGAGCCGGAACCGTCCATAGCTGAACACAGCGGCTGCGGACAGGATCAAGATGCCTCGCAGGTTCTGCATCCGATGGTTCAGCCACAGCACCGGTTTTCGCTGCTCCGCCCGTTCGCCGGCGTTGTCGGGTACTTCCTGCATGCATCGGACGCACAGGCGTGTCGTGTTGTTGTGCAGGATTCCGATGAGAACGAAGACCCACATTGCGCTCTGGACAAGGCCGGTGATCCACCAGTCATAGCCGAGGTAGAACGGGATCTGCATGAGGACCGCGATCCCGATGGCCCACAACATGAAATGAGCGGCCCGTGTCAGCGATCGCTGGATGAACTTGTCGTCGTTGTTAAACGCGTCGTCGAGCGTCGCCATCGTTGCCCTCCGTCCGTCGTGCGTGTCTGCTGACTCCTGCGCCCGGGGCATACAGAACGGGCTGACAGAGCGATCGAACTGTACGCGGTAGGGCCGACAGCAACGAAGGTCGAAACGAATCCGAGGTCGTGGTGGGCGCCGGACGCCGTGGGACGCGGTGAGGTCTTTTGCGGCGCTTTCGGTGTCCCGTCGATGGCCGCATGGGTGTTCCGCGTTTGTAGAGTGCGTCTTCGATTGTGCTGGCGAGTGTTCGGACGACTACTGCTGCATGGGGCGACGGAGTGGCCGGGGAGATACAGCCTTTCGAAGTGGTCGTCATCGGTGCACGCGAGGCGGCCGACGGGCGAGGCCTTCTATGGTGATCAGCTTCGGGCGGAGCGTTTCCGGCATATCGTACCAGTCGGCGAGTTCGAGGGCGGTGGTTGCCGTCCCGATAGGTCTCCGACGAGTTCGTCGATGGTGTGGTTGGCGAGCCGGCGTCGGATGTTCCGGACTGGCTTCGGCTGTACTGTGTGGCTGATTTTCGCCACTATCACCTCGCTTCGAGGCTCTTGGATCGCGGTGAGGTTTCGAGTTTCTGCAGGCCCCTCAAGGGCTTGGCTTCTTACGTGGCTCGGTCCGCTACTGCACCCGCCAAGATGCAGTACGGCGGTGATCCACAAGTAAAGCGTCGAGACCTCCTTCATCACGATGGACGGACAGGACCTGTACTGCGTGCTGGATGGTCGCGTTCGTCTAGAGGGTCTATCCGCTCGAGAAAGGCGGCATGTCAACGAAATTGGGAGGGCTACTGCCCGGTGGCTGTGGACGGGATCATCCGTCGAATGGAGTTGCGCCGGATGGTGGAGGTGTGGTGGAGGGCAATCGGCGTTCAGCTGACACTCGAACTAGTGTTGTGTGAGTTTCTGTGAGGAGTCCGCAGTGCCGCATGTATTCACCTTTGCGCGTGAGCCGAGGCAGACTGTCGTGTTGCCTGACGTGCGGTGCGATGATTGCGGTCGCTGCCAAGTGCTGGGTCTGGACACTGGAATGGTGACGTGCACGACGGCGGGATGTCATCGGTGTGGGGTGAGCGTTGCGTTGTGGCAGAGGCTCGATGAGGCGGGAGTCGATCACAACCCTGCCGGCCAGGTCCGGCCAGTCCGCCAAAAGCGGCCCGTTCCGTGGATCACACCGGTAACTATCGACTCGGATGGCGGGTTGCGGCCGCACTGGCGGATGATCCATCGGGGTCGACTTGCCAACGCCCAACAGCGGTGGATGTGTCAGCACTGCGGCTTGCCAGCAGATGCCGCAGCCGCGGTGGTGTTCGTTGATGATGCGGGGTGGTGTCTGACGCCGGCGCCGTTGCACCGCGCCTGTGCGCAGGACTCGGCACTCGCGTGCCCGCACCTTGCTTTGGGGGTGGCGATCGGTGTCGTGGTCGCAGCCGATGAGGTGAGCCGCCATGGCGAGGTAGTCCCGGAGATAGGGCTCACCCAGGACTGGCGCTTATCTGCTGCGCTGTTCTGATCGAAAAGACAGGCCACGCTACACGGTGTCGTGGTCGAGATGGTCGTTACGGATCGGTGCAACCCACTCGTAGCTGCTGGGTGCAGCGCACAGCGTGTAGTGGTCCCCGCCGCGAGCGTGCCGGATATGGCTCGGGAGGGGAGAAGCGGCTGCGCGAAATGTGAGCAAGCGCCGCGCCGAGGCGTCAACCGGGAAACGTGGTCGCGTGTTTGATGCCGGTTGCGTCGGCTAGCCTGCGGAGATATTCGGGGGTGGGTGAGATCCAGGCGCTTGGCAGTGTTGGGTAGAACTGTCGGGCCGTGCCGTCGAGGACAGTTTCACCACAGATGGTGACTTGGTGGAGGAATCCGAGAATGGTGGCGGAGAGGTCCAGCCATCCGGCGATGGTTGCGGTGCGCGCCTGGAAACCCTGCTCTTGCAAAGATTTTGTGACCCGCGGTGCAGTATGGAGGCAGTCGCCATCTGAGGGGGCGTTGAGGGCGAAGGACGTGAGAATGGCTTCGAGCCTCGGATCGATCGTGTGGTGGCGCAGGTCGGTCATGCGACGCACGGGGGGTTCGCGGTGGGACAGACCGCGCCGTGGGCGAGTCTTGGCTCTGGTGTCTGCATAAGATCAAGCCTCCCGGTCAGTGTGCAGAGTTTTTGTCGGCTCGCGGAGCGGTGGCCGCCAGAGTTGATCTCGGTCAGTGGTTTCAAGTCTGGAGAGAGCCGTTGCAGCCGTCGTCCGCGGGTGCTTTCGTTGGCTCTTCGGCCGTGAGCCCCGCAGCTTGGGCATCATGGTCGCCGGCTGGCTTGCGCGAGGTGAGATATACCAGGTCGGCCGATGGCACAATCTGTGGCGGAAGGAGTTGCGGCTGGTGAATGATCGAGACGCACCGGACGGCGTGGATGTGCCCGGTGTTGAGGTGATGGGCCCGCCGGCTCCGCGTCCGTGCAGCTCGTGTCCTTACCGGCGTGATGTGCCCAGCGGGGTCTGGCATGCCGATGAGTATGACAAACTGCGCGAGTATGACTCGGTGATGTCCGAGCAACCCCCGGCGCTGTTTCAATGCCACCAAACCGACGCTGACAGCGATCTGCGTCGCTTATGCGCCGGCTGGCCGGGATGTCACGGTGACAACCTTCTCGCGCTTCGTCTGGCCCTGATTCAAAGACGAATCAGCCCAGCGACATTCGAGGCCACCATCGGCTATCACTCACCCACACCGCTGTTCGGATCCGGCACCGCGGCCGCCGAACACGGACGCCGCGACATCGACACTCCCGGCCCTTCCGCGATCGGCGCGATCGCCAAGATCATCCGACGTCGCCCCGATCTGCACTAACCACGCAACCGTGGTCGCCCCGGAGTGAAAGCTGCGAGAGGCTGCTGACGCGCTAGCAGACAAGAGATTTGAGGCAGGACGAGACACAGGGATCGCCTGTCGCATGGCCTGCGACACCGCTTCCGGCGCTGCGGCGACGCCTCGTTGGGCAGTTGCGGCCGTATGATGCGATGCCGGAGCTCGCAGCTTCGAGCGCGGCCTTGAGCGCGGCGAGGTCGCTGACGGCGAGAATGACGTTCGCCGAGCAGGTGCCAGAGTTGGCCAGGCGGCACGCGCGGCGCACCACGGGTGGTGCAGCGGCTCGTGTGCACTGTGGCACTGGCGTTGGGTGGTCGCCCCGGTGCCGCCGGTTCACCCGGCGTCTGGGCCGCCGCGGTAAGCCGAATGACACTGTTGCGGCAGATCAGAGCGCTACCCGATCCGGCTATGCCAGTCCCGACGGTGCTCGGTGTCGACGGCTTCGCGCTGCGCCGTGGCCACCACTACGGCACGATCCGACAGCCCGGAGTTCGGCTGAAGTGAAGGAATTTCAGTGGGAGCTCAAAAGGCGGAGGCCTTCTGAGGTGAGGATAGTGCTCGAGTTCGCGGCAATCAGGAGCGTGGAGGAGTTGGTTGCGGCTCTTTCGCGGAGGCTGGTCTCGGGGAGGGGTGATCTGACGGTCGTTGACCACACGGGTGTCGTTCTGTCGAGCAGGAGTGCGTTTGTCCGTGGTCTGCGATAGTCCAGGATCTGATCTCGTCTCCGTAGCTGCCGAACTCGTCATCGGCGGTGCCGGTGGTGTATGCATCGAGCGGTTCGCCATCGGCTCGAATGTCGCTGCGGTCGACCTCCACCGGCTCATAGTCTGAGGCCTGGAGCACCGGACACCATCGAAACGCGATCACCATGCACGAGTAGTGCATGGCCGAATCGCTGACGACCAACTCGCGCGCATCCAAGACCACCCAAGCGCGTTGAGGCAGCGGGTTGCCGCATACCTGGCAGCGCCATTCGGTCTGGCAGCGCAGAACGAACGGTGTGTCGAGTTCGCGCCATTGGACCTCACCGGAGCAGACCGAGGCGGTCCAGGGAATGGGCAACCCGTCCGAGCGCGGTCGGGGCAGACCGACAACCGTTGAGTCGTTCACGTCAACGAGTTCATCATGTTCGCGTTCGATGACCAAGACCGTTAGGTCCGGTGTTGTTCGGCGGCTGTGGCGAGGAGTTGGCGCGCGGCGGCTGCGTAGCGGATGGCCCCGCTCTGCTGGACTGGTCAGGGCGCTACGAGCGCCTGCGCGAAGTGCCGGCGATGAAATCGCTGTCACAAACGCGTTGCGGGGCAACAGACGTCGTCACACACTCACAGCTTTGCGGTCCTTGTTCGTCTATGCCATCTGCGTGGCGACGATTGCGGTGTGTTCGGTACCCGCGATACGCCGCCTGTCTAGGGCGTATCGTCAAGGGCGGAAGGAGTTTTCGTTGCTACATCGAAGGGCGGGGGCGTCATGAACCGTTGGATCAGGCCGGTGGGCCTTTCGTTCGGGCTCGCTGTCCTCGCCATTCTGTTCCTCATCGACAACTGGTCACCCCTGCGTGGTCTCCTCTACGTGCTCGGCTGGGGCGCCGTCACCGCGGCTGTGTTCTGGGTCGAATACAGCGATGGCCTGCGCAAGAGCCGAACCGATCGGTGACATTGCCCCGGCGTGCCAGCCCTTAGGCTGCCTGCTCCGATGGGGCTACTCGGTTGAATTCGTCTGACGACCAGGTGTTTCCGCAGTGTGCGCAGGTGACGCGAGCTTCTTCAGGATCGGAAGTCAGCGTCCGGCGTCCGCAGCCGTGACATGGGTCGCGAAGCCAGGTGACGACGCCGCTGACACCGAGAAGCCCGTTGGCTGCCCGGTCGAGGCGTTCCAGGCGGATCAGCGCGTCCGTGCCGGTGAGTGTGACTGTCGTCCGTTCAACGCTGTTGTCGTCGCGGATGGCGGTTGAGGGGAGCACGCGAAAGCCCGCGGGCGATGGTGGGCGGCGTCGACAGAACGCGAGTCATGGACATGATCCGCCGACGCCGACGCCGACACCGTGCGTCAAGGTCTCGACCGCGGGCCACCCACCTCGATCAAGAATATGCGAACAGTTCCCGCCGGCCTCGTCACGTGATCCGTGCCAACCTCCATCCCGCCTGGTCTACGGCGAGCCCTATCGTGATGCCGAGCAGCGCCGGGGGCGGCGGACAGGACCGGATACAGCAGTGCCCCGATGGTGGGCGCGTGGATGGCCACGATCGTGTCTCCTGTGGAATGGAACCTGGAAAGCCAGCGGACTCCAGCACATCTCGCCGCGCACGGGCTGATTATCCGCGCCGGCAAAATGTCGGGACTGTGGTCGACCAATTCGGCGACCAGCATCAAACTCTCCGACCTCGACGTCATCTGCACCGTGCTGGGCAGCGAGGTCGCGCGGGAACCCCTTCGAGCGAGAAATCGGCGTTGACGAGATTGGCGACGTCGAGCCGGACCTGCCGGTTCAGCGGCCGGGATTCGGAGGACAGGAAAGGTCGCCCCCGGTCCCACCATGGTTGTCGTTGTCTCGGTGCGCCAGGAAGACCCCCAACATCCAGACGGACAGGACTACCGCCATCACCGAGGCCGCCACGGCGGCCTTCTGTGCGAGATCACTCTTCCACCAGTGACTTTTGCCATCATCGTTCAATTTGAACTCCCACCCCATGATGCAGGTTCATCTCCGTGTCCAAGTGTTGCCAGCCGAATATAATTCTCCACCAGTACTTTTGAGTATCCGCGCGAGTGCCGACGTCGGCCGCTCTGGCCTCAGAAGCAATCGCCAAGGGGCGCGCCACCGACTCCGGCTCGATCACGTTCTGTGACTCGGTCGGGCGGGCGGGGCCTCGGGTAGCGGTGGAGAAGGGTGCGGGAGACGCCGAACGCGGGCCGCGACCGATTCGGTTTCTGCCCGCCGCCGAACTCGTATGAGCAGATGGCGGTTTCGACGAGGGGGAGGACAGCGACGCGACGCGGGGGTTTTGGACGTCACGGGCCTATAACGCTGATGACCGTGCGCACAGGCGCCGATCGATGGCTGGTCGTTGGTTTGGCACGAGGTTGTTGTGCGTGGAGGAGAACATGAATGGATACGTCGGACCGTGGTGCCCTGCCCGATGGCAGACGGTCATCATGTCCTGACCCCACGGTCTCCGGTCCGGTCGCGGAAGCTCTCGACGCGCTGGACCGGGCGCAGGCCGATCGCGAACTATTCGAGCTTGTTGCCGAGCACGGCGCAAGCGGGCCTGTGTGGGAAGAGCTCGTGACCGCCTTGTCCGCGTACGCGTGGAATGTCCTGGATCCGTGGATCTGCAGCAGCGACATCTACGCAAGAGTGGCCCGGAAGTTCGTCGGGCTGGACCTGTGGTCCATGGCCCAGCAGCGGCTCAGCACCGACACGTTCTGCCGTGAAGAGGTCATCGCTCAGACCATCGCCCGGACCGTCGAGAAACTGCGCAACGCGATCCGCGCCGGCAAGGGATGGGATCCGCGGAAGGGGCTGGCGCTGCGCTCGTACTTCATCAACGGATGTCTCAATGAGTTCGTCTACGTCGTACGCAAGGAGAACCAGTGGTGGACCACGCACCCGGGGGAGCCTACCAGCTCGGGCGAGTCGGCTGCGGCCGAACGTCTGCTGTGGGGATCTCGGCTCAACGTCGATCCCGCCGAGATCGTCACGAACCGGGTCGTACTGTTCCAGCATCTCGCCGGACTATCGGCAGAAGACCGAAACGTCTTGTGGGCATACATGATCGGCTACTCGTACGCCGAGATAGCGCACCTGTTCCGGAACACCACGCCGAAAACGATTGAGCGCCGACTGCACAAGATCCGCAAGCACGCTCGTCTATCCGTGAGGAACCGATGATGAACCGAGACGACAGAACCAATCCCGAAGCAGAGGAATTGGTTTCGCGGGTGCGTGCCCTGATCGAACGCTCGTCCCTGGGTGAAGAAGGCCCGCGCCGGCTGGGGGCACGGGCTCGGCACGATCAGCTTGACCGGATCCGCCAGCTGCTTCGTCGGCCCCAGGCCATCCCTGATCCCGCACTGGCCAAACCATTGGCTCACCGCATCTACACCCGCGCGCAGGGCTTGCCGCGGCGAACATCTGCGGTCCGCATCCTCGTGCCGGATCCGGCGATCCTCGTGCCGGATCCGGCGGTTCGCCCGGCCGCCCGGGTCGTGTAACTGGCCCCCCTTTGCACGACCACTCTCACCGAAACGATTCCCACACGATGATCAGGGTCGCCGACGGGCTACGCCGACTGGAATCCTGCTCTAGCTGAGGTCGACTACGTCAAAGTGGGGAGACCCCAGCAGCGTTACGAAATTCGGTAGGATGCAGCGTCCTCCCGCTTCGTTACTCTGAGCTGGGGTTTCTTCACTGCGAGGGGCGGCTTGGAGCCGTCCCGGAGTACTGATGTCCGTTAGAGGACAGGGCGTTTCATGCCCTCAGGGCCTCAGCCTGATGTCAAGACAGCCAGGTCGATCTCGGTTCCATCGACACATCCGGCATCGATACCGGCAGACTTCTGTTGATCTCGTTCGCCACCGTGTATGGCAACGACTGGTATCTGGCCCCGTTGGAGGTCCCCACAGGATCTCTCACCGTCCTGGACCGGATGCTGGTGCACGATGTCTTCGAGCGCAACCACCTCATCGAGCGTGCTGGCCGCGACGATCTGACCTGGTCGATGTTCACGCTATACAGCACTGATCCCGATCACCCGGCGGCCTCGGGCTTGCTGATGATGCCCGCTGCGCAACCCCACATCGGTCAGCCGCTGGAACACGTGGTCCTCGCCCGCGACGAGATGGCAAACCTCGCGTGGGCGGTACAGCACAGCTATACCGATGGCCGAGGGGAGCGCATCGACCGACACGACCACTGGCTTCATGTAGCACCACCACCGGCACCGGTCGGTGAACTCCCTGCCTACGGCGTGCAGACCGTCGTTCCCGACTACTGGTTTCCCCTCGTCCCGGAGATGGTACGTCCAGGAGCGATTCGATTCCGGCTGGCTGAACTGAACGCACCCGGCATCACCGCTCAACCCGAAGGACGCCTGATCTCCTCAGACCTGTGGCTCCACGAAGAAGAGGTGCCCCGTGACGGCGTCGTTGTGCTACGCAGACCAGTGTTGGCCTGCTGGTTCGACGGCTCATGGCACAGCTGGATCCGCAGACAGAAGGCACCCGGCACCGGCGAAAGTTCCAGCGGACTGGCCTTCGATATCGTCCGACCGAGCAGTCCATGGCCGCAATAACCAAACTTCCGCTACTTGCCGCCAGCGTGCTGCATCCGTGCGTGGCACCATCGAGCACCGGTGGCGGCTGCCGGTGAGCACGCGTCTCGATGCGGCAGATTTCCCTAAACCGTGTGTACGATGACATCTAAATATGTTGACTCTCAATCTATTTCAACGCTGGCGCGCCGGGCCTGGAAGCCGATACCTTGCATCCGAGGTAAACAACCTGCTCGTTCAAACCAACGTTGATGACGCTCCGCAATTACGGTCCAGCGCAGCGCACCGTGTCGCGCGCTCGGTTGTTTCGGTTCCCGGATCACGACCAGGCTGATCACCAGCGCGGCTCGCCGATCGCCAAGAAGTCCCACACCGCTGCCCAGAACGCCGCGGTGTCGGTGACCGACCATGTCCAAGCTGCTGGTATCCTGCTGGCTCTACACCTCTGCTGCGGTTGACGAAGTCGCGGAACCGAGCTATCGCGGAGCGCTCGACCGACGCGGTAGTCGGCGACCACGCGATTGTCAGGGGGGACAGGGCTCGTAGAACCGGCCGACCTGGCGGGCTGGAGGAACGGGGGAGTGGCGACCGCTGAGGCGGTAACGCAGGCGCTGTCGGGGACGACATGGAGTTGCTCCTTGATCATCACGCTGTGGGCGACGGCCCACGCCACGTAAATCCTGCCGGGACGGCCGGTCGGCGGAGCTGGTGTGGTCCCGCGTTGCCAACCAATGTTTCCTCGGCTGCAGCAGACCTGCCGCCCGCGCGATCCGCGGCGGGCAGCGCGTTCGTCAACATGAGCCGCCAAATCGGCCCCGGTAGTCGGAGTCAGCGTCAGCATTCCTGGTTGCCCTCCTCGGCACACCGATCAGCTAGGGCATGGCCCACAACGGTTTTCAGCACGCCTGGTGGCCCTCGTCGGCGCCGCAGCATTTGGCGTCGCCACCGCGCTGGGCGTGTACCCGGCGGCTGAACGCGATGCCGCGTACCCCGGGGTGAGGATGCGCTCCACCTCCGGGTACTGATGTAGTGATAGGAGGTGTTATGAACAGTGCGCAGCTGCGAGCGGCGTTGGCGGTGCTCGGCATCGATTCCGGCCACATCTCATCTCGAGCGGTGAACTCAGCGGATGTGGGTCTGCCGGATCGAGCGAGCGATGTTGGCGGGCCTGCTGTCGAGTTGCCGGAAATGCCCTACGTCAGGCCATTACCGAGAACGGGGAAGTATCGCGGATAGAAGCGCGCGGGGCGGCCGCTGTTCCGCGTGCTCCCTGGTTCGACGGTGAAGATCCGATCGAGCAAACGGTTTTCGAGGCGTTCTGGCTTGTCAGCCGTGTGAACCACATGCAGACCGAGTCCGCGAGGACCCGGCGAACACTGATATTGGAAGCGGCGCGCCGCGCCGCCGCGGCGACCAAAGATCTACTCCGGCTTTATTATTCCCTTTTGCGCAAGCGTCGGATCGAACCTGGTGATCGGGAATGGTCAGTCGTACTTCGTCATCTGGAACAGGCACGCACTGACGGCGAACGCGGCCTCTGCGGCCGACCCGGAGCCTGTCAGGCAATAACAGCACTGTGGATACCGCTGGAAGTGGGTTTCCTGGTCGAGAAGTCGACAGCGACCACGTCTTCGAGGTCATCGAGATCGAGTACGACGCACGGGCGCTCATCGCGCCGACTGGGCCACCCCTAGGGCTTGTATCGAAGTGACGTGAGGGTGGTGCCGCGTAGCGGCACCACCCTCACTCGGTAGCAGCGGAACATGTTGGCCGCGTTGGCATATGGGCGAGGTCTCCAGTAGATCGGTTTAACGACCAAGAAAAACCGGAGATCGACCGGAGACC
>NZ_BAFQ01000125.1 GCF_000308375.1 Nocardia aobensis NBRC 100429 | reverse complement strand
TGATGGCGTGGAGCCAATCCCGGGTGATGCTGCCGGGCTGGTACGGCACCGGCAGCGCCATCCAGAAGTGGGCGGGTACCGACCCCGAGCGCTGGCAGACGCTGCGCGACCTGTATCGGCGCTGGCCGTTCTTCCGCACCGTGATGTCCAACCTGGCGCAGGTGATGGCCAAGGCCGATATGGATATCGCCGCCAGTTATGCCGAGCTGGTCGAGGATGCGACGTTGCGCGCCACCATCTTCGGCATGATCCGCGACGAGTTCGACCGCACCGTACAGGTGCATGCGGCGATCACCGGCAGCGATCAGTTGCTGTCGGACAACCCGGCGCTGGCCGAGTCCATCCGCAACCGCTTCCCGTACCTGGAACCGTTGAATCAGATGCAGGTGGACCTGCTGCGGCGCAGGCGCGCCGGGGACGAATCGGAGTTGGTCGAGCGCGGCATTCTGCTCACCATGAACGGCTTGGCGACGGCGCTGCGCAACTCGGGGTAGCCGCGGCAACCCGGGGTGGCCGCGCAATTCGGAGTCGCGGCAACGGGATTCGCGCCGGGGGATCGATACAGCACGCCGGCCGACGGATGTGCCCCGGAGGGGGGAAGGGCACACCGGCGTCGGCCGGCGCAGCGGAGGTGACCATCCGGTCACCGGGATGGTGCTGGGCCGGATTCCGGGCGGCCCAGCGTCTGTGTGACCTAGCTGGCGTAGGCGCGCAGGCGGTCCGCCCGCTCACCCTTGCGGAGCTTGGCCATGACTTCGCGCTCGATCTGGCGCACGCGCTCACGCGAGAGACCGAACAGCTTGCCGATCTGGTCGAGGGTGCGCGGCTGACCGTCGTCGAGGCCGAAACGCAGCCGGATGACCTGCTGTTCGCGCTCGTCGAGGGTGGCCAGCACGCTGCGCACATCGCGGTGCATGAGCCCGGCGATGACGGCGCTCTCGGCGGAGGTCGCCTCCGAATCCTCGATGAAGTCGCCCAGCGGGGCTTCCTCGTCGTTGCCGACCGGCATGTCCAGGCTCACCGGGTCGCGGCTGTGGTCGAGCAGGTCGGCGATCTTCTCCACCGGAATACCCGATTCGGCCGACAGTTCCTCGTCACTGGCTTCGCGGCCGAGCTGCTGATGCAGTTCGCGCTTGATCCGGGCCAGCTTGTTGACCTGTTCCACCAGATGCACAGGGAGGCGGATCGTGCGGCTCTGATCGGCCATACCTCGGGTGATGGCCTGCCGGATCCACCAGGTCGCGTAGGTGGAGAACTTGAAACCCTTGGCGTAGTCGAACTTCTCCATCGCGCGGATCAGACCCAGGTTGCCTTCCTGGATCAGATCCAGCAGCGGCATACCGCGGCCGGTGTAGCGCTTGGCCAGCGATACGACGAGGCGGAGGTTGGCCTCCAACAGATGCTGACGGGCGGCCTGACCGTCGCGGACCAGGATCGCCAGATCCCGCTTGCGGGTCGCCGAGAGCCGCTTGCCGGTCTCCAACAGGTGTTGGGCATAGAGGCCCGCCTCGATGCGCTTGGCCAACTCGACCTCGTCGGCGGCCGTCAGCAGCGCGGTCTTACCGATCCCGTTCAGGTACACACGTACCAGGTCGGCTGCCGGGCTCTGGGCGTCGAGGTCCGAATCGATGGCGCGCACTCCAGTGGTGGCGGGGCTTGTCATGACTTGCCTCCTGTCGGTGGTGTCTCACTCCGAACAACGGACCCGACACAGGGAAAGTTCCCCGCCTTGGCGCCGATAAACCGTGCTGAGCTGCGGCTTTCGCAACCTCCGTCTGAGAAGTTCTTAAGAAGGGAACTCCGTGGACATGGGGGAGGGCGCGGAGACGCGCGCGGCGTCGGCCGGGGTCGCGTCGAGTTCGTCCGGTGTGATCAGTCCGTGCCGGACCAGTCCGGTGACCGCCGACAACGCCTCGGCTCGGAATTGCGGCGTCGCGGTGGTTCCGGTGTGGCCGATTGCGAGCAATTCGACCAGTTCTTCCAACGGCAGCCCGTCGGGCCGCATTCCCGCGAGCAACGCCGCCAGCGTGTCGTCGATCTCGTGCTGCCAGCGGGGGCCGTCACCGCGATGCAGGCGGACCACCCGCTCCTGCCAGCCCTCGGCGCCCGGCAGCAGGACGCGTTCGAGCGCGGTCGCGGCGTCGACGGTGAAGCGCGCACGCCAGGCGACCTCGTTGTCCGCCAGCACCGTCCGCAGCCACGCCGAACGGCGGAAGTAGGCCGGCGCCTCCGCGCCGAGTGGGTCGTCGAAACCGTGGGTGAGATCCTCGGCCAGGACCTCGGTGGGCCCGTCGATCGCGCGGAGATAGACGAAGCCGAAGCCGATGCCTTCGACCTGCGCCGCGTCGAAGGCGGCCAGCCACTGCTCGGCCCGCCGCTGTGCCTCGGGGTCGCGCGGATCCAGTCCGGCATCGCGCAGCCACGTGCCGACATACAGTGCCGGATCGGCCACATCGCGCTGCACGATCCATGCGTCGATCCCCTGATCGGGCAGCCAGCTCGCCACTCGGCTGCGCCAGTCCGCATCGCCGGCGTGCACCCAGGAGGCGAGCATCGCCGCGGTACCGCCCGGATTCAGCAGACCGGGCGCCTGCGAGACGACCAGTTCGCTGGCGCCGTCGAGCGCCAGGCCCGAATCGCGGTAGGTGTGCTCGACCCGGGCCGGCCCGACCACGAACGGAGGATTGGCCACCACCTGATCGAAGCGGCGTCCGGCGACCGGCTCGAACCACGAGCCCTCGACCAACTCGATGTCGAGGTCGTTGAGCGCGGCGGTCGCCTCGGCCAGCCACAGCGCGCGGCCACTGACATCGGTGCCGGTCACCGTCTTCGCATAGCCCGCGGCGTGCACCGCCTGCACACCGCAGCCGGTGCCGAGATCCAGCACGGATCCGACGGGATCGGTCGGCGTCGCGCGCAGCAGCGACAGCGACGCCTGGCCCACGCCCAGGACGTGGTCGGCGCTGAGGGTGCGCCGCCGCATCGAGTCGTCGAGATCCGACAGCACCCAGCGGGTGCCCGAACCCAGATCCAGGGGCCGCAGGTCCAGCGCGGCGCGGATCGAATCGCCGTCGCGCTCGAGCAGGCCCGCGGCGACGGCCCGGTCGATGTCGAGCGGGGCGAAGGCCGCGGCCACCTCCCGTTCGGGCAGGGCGTCGCCGAGCAGCAGCAGCCGGATCAGCGTGCCGAGTTCACCGGCGTCGCGCGCGGCCCGGCGCACCGGCACCGGTTCGGAACGTCCGAGGGCGGCGTGGGCGTCGGCGCCGATGGCCTCGAGCACGGTGTCGGCGTCGTAACGGACCCTGGTCAGCGCGGCGCGCAGCGCGGGTGCGAGGGCGGTGAGCAGGGAGGCGGTGGTCCGGTCGGCAGGCACACGAGAGCTCTGCCATCTGGTACGGGGCGCCGCTCTCGCCGGGTCCGGGCAGGTCGCCCGTGTCGTTCAGCCGTCGATGGAGCGGTGCTGTCCCGATTCGAGCGCTTTCGCCGCGCGGCGCTCGTCCCAGCGGCTGGGCTCGTCCTTGCTGCGCGGGGGCCGGTCGTTCGCGATGAGTACGGCGATCCAGGGCAGCGGGATGGAGACGCCGATGATGGCCAGCGAGATCAGCGCATTGCTCCACAGGCCGTACGCGGCCGCCGCCAGTACCAGGCAGGGAATGCGGAAACCCATCAGGATCATGTAGCGCTTCACGCGGGCGCGGTGCTGCTGATCCAGCGAGGGTGCGGCCTCGGTGATCAAGACCGGATGCTTGTCCTCGCCGGGGAAATAGCCGGTCGAGGCGCGGGTGGGGCGGGGGACCGAACCGGGTGGCCGGCGTTCGAACGTCGCGCCCGAAGGCCGCGCATCGCCCGGCGCAGACATGTCCGGAGCCTCGGCGGTATTCGCGGGGCCGCGGGTTTCGGCCGCGCGCGCGTCGTCGCCCTCCGGACCGACCCGTCCCGGGCCCGACGTCCGGGACTCGGGTGGTAGATCGGAGGAGTCGCCGTCGCGCTGCATACGTCGAGTCTTCCACTCCGCATGATCGAATGCACACGCGCCCGCCACCGCGCAAGCACCGCCGACCCGCGGATGTTCGATGAGGTTGGCGACACCTGCTCACCAGCCGCGCGCGCCGATGGCAGAATCGATGGGGTGAGCACCGACACCCTGGTTCGTCCGGACACGACCACCGACGAGACGACCGACAGCGATACTCCCAAATTCTTCCACTACGTGAAGAAGGACAAGATCGCCGAAAGTGCCGTGATGGGCACCCATGTCGTGGCGCTGTGCGGCGAAGTGTTCCCGGTGACGCGCTCGGCCAAGCCCGGCTCGCCGGTCTGCCCGGACTGCAAACGCATCTACGAAATGATGAAGAAGGACTGAGTTCGAAGGACGGCTCGAGGGGGCCGTTCCGGGTCGTCTCGTCCGTCTGCGCCCGCGCCCGCCTCGCTTGTGTGATCATTGTTCTCTTCGGTGAGAACAATATTTCCCGCGAGGTGGGCAGTACATGTATATCGCGACGTCCCGGTGGTTTCGCACGGTCTCGTCCATCGCGGCGGCACTCCTGACGGCTGGCGCCCTCTCGACCGCGACCACCGCTCGTGCCGGCCAACCGGAGAACGTACCGGCACAGCCCTCGCCGGGATGTTCGGCGTCGCATCCGACCGGCACCTCGATCGAAAGCTTCGCGGCGGCCGGGAAATCCGGGACCTACATTCTCGACGTTCCCGCCGTCACCGCACCGCTGCCGCTGGTGGTCGATCTGCACGGCTATCTGGAACCGGCCGCCCTCGAGTATGCGGGCACCGGTCTGGGGGCCTTCGGCATGGCCAACGGATTCGCTACGGTCACGCCGCAGCTGGACGAACCCGGGGTGCCACGGTGGGATTTCGGCGAGCACAGCGCCGATATCGCGTATCTGTCCGACCTGCTGACTCACGTCGAGGCGAACCGCTGTGTGGACGAACGCCGCGTCTATGTGACCGGGCTGTCGATGGGCGCCTTCACCACCTCGTCGCTGGCGTGTCAGCTCGCGGACCGGATCGCCGCGGTGGCGCCGGTGGCCGGACTGCAGGACTTCGCGTGGTGTGATCCGGTTCGCGCGGTCCCGATGGTGGCCTTCCACGGCACCGAGGATCCGATCGTCGCCTATACCGGCGGTGTCGGGCCCAATGCGAAATATCTGCCCTCGGCCGACGGAACGGGGTCGGCGGCGCAGCGCGGCGATAAGCGGCCCGGTGGGGTGAACGGTCCCGGACCGGTGAGCATCCCCGAGCAGGCGGCGGCGTGGGCGCGGCGCGAAGGATGCGGGGCCCCACCGCAACAGCAGCAGGTCGCCCCGGACGTCGTGCGCTACACCTATCCCTGCCCGGACCGGACGGCCGTGCAGTTGTACGCGGTCGTCGGCGGCGGCCACACCTGGCCGGGCACCGCGTCGGTGATCTCGCCGGAGCCGCTGGTCGGCCGCACCACGACCGCGATCAGCGCGAACCGGATCATCTGGGACTTCTTCCGCGACCACCCGCTGCCCGCCGGGAAGTGAGATACGCGCCGACCGGGGCGGCTCCGATGGCGATGGTCCGCGTGCCGGCGCAGGGTCGGGCGTGGCCGGTTATCCCGCAGGGCGGATCCGGCCCGGGTCGAGAACGGACGGTGGACGGGTGTCGGCGCGGTAGGCAGAACCACCGGCGGGATCGTCGGGCCCGCCGTCCCGAGGTGGGCCGTCCGAGTGTCGCGGATCCGCGGCTCCGGGGTCATCGGACCGAGTCCACGGCAGATCCGAGGGCGGTTCGTTGTCGCTTCGCGCGGTCTCGATCTCGTCGTCGCTGCCGTCGTGCCGGTGCTTGCGCCGGGCCCACCATTGTTTGAATTGTTCGAACCGGGTCGCCCGGGCCGGCCAGAACTCCTGCACGGTGGCATTGAATTCCGCGCCCAGAATCACCGCGAACGCCAGGAAGAACGTGAAGAGCAGGAAGGCGATCGGGGTCGCCAGCGCCCCGTAGCTGACGCCGGCCCGCGCCGCGTAGGTCAGATAGCGGCGCAGGATGTCGCTGGCCGCCATGAAGAAGATGCCGGCCACCAACGCCCCGCCGAAGAGCCGATGCCACGGCAGCGACCGGTGCAGCGCCAGTTTGTACAACGTGGTCAGGCCGACGATGAGCAGCAGCCCGGCCGCCGGATAGTAGAAGGTGTCGATCAGGCGCAGCCCGGGTTCGCGCCAGTTCGGTGGCAGCGTGCGCCCGATCAGGGTCGGGCCCAAGGCCACCAGCGGCAATACGAATACGGCCGCCACCAGGAACAGCAGATACAACCCGAGCGCGAAGATCCGCTGCCAGACCGGATGGCGGGCATCGGCCTGTCCGTGCGCGGCGACGATGGAATCGACGAAGGTCGCCATGGCCGAGGACCCTGCCCACAGCGACAGCACGAAACCCACCGACACCACCGCACCACGGCCGCGCTGGAGAACGTCGCGCACGGTCGGCGCGATCATCTCGTCGACGACGTTGGCGCTGAACAGGTTGCGGCTGAAGCTGACGATCTTGCCCTCGACGATATGGACGGTGTCGGGGCCGAACAGTCCGCCGACGTAACCGATACTGCCCAGCAGTCCGAGCAGCAGGGGCGCCAGCGAGAGGGTCTGCCAGAACGCGGCGGCGGCCGATTTGGCGAAGATCGAATCTCCCCACGCCTTCTCCGCGACCCGCGTGATCACCTGCCAGATCCGCCGCAGCGCGGCCGCGACTCGACCGCGCAGCCGCTGCCAGGAGCGCGCTGCGCCGGACGTCGAGGCCGGTCGGTCGGAACACATCGTGAGTACAGCATTGCCCACCGAGGGCGCCACGGCAGCAACGGGCCGCGAACGTGTCGTCAGTGTTCTGCCGCACAGGCGCGCGGTGATCTGCGAGGTGAGCCGGGCCGTCGCCGGATTCGTGGCAGATCACGTGGTGTCGAATTGGCTTGGTGTCGGTGCCGGTCGCTACTGTCTGTCGAGTGACTTCGGGTGGTGGCGGTTCGTTACGAGCATGGCAGCGCAGAGCACTCACCAGATATCTGACGACCAAACCACGTGATTTCCTGGCTGTGGCGACGCCCGGCGCGGGTAAGACCACGTTCGCGTTGCGGCTGGCGACCGAGCTGCTCACCGACCGCACCGTCGACCAGGTCACCGTGGTCGCGCCCACCGAACACCTCAAGCATCAGTGGTCGGCGGCGGCGGCTCGGCTCGGCATCCAGCTGGATTCGAACTTCTCCAACAGCACCGGCGGCACCTCCGGCGATTTCCACGGCGTCGTGGTCACCTACGCCCAGGTCGCCTCGCATCCGTTCAAGCACCGGGTGCGGACCGAGAATCGCCGGACCCTGGTGATTCTCGACGAGATTCACCACGCCGGTGACGCCAAGAGCTGGGGTGATGCGGTGGCCGAGGCGTTCGGTGACGCCACCCGCCGCCTGGCGCTGACCGGTACTCCCTTCCGCAGCGACGATTCGCAGATTCCGTTCGTCAACTACGAACCGGATGAATCCGGCTTCCCGCGGTCGAGTGCCGACTACACCTACGGCTATTCCGAGGCCCTCGCCGACGGTGTGGTCCGGCCGGTGGTCTTCCTCGCCTATTCCGGTGAGGCGCAGTGGCGGGACAGCGCGGGTGAGGAGTATTCCGCCCGGCTGGGTGAACCGCTGAGCGCCGAACAGACCGCGCGGGCGTGGCGTACCGCCCTCGACCCGGCAGGCGACTGGATGTCGAAGGTGCTGACCGCCGCCGACACCCGGTTGCGGCAGTTGCGCGCCACCGGCATGCCCGATGCGGGTGGCCTGGTGATCGCGACCGATCAGGAGAAGGCTCGCGATTACGCCGAACTGCTGGAACATATTTCGGGCAGCAAACCGGCGGTGGTCCTCTCCGACGACCCCACCTCCTCCCAGCGGATCGGAGAGTTCGCCAACAGCACCGATCCGTGGATGGTCGCCGTGCGCATGGTGTCCGAAGGTGTGGACGTGCCGCGTCTGGCCGTCGGCGTCTACGCCACCAGCGCCTCGACCCCGCTGTATTTCGCCCAGGCCATCGGCCGTTTCGTGCGTGCGCGCCGGACGGGGGAGACCGCGAGCGTCTTCCTGCCGTCGGTGCCGGTGCTGCTCGATCTGGCCGCCCAGCTCGAAGTGCAGCGCGATCACGTCATCGGCAAACCGCATCGGGAGAAGAACGCTCTCGACGACGAACTGCTGATCGACGCCAACAAGCAGAAGGACGAGCAGGGCGAGGAGGAACGCGCCTTCGTCGCGCTGGCTGCCGACGCCGAACTGGATCAGGTGATCTACGACGGCGATTCGTTCGGTACCGCGACATTCTCCGGCAGCGACGAGGAGGCCGATTACCTCGGCATTCCGGGCCTGCTGGACGCCGAGCAGATGCGGGCCCTGCTGCGCGACCGCCAGACCCGCCAGATCCGCGAACGCAGCGCCGTCTCGGTGGCCGAGGCGCCCGACGCGGGACCCTCCGCGGCGGCCGCGGCCGAGCGCGTCGCGACCGCCGACCGGCTGGGGGAGTTGCGGCGCGAACTCAACTCGCTGGTCGCCATGCATCATCACCGCACCGGAAAACCACACGGGGTGATCCACGGCGAGCTCCGGCGCGAATGCGGCGGACCGCCGACGGCACTGGCGACCGCCGATCAGTTGTCCCAGCGCATCGCGGCGTTGCGGCGGATGTAGCTATCGCCGCTGCGGTGAAAAGCCCTGGCCCGCAGCGTTTTCGGTAGCCGGCGCGTCAGCGCTGTTCGGCGGGCGTGGATTCCGGCCAGGCCTGCAGTGCCCGGTCGATCGTCCGGCCGAGCCGGTGCAGGTCCATTCCGTCACCGGCCTGCACCGACAGTCCGAACAGCACGGCGGTGTAGAAGTCGGCGAGACCGTCGATGTCGGCATCGGCCCGCAGGTCGCCGTCGTGGATGCCGCGATCGAGTCGCTGCCGCACCGCTTCGGTGGTGTGGCGGCGGCGCTGCGCGAGCAGATCACGGACGGCGCCGTGGCGAGGCCCCGCCGTATTGCCCGCGACCACCACCAGGCATCCGCGCGGCGTGGCGGGGTCGCAGTAGGCGGCGGCGTTGTCGCGCAGCATCGCCTCGACAGCCGCGCGAGCGGTGGGCGCGGTCTCGAGTGCGCGGGCGGTGTAGCCACCCTCGGTTCGCCCGTAGAGTTCGACGGCCTCGCGGAACAGTTGCTCCTTACATCCGAAGGCGGCGTACAGGCTCGGGGAGTTGATACCCATCGCCGAGGTCAGGTCGCTCATCGCGGCACCCTCGTAGCCGTGTTCCCAGAACACCTCCATCGCGCGCCGCAGCGCGATGTCGCGATCGAATCCGCGCGGTCGTCCGCGTTCGGCCATCGAATCCTCTTTCTGTGTCGATCACTAAATATATCTCTTGACGGCCGTGGGCAGACCTGCTTGTCTATTTCTGTATTGATCGACACAGAATTGGAGTGCAGATGAGCGAGTCGACCACCGTGGCTCTCGTGACCGGAGGCAGCCGGGGCATCGGTGCCGCGATCGCGCGGCGGCTGGCCGCCGACGGTGTGGATGTGGCGCTGACCTACCGCGGCGGCGCCGAGGCGGCCGAGGCGGTGGCAGCCGATATCCGTGCCCTCGGGCGGCGCGCGATCGCGGTGCGCGCCGACAGTGCCGATGCCGGGCAGGTCGCCGCGGCGGTCCATCGCACCGCCGCGGAACTGGGCGGGGTCGACATCCTGGTCAACAACGCGGGCATCTTCCCGGCCAAGCCGTTCACCGATTTCACCGTCGCCGAGATCGACGAGGCGCTGCACATCCACGCCCGGGCGGCTTTCGTCGCGGCGCAGGCCGCACTCGCGTACATGGGCCGCGGCGGGCGCATCATCAGCATCGGCTCGAATCTGTCCGAACGCGCGCTGTTCGAGGGACTGACGCTCTACAACCTCAGCAAATCCGCCCTCAACGGATTCACCCGTGCCCTCGCCCGGGAACTGGGCCCACGCGGAATCACGGTCAATCTCGTCCAGCCGGGCTCCACCGATACCGATATGAACCCGGCCGCGTCCTCCCACGCCGAGAACCAGTTGCGGCATTCGGCGCTCGGCCGCTTCGGCGAGGCCGACGACGTCGCGGGTGTCGTCGCCTTCCTCGCCGGCCCGTCGGGCGCCCGGCTGACCGGGGCGACCCTCACTGTCGACGGCGGTACCAACGCGTGACTTCCGCGCCGCCTAGCCGGCAGAGTGTCGCCGCACCGGCTCATCCGTCACCATGCCGGTGAAAAACGTTGCGGGGTCGAGAGAATCGAGCGGTGTCCATCGCGCGGGCGGGGCGTCCGGCGCTCCGCTCTCCGGCGCGCCACCGGACCGGTAGCCCTGCAGATCCAAGGACAGCCAAGGGTTTTCGTCCACCGCCCGGGCGAGGGCGTAGCACGCCGCCAGCAGATGCAGGCAGCGTGGATTGCGGGCCGAGCACGAGCAGTCGGTCGCGCCGAGCCGCGGTATCGGGGCCAGGCCGGCGGCGGTGAGGACGGCGTGCACCTCATCGGTGAGTTGGACCAGGTGCGCGGGAATGTGCTCGGCCATGGCGTTCACCACCGACGCCGGCAACGGTGCGATCTCCAGCAGTGTCACCGACGCCTGCCCGCCGCGGTGGATATGCGCCGAGACCGTCGTGCCGTGGACATCCAGGCGGACGCCGCCGTTGCGGGCGATACTGCGGGCCCGGGGCAGCAGCGGCTCGGGACGTGCGGTCCGGATCGGCTCGGCCAGCCGCACCCAGCCCATACCCCACGGCGTATAACCGAATTCGTTGTCGGGCATGTCAGTTGCCTCGCTTCCGGCGCAGCACCGCCAGCAGATGGTCGTCGTCCAATCGGGCCAGCCGCGCCACCGGTGACCGTCCGTCGCCGGCGCCGAGTCCGGCCAGCGCGGATTTGCGATCGTGCATGCCGGCGATATGTTCCTCGACGGTGGTGGCGCTGGTCAGTGTGGTGATCGTGACCGGGCGGGTCTGCCCGATGCGATGTGCGCGGTCGGACGCCTGCGCCTCGACCGCTGGGTTCCACCAGCGGTCGTAGTGCACCACGTCCGCGGCGCGGGTCAGGGTCAGGCCGGTTCCGGCGGCGCGCAGGCTCAGGATCAGAATCGGCGGGCCGTCGGCGCTCTGGAATGCCGTGACGATCGCGTCGCGCTCGGCCTGTGACAGGCCGCCGTGGAATACGGGCGCCGCCACACCGAATCGCTCGGCGCAGTGTCGTCCCAGCAACTCGCCGGTGCGCCGATACTGGGTGAAAACCAATGTCGGGCAGTCCAGTTCGAGGTTGTTGGCGAGGATGTCGGAGCAGACGTCGAACTTCCCGCTGCGTCCGGTGAGCTCGTCGAGATCGCCGGTGACCAGCCCGGGATGGTTGCAGACCTGCTTCAGGGCGGTCAGCGCGGCCAGCACGCGCGCATTGCGTTCGGCGCCCACACCGAATCCGTCGGCCTCGGCGCGGTCGAGCAACTCGTCGTAGAGGCGCTGCTGCTCCGTGGTCAGATCGCACACCAGATCGGTGTGGATCTTCGGCGGTAAGGTCGCGGCGACCTGAAGTTTCCTGCGGGCCAGCACGATCGGCTCGATGGTGTCGTGCAGTCGCGGCACGGCCGCGGTGGAGCCCTCCTCGATGGGCCGCACGAAGCGCCGCCGGAACTGTGCCTTGTGCGTGAACGCGGCGGGCGTGACCAGATTGAGCAGCGCCCACAGTTCGTCGAGATGGTTCTCCACGGGCGTACCGGTCAACGCGACCCGCGCTCGCGCGGATACACCCCGCGCCGCCCGCGACACCTGCGTGCGGGGATTCTTCAGCACTTGTGCCTCGTCGAAAATCGCGGTGGCCCACTCGATATCGGCCAATGCCGGCCCGTAGCCGCGCAGCGTCGGATATCCGGTGACGATCACCGCATCGGGTGCGAGATCGCCGAGCTCCTCGCCGCGCCACGCGATCGGGCGTAGTCCGGGCGCGAAGCGGCTGATCTCGTGCACCCAGTTGCCGACCAGTGAGGTCGGGCAGACCACCAGTTGCGGACCGTCGTCGGCGCGTCCGAGCAGAAAGCCGATGGCCTGCACGGTTTTTCCCAGGCCCATCTCGTCGGCGAGCACCGCGCCGCCGTATTCCGCGGTCGTCCGGTGCAGCCAGGCGATCCCGCGCGCCTGATAGGGCCGCAACCGCGCGCGCAGCGGCTCGCGCAACGCCCGCACGACCTCCTCGGTCTCGCGGTAGGCCCGCACCGCCCGGTCGGCGGAGACGATCGCGGTGGCGGCCGCATTGGGAACGGCATGGCCGGCGGCGGGCAGCAGCTCCGGCCCGCCCGCCTCCCGCGCGACGCGCTGCCAGGCCGACAGCGACGAACCGGCGTGGCCCACCTCGACCGCATCGAGCCGATCGGCGTCGACCACGGCGCAGGCGACCTCGCTCACCTCGATCGAGGTGCCGTCGGGCTGCGGCACGGCGAGCCGGACGGTGTCGCGCGCGCCGTGCGGCGGGGGTTCGGTCACTCGGCCGGCCCAGTTCCACAGGGCGAACGCATGGCGATCGGGCAAATAGGTGGCATGTGTGGTGTGCAGAGGACCCTCGCTCATCTACGTATAGCGTACGGAGTATTATAACCCCGTACGGTGTAATGAGATTCCCGAGGAGCGTGGTGACCCAGAAATCCGCGTCCGACCGGGCGCGACAGGTGATCGCACTACTGTGGCGCCGCGAACTCCCGGCCAGGCCGGTGTTACGTGGACCGAAGCAGACGGTCGAGGTCGACGAGGTGATTCGCACGGCGGTCCGCATCGCCGACCGCGACGGCTACGGCGCGGTGTCCATCCGCGCGGTGGCCACGGCGCTCGGGCTGGGCCCGATGAGTCTCTACACCTACGTCCCGGACAAGCAGGCGCTGATCATCGCGATGGTCGACTGGGTGGCCGGCGAGGACGCGCCGATCGATCCGGCCGCGCCGCTGCGCGAGCGGCTGGCCGCGGTCGCTCGCGGCGTGCGTGCGGAACTGCTCGCGCATCCGTGGCTGCTGGAGGTTCCGCCGTGGCGGCTGGATCTGGGCCCGGGGCGGCTGCGGCGCTACGAACGGCAGTTGAGCGCGCTGGAAGGGTCGGGGCTGACCGATGTCGAGATGGATCGGACGATCGCCGTGCTGTCGGATTTCGCGACCGGCAATGCCCGCACCGCGGTCGCGGCCCGGCGTGAAGCCGATGAGATGAGCGATGCGCGGTGGTGGGAGGTGTACGGGCCGCTGCTCACCGAGGCCATGACGGGCCAGTCGTTTCCGCTCGCGGAGCGGGTGGGTACCGCGGTGGGGGAGCAGTATCAGGCGCCCGGAGATCCCGACGGCGCCTTCGAGTTCGGACTGGCGCGTCTGCTGGACGGGCTCGTACCCCGGCCGGTGTGACCGGAGACACGAAAAGGGCGGCCCGAAGGCCGCCCTTGGCTGACAGTGGACGTGAGGAGCCGGCCTATAGTGCCGGTGCCGACTCTGTATCGATGACTGCCTCCAGCTCGCGCAGGCGCTCCATGTGCTCGTTCGCGTGGTGTTGGCAGAAGAGCAACTCGCCACCGGCGGGAAGTGTCGCGCGCACGCGCGCGGCCGCCCCGCAGCGGTCGCAACGATCGACCGCGGTCAGTGGGGTGCTTGTCAGTGTTCCTGGCATGACTCCTCCGTCCTGGCTCCCGGCGCAGAAAGCCGTTCGCCTGGTGTGGGGCCCACGGTCCCTTCCGCGGGCTCGCTACCGCTACTTCCCAGCAGTGGCTGATGACTACTCTGTCAGACGTTCGGGACGGGGGCTTTGTTCCCGAAGATGTTTGTATGTGTTTTCCCTAACATGACCAGGTATTTCGCTGTGGGCGAACACCATGGCCATCCTTGGGAACCTCGGTTCACCACCTGTGGTTCAACACTTCGGAAAAAGGCCGATCCAGTTGTCTGATCGCAGATTACCCGCGCCCACCGACAATCAACCGCTCAATCAAACGTCCGGTTCGTTCCTTTCGGCGGGTCGCGCGCGCCACGCTGGGTATGGTGCTGCCGTGACTGCCGACAACGTTGCCTCCGCCGCCGCCGAGACCGAGAACATCAACGGGCGCATGCTGGTTCACCTCTGTACCCCCGCGGAGTGGGAGCAGGCGCAGCGGATCGGCGAACGCGTGGCACCCTCGCTGGAGAGCGAGGGGTTCCTTCATCTGTCCGCGCCGCATCAGGTGCACCTGCCGGCGAACCGGCTGTTCGCCGGTCGCGACGATATGCTGCTGCTCTGGATCGACGTCACCCGCCTGACCGCGCCGCTGCGCTGGGAGCCGGGTGTGCCCGGCGATCCGGGTTCGATGCGCTTTCCGCACCTCTACGGCCCACTTCCCGTCACGGCGGTGGTGCGCACCAGTTACTATGCCCTTGATGAAAAAGGGACATTTCCGGCGCTCACCGCTGATCCGGATCAGTGGCCTGCCTCTCGAAGTGCTTGATCTAGGCTGGATTTCGTGAACGTCGATGTGACACAACTGCCCGGAATTGGCGTCCGTAAGGACTTCGAGGCGCGGTCCGGTCGCCGGATCGGAGTGGTCGCGCATCGCGACGGTGGCATCGATCTCATCGTCTCCAAACACGACGATCCCGACGACTGCGCCGCCCAGGTACCGCTCACCGTCGACGAGGCGGCCGTGCTCGCCAATCTGCTCGGCGCGCCGCAGCTGGTGGAGAAGCTCAAGGACGATCATCGCGATCTGCCGGGCATCACCACCCGCCAGTTGCCGATCGGCGACGAATCGCCGTATTCGGGGCGGGCGCTCGGCGACACCCGCATACGCACCCGCACCAAGGCGTCCATCGTGGCCGTGATGCGGGCCGGGCAGATCTATCCCTCGCCCGGCCCGGACTTCGTGCTCGTCGCGGGCGATCTGCTGGTCGTGGTCGGAACCCCGCAGGGCCTCGACGAGGCGCTCGAGATTCTGACCGGCGGGTGAGCCGGTGGAGTCGACCGCACTAGCCCTGTTCGAGCTCGGAGCGGTCCTGTTCGCCCTCGGTGTCCTGGGGCGCGTCGCAGGGCGTTTCGGCATGTCCCCGATCCCCCTCTACCTGCTCGGCGGCCTGGCCTTCGGCGACGGTGGTGTGCTGACCGTCAAGGCCGCCACCGAATTCGGCCATCTCGCAGGCGAAATCGGCGTCGTCCTGCTGCTGTTGCTGCTCGGCCTGGAATACACCGCGCCGGAACTGGTGTCGGGAATGCGCAAGTCCTGGCTGGCGGGCCTGCTCGACATCGTGCTCAACGCCACGCCCGGCGCGGTGGTGGCGCTGCTGCTCGGCTGGGGGCCGACCGGCGCGATCACCCTGGCCGGCGTCACCTACATCTCCTCCTCCGGCATCGCGGCGAAGGTGCTCAACGACCTCGGCCGGCTCGGTAACCGGGAGACGCCGGTCGTGCTGTCGGTCCTGGTGTTCGAGGATCTGGCGATGGCGATCTACCTGCCGATCCTGACCACCATCCTGGCCGGTGTCGGCTGGATGGCGGGGTTGCGCTCGCTCGCGCTCGCCCTGCTCGTGATCGCGATCGTGCTGGTCATCGCGCTGCGTTACGGCCGCTTCGTATCCGCGATCGTGGACAGCAAGGATCGCGAGGTGTTCCTGCTGCAGCTGCTGGGGGCGGCGCTGCTGGTCGCGGGCATCGCCTCGGGGCTGAACGTGTCGGCCGCGGTCGGTGCGTTCCTGCTGGGCATCGCGATCTCCGGGTCCACCGCGCAGAGCGCCGCGAAACTGCTGGAACCGCTGCGGGATCTGTTCGCCGCCATCTTCTTCGTGGCCTTCGGCCTCAACACCGATCCGCACAAGATCCCGCAGGTTCTCGGCTGGGCGGTGTTGCTTGCCGTGATCACCACGCTGACCAAGATCGGAACCGGCTGGTTCGCGGCCAAGCGGCAGGGCATCGGCCGTCTGGGTCGTGCGCGCGCCGGCGCCGCCCTGGTGGCCCGCGGTGAATTCTCGATCGTCATTGCGGGACTTGCCGTTTCGGTGGGGGCGGTGCCGGGCAAGCTGGCGGCGCTGGCCTCGGCCTACGTTCTGCTGATGGCGATCCTCGGACCGGTCGCGGCGCGGGTGGTGGAACCGGTGGTGCGCTCAATGCAGCGTCGATTCGCTCCGGCCGTCGGCTGAGGGCTGGTTCTCCCGCACCAGGGGCCCCGCCGTCGCCGGAGGAGCGATCGGCCCGGATGCGGTGTCGCCCGGCCGGCGGCGGGTGCTCGCGGGCCGCTGGTCGCGGATCCGCTCGAGTCGTCGCGACAATGCCACCGCGACCGCCCCGAGCGCGAAGCCGATGCACAGCGCTGTCAGGTGGCCGTAGTCGGTGAACGTGCGCCCGTGCCAGGCGGCGAAGCCGAACCAGGCCAGCAACCCCGCCGCCCACACGGCTCGGGGCGTGCCGCGTAGATGGAAGCTCAGTGCGGCCAGCACCGCGGTGGAGCCGTAGGAGGATCCGACATCGGAGGCGACCGCGATGCGCAGCGGGATCAGGTCGTGATGCACCGCGAAGGCGATGCCGGTGACCACGATCATCGAGGCGCCGATATGGCCGCAGGCGAACACCATGATCCAGCGCAACGTGCCCAGCCAGCGTTCGGCGAAGGCCATCACGGTCAGGAAACCGAGGATGATCACCCACGGAAATCCGCCGTCGGTCCAGAACGCGGAAGCGACCAGCACCTGCACCGGCTCACGCCGCATGTTGTGCAGATTCGTCGAGGCCGACAGGATCAGCCGATGCCCGGCGAAATCGCTGATCCCGCGCAGCGTCCACCAGGTGACGAACAGCGTGAACGCGTAGGCGCAGGAGGCGGGCGCACCGGCCAGATGGTCGTGGACGGCCTTCCCGGCCCGGTAGACCCGGTCCGGGCCGTGCCACCAGTCCAGCAGTTGCCGCCACCCGGCGTCGAGGTCGAGAGTCCGGGTCCACGGGGACCGGTAGTGATTCAATGCGGAGGACGCCACGTATGCCAGTGTCGCCCGCGCCGCGCCGCTCCGCCCACCGACCCGCGCAATCCGATGCCGCGGGTTCGCCTCGCGGCGGATTCTGCGAGCGAGCTGTGCGATCACCGGATTGCGCGGGGTTCACGACCGCGGTCGTTATCGACGGTGCCGATGCGTCTCGTCGGCGGGGTACTCCTCGCGGGCGAACGGCTCGGCCGCTCGGCCTCCGGACTCGGCGCTGCTCGGCCAGTACCGGCTCGCGCGCTGCCCACGGATACGCGACAGATCCGGTTCGTGGATATCGGTGATGCCGACCTGCAGGAACAGCAGCAGCGTTACCATGCTCACGCCGATGATCAGCGGGGTCAGCAACTCGTTGGCCTGGGCGCCCGACGGTGCCTGCATGTGGTCGGCCATATGGGCCTGCATGGCGTACATACCGGTGTAGTGCATGCCGCAGACCGCGACGCCCATGATCATCGCCGAAACGATGGTGGCGGGCAGCCCCTCCACGTGCAGCGCGAACCACAGCGCCGCGGTCGCCGCCACCACCGCGATCACGATGGAGACGATGACCGGCCAGGGGTCGTAGTGCATCGCGACATCGGTCTTCATCGCGTACATGCCGGCGTAGTGCATCGCGGCCACCCCCAGTCCGGTGACCGCCCCGCCGGTCAGCAGGGCCGAGGTGTCGCCCTGCCGGCGGCTCACCAGCGACAGGCCGATCCACACCACGACCACCGCGATCGCGGCGCTGATCAAGGTGATCGGGATGTTGTAGCGAATGGTCGCCCCGCGGACCGAGAAACCCAGCATCGCGATGAAGTGCATCACCCAGACGCCCGTGCCGCCCAGGGCGATCGCCGCGGTGACGATCCATCCGCGGTGCCCGGGGTTGGCTCGCGCGCGCACCATGCAGCGCAGCGCGAGCAACGAACCGATGACGGACATGAGGTAGGCCAGTGCGGGTGTCAACCACCCGTAGGTGAACTGGTCGATCTGAAGCATGCGGACTCCTTGCCGAAAGTGCGTCACCGCATCCCCATGCCGGTGACCGTCCGCACATTAGCGATATACTCGCAGGTAGTAAATTTCCCGAACGTTAGTCCTGGAAAATAGCTGATGTTTGCCGGAGCTCGAGCCCAGTTCGCATCGGCGGTTCGCCCTATCGACCGCCGATCGCCGCCACGTGTTCAGGGGACTCGACCGCGCCGGGGTCCCCGCAATCTCACAGCAGCGGCGGCGGGCGCAGATCCAATCGGCGCATCACCCGATCCACCAGATCCGGCGGCATTCCCGGTTCGCGCCGGGCCGCCAGGGCTTCACCACGCCCGGCGTCGAGGACGTCGTTGCTGATCGTGCGCAACTTGCCGGTCAATCGCATGGCGTGCTCGACGGCCTTGCTGCCGTCGGCGGCCTCCGCCGCTTCCGGATCGGCGCGCATCAACCGGCGTTCCACGGTGTCGCGCAGCCGCTGATACACCTCGTCGGGCAGATCCTCGTTGTCGGCGATCTCCTCCAGCCGGGCAAGTTCCGCGCGCAGGATCCGCGTCCACAACCGCCGCTCCATGGCCCGTTCGACCTCGGTATCGGCCTTCACTCCGGTCCAGCGGGCCACCCAGGGCAACGTGGGCCCCTGCAGCAGCAGTGTGAACAGCACGACGACGAACGCGATGAACAAGACCTCGGTGCGGCCGGGGAAGTCCGCTCCCGAATCGGTGGTCAGCGGCAAGGCCAGCGCCAGCGCGACGGTCACCACCCCGCGCATGCCGGCCCACCAGGTGACCACGGTTTCGCGCCAGGTGTAGGGCTCGTCCACGCGCCGGCGCCGCCACCAGCCGCGGAAGAGCCCGGTACTGGCGAGCAGCCACACCAGCCGCAGGCCGACCACCACGCCGACCACCGCCGCCGCACCGCCGAGCAGCCGCGGCCAGTTCGGGCCGGTGGTGGCGAGCACCGTGCTCAGCTCCAGGCCTACCAACCCGAAGGCGAACCCGGTGACAAGCATGTCGATCACATCCCAGAACGAATCGCCGACGATCCGGTAGCCGACATCGCTGAAATCCGTTGCCGCATCGGTGAGATACAGCGCGCACACCAGTACCGCGAGCACCGCCGAACCGTGTGCGGCCTCGGCCAGCCCGTAGGCGGCGAACGGCAGCAGCAAGCCGAGGGCCACCTGCCACGGCGCTTCGGTCAGCCGCCGCATCATGGCACTGCCGGCCCAGCCGAGCGCGAGTCCGACCGCGACCGCCACCACCGCGGAGACCACGAAGTCGATCGCCGTCCGCCAAGCCGAGAATTGCCCGGTCACCACCGCGTGCACCGCGACGTCGTAGATCACCACCGCGGTCACGTCGTTGAACAGACCCTCACCTTCGAGCACCGCCACCAGCCGCCGCGGCAGGCCCAGCCGGTCCGCCATCGCGCTCACCGCCACCGGATCCGGCGGCGCCACCACCGCGCCCAGTGCGAACGCCGTGCCCACCGGCAGCGCCGGATACCAGACGTGGAAGATCGCGGCGACCGCGGCCGCGGTGGCCACCACCAGGCCGACCGCGCGCAACAGGATCGCACCCGCGTTGGACGCGAACTGCTGCCAGGAGGTGCGCCGGGCCGAGGCGTACAGCAGCGGCGGCAGGACCAGCGGGAGGATGAGATCGGGCGCCAGCGCGATATTCGGTACGAACGGCAGAACGGCCATGACGAGTCCGAAGACCGTCATCAGCACCGCGGGCGCCAAACCGATGCGCCGGCCCAGCGGCTGCGCCAGGATCGTCGCGAACGCCAGCACGAAAACCAATACCAACTGATCCACGACAGCCCACCCTATGGGGCCGTCGCGGCGATGCGCCGGACATACGACGATGCCGCCGAGGCGGAACCTCGGCGGCATCGTCGGTGGCGTGGATATCAGTCCAGGTAGTCGCGCAGCACCTGGGAGCGGCTGGGGTGGCGCAGCTTGCTCATGGTCTTCGACTCGATCTGGCGGATGCGCTCACGGGTGACCCCGTAGACCTGGCCGATCTCGTCGAGGGTGCGCGGCTGGCCGTCGGTGAGGCCGAAGCGCAGCCGGACCACGCCCGCCTCCCGCTCGGACAGCGTCTCCAGCACCGACTGCAGCTGATCCTGCAGCAGCGTGAAACTCACCGCGTCGACCGCGACGACCGCCTCGGAGTCCTCGATGAAGTCGCCGAGCTGGGAATCACCCTCGTCGCCGATGGTCTGGTCCAGCGAGATGGGCTCACGCGCGTACTGCTGGATCTCGAGGACCTTCTCCGGCGTGATGTCCATTTCCTTGGCGAGCTCTTCGGGCGTGGGCTCGCGGCCCAGGTCCTGCAGCAGCTCGCGCTGGATGCGGCCCAGCTTGTTGATGACCTCGACCATGTGCACCGGAATACGAATGGTGCGGGCCTGGTCGGCCATCGCGCGGGTGATGGCCTGCCGGATCCACCAGGTGGCGTACGTGGAGAACTTGTAGCCCTTGGTGTAGTCGAACTTCTCCACCGCGCGGATCAGACCCAGGTTGCCCTCCTGGATCAGGTCCAGGAACGCCATGCCGCGGCCGGTGTAGCGCTTGGCCAGCGAGACGACCAGACGCAGGTTGGCCTCGAGCAGGTGGTTCTTGGCCCGATTGCCGTCGCGCATGATCCACTGCAGATCGCGGCGGGTGGCCACCGGCAGCTTCTCGCCCTTGTCGGCGAATTCGCGCAGCTTCTCGGTGGCGTAGAGACCGGCCTCGATCCGCTTGGCGAGTTCGACCTCCTCCTCCGCGTTGAGCAGCGCGACCTTGCCGATCTGCTTGAGGTAGGCGCGCACCGAGTCCGCGGAGGCGGTGAGTTCGGCGTCCTTGCGGGCCTGGCGCAGAGCCTCGGATTCCTCTTCGTCCCAGACGAAGTCGCCGGAGGCCTTGTCCTTCTCCGAGGGCTCGTCGGCTTCCTCGTCCTCGGCTTCGGCCTCTTCGTCCTCGGCGGTCTCTTCGACCAGATCTTCGCCGTCCTCGCTCAGATCGTCCTCGGAGACCTCCAGATCACCGAGATCGTCGAGTTCCAGCGACTCGTCCTCGAGGTGTTCGTCGGATTCGTTGTCCGCGCCGGGGGCCGCCTTCTTGGTGGTGGCCTTCTTGGCGGGCGCTTTCTTCGCAGCCTTGGCTCCCGCCTTCTTGGCAGGGGCCTTCTTCGCGGCGACCTTCTTGGCCGGGGCCTTCTTCGCGGCAGCCTTGCGGACCGGCCGTGCTGCGGTGCCTTCTGCGGAGTCGGCAGCTTCGGCCGATTCGGCGGTCTGTCGGGTATTCGTGGCTACCACGTACGCCCTTTCGTGACGGTCTCGTGCGGCGTCACGCCAGAGTAATCATCCGGCGGAGCGGTTCTGTCGGGGTTGAACCCGGCTCTACGTGCCGGGGTTGTTTTCCGGCTCACCGCCGGTCTCGTTCCATTGTAACTATCGGCAACGAGTGCTCACGGCGCGATACCGCTATCCACGGCCATCGCGGCGCCCACGATACCCGCGGTATTGCGCAGATGGGCGGCCGCGACCGGAGTCCGATTGGCCAGCAACGGGATCCAATGCTCGGCATCGCGGCTGATCCCGCCGCCGGCGACGAACACCGTCGGCCAGAACAGGTCCTCCAGGGTGACCAGCACCTTGGTCACCTCGGCGGCCCACTCCTTGTACGACAGATTCTTTCGTTCCTTCACCGACGACGCGGCCCGATGTTCGGCCTCCTTGCCGTGCACCTCGATGTGGCCCAGCTCGGTGTTGGGAACCAGGACGCCGTGGTTCAGCAGCGCCGAGCCGATGCCGGTGCCGAAGGTCAGCAGCATCACCAGGCCGTCGATGTTGCGGGCCGCGCCGTAGCGGTCCTCGGCCAGGCCCGCCGCGTCGGCGTCGTTGAGCACCACGACCTCGCGTCCGCCCAGCGCCAGCGAGAACAGCTGACGCGCGTCGGTGTCGATCCAGCTCTTGTCGATGTTGGCGGCGGTGCGGGCGATGCCGTTGACCACGACGCTGGGCAGGGTGAGGCCGACCGGGCCGTCCCAGTCGGCCTGGTTGACGAGTTTGGCGACGGTTTCGGCGATGGCGTTGGGGGTGGCCGGGTGGGGCGTGGAGATCTTGATCCGTTCGTGGGCGAGGTCGCCGGTGGCGAGGTCGACGACCGCGCCCTTCACCCCGCTGCCCCCGATATCGATACCGAATGCTTGCCCCCGAGCGGACATCGCGAACTCCTCGTTCCCTGTGGTCTAGGCCGATGAAGGTGCCAGCGGCACGTTACACCGCGCGACGCGCCCACGGCTGCGACCGCGCAGATGCGAGTCCGGGCGGATCTGTGGTCGGATGGAAACCGTGCCCGAGACGAATTCACCCGCCGATATCGCGGAAGCGCCCGTCCTCGATCCTGCCGAAATCGCCGAATTACGCCGTGTCTCAGTCTATCTGGCCGAGACCGCGGCCGCACACGTCCGCCGCCGCCGTCCCGAGGTCTTCGGCCCGGGGCGGACCGGGGGCGGCTCGGTCCGTACCAAATCGACGCCCACCGATCCCGTCACCGTGGTCGACACGGAAGCCGAGCGGCTGATCCGCTCGCTGCTGGAAGAGGCCCGCCCGGGGGAGACGGTCCTCGGCGAGGAGGGCGGCGGCAGCCTCGGCGCCGCCGGCGAGATCGTGTGGGTGGTCGATCCGATCGACGGCACGGTCAACTTCGTGTACGGCATCCCGGCCTATGCGGTATCGGTGGCCGCGATGCGCGGTGGCCGCTCCCTGGCCGGTGCGGTCGTCGACGTGGCCCGGGAGCTCACCTACAGCGCCGGACTGGGCGCGGGCGCCACCGTGTCCGGCCGCGACGGCGAGCCGATCGCATTGCGCTGCAACGATATCGACTCGGTGCGGCTGGCCCTGGTGGCCACCGGCTTCGGCTACGGAGCGGCGCGGCGGGAACGGCAGGGCGAACTGGTGGCGCGGTTGCTGCCGAAAGTCCGCGACATCCGCCGGATCGGCTCGGCGGCCCTCGACCTGTGCATGGTGGCGGCGGGCCGCGTGGACGCCCACTACGAGCACGGCCTCAATCCCTGGGACTGGGCCGCCGGCGCGCTGATCGCGGCCGAGGCGGGCGCGGCGCTGCGGCTGCCCGGGGCGGGCTCCACCGGTGCGCAGGGGGCGCTGACCGTGGCCGCCGCCGCGGGCATCGCCGATGAGCTCGCCGAACTCTTCGACCGGCTCGGTATCGCCGCCCCCATCCCGGAGGAGTGAGCGCGGCTCAGCAGCGGGCGGTGCGGGCGGCCTGCAGCAGCGCCGAATCGACGTCCGGGCCGTTCGGGGCCGGGTTCTTCAGGGCGCGCAGCACTTCCTCGGCATCGGTGCTCGGCTGCAGATCGTTGCCGAACAGCGTGCCCAGGGCCAAGTCGACCGTGTCGTCGGTGCGCTGGTCCTCGATCAGCTCGGCGCACGGCGCGACGAGCTGGACCGCGGCCGCGGCGGGGCGCCCGCTCACGCCGTAGCGGATCTGACCGGTGCACACCAGGTCGCCGCTCAGGTAGACCGGATCGTTGCCGAAGACCGGGGCCGGCGGGCTGGCGAAGCCGTAGTCACCGAGTTTCGACGCGATGTGCTCGGCCAGGCCGCGCTGGCCGGAACCGTTGAGCACGCGCACCTTCGCCTGAGCCAGCGGCGCCGGCTCCACATCGTGCAGCCGCGACGGGGAGACCACCTCGCCCAGCGGCGCGGGCTGCGGGGCGTTCGGATCCGACGACGCGGGGGCCGGCGAATTGCAGGCCATCGCGGTATGGGCGGTGTCGGCGGTGGTCAGCGCCTTGATCCACACGATTGCGCAGATGAGGGCGAGAACCGCGATAAGTGCGACCCACGGCTGGTAGCGGCGCCGCAGGAACGGACGGCCCTTGTTGTCGACCGCGCTGCCTTCGGTGATCAGTGAAACCACACGCACACCTTACGAGTTGGCGGGCCGCGGTCGCGCACGCGGACACCTGCGCGCCGATTCGCGGGGCGGCATCGCGGGAACAGGGGCTACCGGGACAGCGGGAAAGTGGCTACCGCCGCGGTGGAAATCGGCAGTTGCGGCCGCGGTGGATATCGGGATCGTAACGATCGGCGGAGCCGCGGGGATCGCGATCGGGTCACGGGCCAGGGAACCGCCGGGCACGAAGCGGTGGCGTATCGCCACACCCGTGCGGTCGCAGTGACGATTACCCGTCGGTTTCGACTCGCTCGAGTTTTGATTGCGACTTTTGCCCCGGCGTCCGCTATTGTCTGGCGGCCCGATACGAATCGGCTGATGTGAATCAGGGAAGCGATTTCGGGAACAACCAGGGCATGTCCTGCGTTGACCGAGCGCGATCCGGTATGGGTCAGGGTGATCCGGCCGGGCGGCGAGCGGTGTACACGTGACGTACACCACGGCGGGGCGGCATCGCCGGGCGATTCCGACAGGGATCGACGTTCGGCGGAGCCGGTCCGGGATATACGGAGTAAGGACGAGGGGAAGACGACATGGCAACCGACTATGACGCACCTAGGCGCAGTGAATCCGATGAAGTGTCGGAGGACTCGCTCGAGGAGCTGAAGGCTCGTCGCAACGAGGCCGCGTCCGCCGTCGTGGATATCGACGAATCCGATACCGCGGAGTCGTTCGAGCTTCCCGGCGCGGATCTGTCCGAGGAGGTGCTCTCGGTCCGGGTGATCCCGAAACAGGCCGACGAGTTCACCTGCTCGAGCTGCTTCCTGGTTCATCACCGCAGCAGACTCGCCAGCGAGGCCGGCGGGCAGATGATCTGCATGGATTGCGCTGCCTGAGCGGATCCGTGCGGCCGCAGCGGATTCGTTCCGCGGGTAGCAGAAGAAACGACGACAAACAGCCCGGCAGGTCCCGTCAGTCCGCGCTCGGTACGCCGAGCGCGGCCAGCACCTGTTCGGGTTTACGCGTGCTGATCAGCCAGTACGGAGCGGGGTCGTCCGGATCGTCGAGTACGAGCAGAACCATCGGCCCGATCCACGGACGATGCTGGACGAACGCGGCCGGGTCGAGCTGACGACCCAGCGCCGCGCTTTTCGCGCTGGCCGGCACCGCCACCGCCCGGGATACATACGTTACCGGTAGGTGGGCCCGGTCCGCGCGCAATTCGAGGATGCCGTCGGCATCCGGCGCCACCTCCACGCGATGGCGGCTCATCCATACCAACGCCCAGACGGGTACCGGGAACAGCAGTACGTACGGCAGCCACGCCCGGATCCCCGGCGCGCCCATGTGGATTTCGGCGGCCAGCAGGCCGGTCACCGCCAGCGCCACCGGCCACCACCACAGCGGGACCCACAGCCGTTCGGAGTAGACCGGGGCGGGGGCGTCGGCGTGCGCGCGCGCCGGAGACTCGTGGGGAGGTACTGCGGGGGACTGGTCGGACACCACATCATGCTAGGTCAGGCCGACATATTCGCTGTCGGCGGGAGCCGCTGCGCGCGGTCCGCGACCGCCGTCGATCGTTGCCGCCACATCGGGGCCCGGCGCTCCCACGGCCCGGCCGCCGGACGCGTAGGCTCGCTGGACGTGACCGGAAATGCACCCATACCTCTGCTGCGGCTCGATCCCGGCGTCCCGGTGCCCACGCGTGCGCACCCGGGCGATGCCGGAGTGGATTTGTGCACCACCGAAGACGTCATCCTGGAGCCTGGCGAGCGGGTGCTCGTCGGTACCGGCATCGCCGTCGCGTTGCCGGTGGGCACCGTCGGCCTCATTCATCCCCGGTCGGGACTGGCCGCCAAGACGGGGCTGTCCGTCGTCAACACGCCCGGCACGGTCGATGCCGGCTACCGGGGTGAGATCAAGGTCTGCCTGATCAATCACGACCCGCGTACGGCGATTCAGTTGCGTCGCGGCGATCGGATCGCACAATTGCTGGTGCAGCGTGTGGAACTGGTGGATTTCGTGGAGGTCGACCAGCTCGACGAGACATCGCGCGGCGCAGGCGGTTACGGGTCGAGCGGCGGACACCACAGTCTGTCGCCGCAATCCGGCGGGGTGGGCCGCGCCGGAGGGGAGGTATGAACATGTTCGGCCGTGGAGATCATCGATCCGATCATGACTCCGAGCGGGACGACACCGACTACGGCGATTCCTATTACGGCGAGGGATACGCCGAGGGCGGCTACCGGACCGGGACCCACCGGGCACCGGATCTGGGGGACGGGGGAGAGTACGGCGAATCCGGCTACGCCACCGGCTATTCCGAGCCGGAGTACCCGCGCGGGCGCACCGGGGGGCGGCACGGCCGCGCGGAGCCGGACCCCGAGATGACTCCGCCCGGATACGGGTCGCCCGGCCGACCGGTGCCTCCGCCGTATCCCGGCACGCGACCGGACCCGTACGAGACGGGCACGCACGCGCGAGTTCCGGCGCGCCCCGGTACTCCGTCGCACGGTGAAGTGCCGGTCCGTCCGCCGCGGCGAGCGCCGGGCGGACCGCGGCCGGATCTGCCGCCGGCGCACGGAGATATGGACGACACCGGGCCCATTCCACGGATTCCGCCC
>NZ_BAFQ01000126.1 GCF_000308375.1 Nocardia aobensis NBRC 100429 | reverse complement strand
CCGTTTGCAGGATCAGCGGGATGAGATGGGTTTCCACCACGCGGTTCTCGCCGAGCCCTCCGTACGCGCCGGCGACGTTGAAATACCGCAAACTCGTGGCGGCCAGACCGTGCGCGACGGCGTACGAGGTGATCGCGTGGTCGATCGCGAGCTTGGAGGCGCCGTAGGGGTTGGTCGGGCGGGGCGGGGCGGACTCGAGTATCGGAACCTGTTCCGGCTCACCGTAGACCGCCGCGGTCGAGGAGAACACCAGCCGCGGGGTCTGCGTGCGACGAATCGCCTCCAGCAGCGCCAGCGTCTTGACCACATTGCCGTACCAGTACTTCTCGGGCTGCTGCACCGATTCGCCGACCAGCGACTGCGCCGCGAAATGCAGGACGCCATCGAAGGATTCGGATTCGATCAGCTCGACGCCGGTGGTCGCGATATCCCCGTCGACGAATTTCGCGCCGGCCGGTACACCCTCGGCGTTGCCGGTGGACAGATCGTCGACCACCACGACCTCGTGGCCGTCCTGAACCAGTACCTGGGCGCAGACTCCGCCGACATATCCGGCACCGCCGGTTACCAGAAGTTTCATCCGTCAGGCCAGCCTGACCTGGACGGCGTGGGCCATCTCGTCGGACAGTTCGAAACCGACGTGCCCCGGCACCGAGATGATCACCACACCGGGCTTGGTCTCGACGGTCACGCGGGCATCGGGAACCACCCCGGCCTCCCGCAGCTGACCGATCACGTCCGGATCGGCCTGAATATGCTCCGACAACCGGCGCACCACGACCGCCGACACCTGGCCGGGCGGCAGATCGGAAAGCCGGACGAGGGTCTCCTCACCGGAATTGATGGAGTTGACGCCGAGTTCGTCCAAGCCGGGGATGGGGTTGCCGTAGGGCGAGGTGGTGGGGTGATTGAGCACCTCGAGCAGACGCAGTTCCACCTCCTCGCTCATCACGTGCTCCCAGCGGCAGGCTTCGGCGTGCACGTTCTGCCAGTCCAGCCCGATCACGTCGACCAGCAACCGTTCGGCCAGCCGGTGTTTGCGCATGACCGCCACGGCCATCGCGCGGCCCTTGTCGGTGAGTTCGAGGTGGCGGTCGCCGGCGACCATCAGCAGACCGTCGCGCTCCATCCGCGCGACCGTCTGACTCACCGTCGGGCCGCTCTGCTCGAGGCGCTCGGCGATACGCGCCCGCAACGGCACCACGCCCTCCTCCTCGAGGTCGTAGATGGTACGGAGATACATCTCCGTGGTGTCGACCAGATCCTTCACCTGTTACCCCTTCGTCGGCACGAATTCTACCCACGCCCGGCTGCACAATCGGCGTCAGCATATTTCGCACGTCCTGCACGAACCTCGCCGATACCTGCGCGCGCGACCGGATGCGCGCGGGCGACAGGCGCGCCCGGTGTCGTCTTGCATTTCTACTGCATGACAACGACAACGCGGGTGGTCTGCTTCCCGTGTCCCCGCCGGTGCGAGCAACGCCACGGCGACGGGCCGCGGTGGGCTAGCGTGACCGTTATGGCAGACGACGCCGCCGTGGTGTGGACCGACCGCTTCCTGGACTACACCTGGACCCCGGAACATCCGATGAAACCGGCCCGGCTCCGATTCACGATGGCGCTCGCGCGCAGTCTGGGTTTGCTCGACGGCATCGAAACCCTCGCACCCGGCCCGGCCGGTGACGGTGAGTTGCTGCGCATCCACACCGCCGCCTACCTCGAGGCCGTGCGCCACGCCGTGCCCGCACCTCCGGGCACGACACCGCCGGCGGCACCCCCGCACGGGCTCGGTTCGATGGACAATCCCGTCTTCCCTCATATGCACGAGGCGGCCTCGGTGATCGTCGGCGGAACCCTCGCCGCCGCCGCGGAAATCGCGGCGGGCCGCGCCCGGCGGGCGGTCAGCATCGGGGGTGGCATGCATCACGCGATGCCCGATGCCGCATCCGGGTTCTGCGTCTACAACGATGTGGCGGTGGCCATTTCGTGGCTGCTGGACAACGGCTTCGACCGCATCGCCTACGTCGACGTCGACGTGCACCACGGCGACGGCGTGCAGCGCGCCTTCTACGACGATCCGCGCGTGCTGACCATTTCGCTGCATCAGCATCCGGCGACGTTGTGGCCCAACACCGGCTGGCCCGAGGAGATCGGCGCCGGCCCCGCGGAGGGCACCGCGATCAATCTCGCCGTGCTGCCCGGCACGCGGGATGCACAGTGGCTGCGCGGATTTCACGCCGTCGTGCCCGGGGCGCTGGCCGCGTTCCGGCCGCAACTGGTGGTGAGTCAGTGCGGGGTCGACAGCCATCGCGAGGACCCGCTCGCCGACCTCGAACTCACCGTCGACGGCCAGCGCGCGGCGTTTCGTGCCATGCGTGAACTCGCGGACCGGTACGCCGAAGGGCGCTGGCTCGCGGTGGGCGGCGGCGGTTACGGACTGGTCCGGGTGGTGCCGCGCGCGTGGACCCACCTGCTGGCGACGGCGCTGGATCGCGAGATCGACCCGGGCACCGCCATTCCCGAGGACTGGCGTGAGCTGGTGCGCGGCTACGCCCCGACCGTGCCGGCGCCGACCACGATGGGCGACGGCGGCGACACCGCCTTCATCCCCTGGGAGGGGCCGGGCGGCGCGCTCGACACCGGCGACGCCCATCTCGACCGCGCGCAGCGCGCGATCGACACCTCGGTGCTCGCCACCCGCCGCGCGACCTACGGATTGCTGGGCCTGGACCCGGAGGACCCCCGTGACTGAATCATCCGTCCCCGCACCGGACGCCGAGAACACTCCCGCCGATCCGCCCCCGCCCCCGCAGCATTGGTTCGCCGATGTACTCGCCGCCGACGGCGGTGTGGTCCGGCTGCGGCCGATCACCCCCGACGATGCGGAGCCGATGCAGGCCTTCCACGCGGCGCTGTCCGATCGCACCCGTTATCTACGCTATTTCGGTCCGTACCCGCGGATGACACCGAAGGATCTGTACCGGACCACCCACGTGGACTACCACAACCGGGTGGGGCTGGTCGTCGAACTGGGGTCGGTGATCATCGCGGTCGGCCGCTACGAACTGCTCACCGATCGCGAAGGTCCCCGCGCGGCGGAGGTGGCGTTCGTCGTCGCCGACGAACATCAGGGCCGCGGCCTGGGATCGATCCTGCTCGAGCATCTGGCCGGGGCGGCCGCCGAGAACGATATCGACACCTTCGTCGCCGAGGTGCTCGCCGAGAACCACACCATGGTCACGGTCTTCCGGGAGGCGGGGTACCAGGTGCAGCGCAGCCGCGACGGGTCCGTGCTGCACCTCGAATTCGCCATCGACCCCACCGAAGCGCTGCTGTCGGTGCGGGATTCGCGGGAGCGGGCCTCGGAGGCACGCAGTGTCGGCAATCTGCTGGCGCCGCGGTCGATCGCGGTCATCGGTGCCACCCCGTCGGCGAGCCGGGTCGGCGGGGCGGTGCTGGCGAATCTGCTGTCCGGCGTGTTCCAGGGCCCGGTATATCCGGTGAATCCGAATCGGACCTCCGTGCGCGGTGTGCGCGCCTATCCGACCGTGCACGACATCCCCGACGAACTGGATCTGGCGGTGGTCGCCGTACCGGCCGAGGAGATCAAATCGGTCCTCGACGACTGTATGGCCAAGGGGGTCAAAGGCCTGGTCGTGCTGACCGCCGGATTCTCCGAAACCGGGCCGGCGGGCTTCCGCGCCGAGCGCGATCTGGTCGACGCCGCACGCGGCCACGGCATGCGCGTGGTGGGACCGAGCGCGCTCGGTATCGCCAACAGCGATCCGGCGGTCTCGCTGAACGCGACGCTCGCGCCGGTGCTACCGGGCCGTGGCCGGGTCGGATTCTTCTGCCAGTCCGGGCCGCTGGGCGCGGCCATCCTGGCCGAGGCGGCGGCGCGCAAACTCGGACTGTCGACCTTCGTCTCGGCCGGTAATCGCGCCGATGTGTCGGGGAACGACCTGCTGCAGTATTGGGATACCGATCCCGACACCGACGTCGTGCTGCTGTATCTGGAGACCTTCGGCAATCCGCGCAAATTCTCCCGCATCGCCCGCCGGGTGGCCCGCACCAAACCGGTGGTGGCGGTGAGCAGCGGCCGCAACGCCGCCAACGTGCCGGTCAGCGGTCTGGAACGTTCGGTGGAGCGCGATCTGTTCGCCCAGGCCGGCATCGTGCAGGTCGATACGATCGCCGAATTGTTCGACTGCGCCATGCTGCTGGCCTACCAGCCGCTGCCGGACGGCCCGCGACTCGCGGTGATCGGCAACAGCGCCGCCCTGGGCTGGCTGGCGGTGGACGCCGCGCGCGGGGAGGGACTGGAGGTCGGGGAGCCGACCGATCTGGGGCCCCAGGCCGAACCCGCCGACTACCTGACCGCCGTCGCGAGTGCGATGGATTCGGCCGAGGTCGACGCTGTCATCGTCATCTTCGCGCCGCCGGTGCCGGCGGCGGTCACCGCCTTCGCCGAGGCGATCCGGGCCGGCGCGCAGGATGCGGTCAAACCCGTGCTCACCACCTTCGTCGCCGATCACGGTATGCCGAATCTGCTCACGGTGCGCGGTGCCGGCGGCATCGTCGACCGCGGTTCCATTCCGTCCTACCCCGATCCGGAACGCGCGGCGCGAGCGCTGGCACGGGTGCGGCGATACGCGGCGTGGCGGACCCGCCCGGCCTCCCTGGTGGTGCGCCCGGACGGTCTCGAGGTCGGCCGCGCGCGAGACCTGGTGGAGCAGTGGATGTCTCGCAGTCCCGACGGGGACTGGCTCGGCGATCTGGAGGCCGCGGAACTGCTCGCCTGCTACGGCATTCGCGTGGTGGAGTTCCGGGAAGCTCGTGATCCCGACGCCGCCGTCGCGGCGGCCGCGGAGCTGGGATATCCCGTCGCCGCCAAGGCCACCGGCGAAATGTGGCGCAGCCGACCGGATTTCACCGGTGTCCGCCTCGACCTGTGGCGCGACACGGCGGTCCGGCGCGCCTACACCGATCTGGCGGAACTGACCGGCAACGCGGTGGTCCACATCCAGAAGATGGCGACCAAGGGGGTGGGGTGTGTGCTGCGGGTGCAGGACGACCCGTCGTTCGGATCCGTCATCGGATTCGGTCTCTCCGGAACCATCATCGATCTGCTCGGCGACCGCGCCTACCGGGCGTTGCCGCTGACCCAGGCAGAGGCGGTCGAATTGATCGACGCCCCGCGCGCCGCACCGTTGCTCGACGGGCAGGCCGGATCGGGCCGCGCCATCGGGGAGCCGGTGGACAAGCAGGCGCTGGCCGTACTGGCACAACGCATTTCGGCGCTGTGCGACGATCTGCCGGAGGTGCGGGAACTGTCGGTGGAACCGGTGCTGGCCTCACCGGAGGGCGCCGCGATCCTGTACGCACGCGTGCGGATCGGCCCGGAACCGAGCCGCTTCGACAACGGTCCGCGCCGGCTGGTGTGAGGCGTTCGGTGCCCGGCCCGCCATACCGTGGTGACCAGCGCCACCGCGGCCGGTCCGCGGATATGGTCGATACTGGCCGTATGCGCGAAGATCAGATCGAGAGCGCTACGGCGCCCCTGCGGGACGATATCCGGTTTCTCGGCGCGATCCTGGGCGAGACGATCCGCGACCACGAGGGCCCCGAAGTGTTCGACCTCGTCGAACGGGTGCGGGTCGAGGCCTTCCGGGTGCGGCGGTCGGAAGTGGAGCGCAGCGCGGTGGCGGAAATGCTGCGCGATACCGAGCTGCCGGTGGCGATCCCGCTGATCCGGGCGTTCAGCCATTTCCTGCTGCTGGCCAACCTCGCCGAGGATCTGCAGCGCGACCGCCGTCGCGCGGTGCACGTCGCCGCCGGTGAGCCGCCGCAGGAATCCAGCCTGGCCGCGACGTATCGGGCGCTCGACCACGCGCGCGTCGACGGCGCGGTCGCCGCGGAGGTGCTCGAGGACGCGCTGGTCTCGCCGGTGATCACCGCTCATCCCACCGAGACGCGCCGCCGCACCGTCTTCGACGTTCAGGCCCGCATCACCGAACTGATGCGCCGACGGGCCCGCTACCGCGAGGACGAGCCCGAATACGCCGCGATCGACCACGACATTCGCCGCCAGATCCTCACCCTGTGGCGCACCGCGCTGATCCGCCTCGCGCGGTTGCGGATCTCCGACGAGATCGAGGTCGGACTGCGCTACTACGACCTCACTTTGCTCGAGGTGATTCCGCGGATCAACGCCGAGGTCAGCGAGGCGTTGCGGGCGCGGTGGCCCGGATACGATCTGCTCGCCCGGCCGATTCTGCGGCCCGGTTCCTGGATCGGCGGCGACCGCGACGGCAACCCGAACGTGACGGGCGAGGTAGTGGAACGCGCCACTCGCCGGGCCGCCACGGTGATCTTCGGCCACTATCTGAAAGAGCTCGTCGCCCTGGAGAAGTCGCTGTCGCAGTCGATCCGGCTGGTCGCGATCACTCCGGAACTGTCGCGGCTGGCCGACGCAGCGGGTGACGATTCGCCGCAGCGCGCCGACGAACCGTATCGTCGCGCGATCCGCGGCATCCGCCTGCGCCTCGCCGCGACCGCGCAGCGTGCGCTCGGCTCGGCCGCCGAATTCCCCTCGGTGTTCGAACTGTCCGGTGAGCAACTCGCCCGCGTCTCGCCGTACGAGGGCCCGGACCAGCTGCTGGACGATCTGAACACCGTCGACACCTCCATGCGCGAATCGGGTGACGGCCTGCTGGCCGACGACCGCCTGGCCGCGCTGCGCGGCGCGGTGGAGACCTTCGGGTTCCACCTGCAGGGCCTGGACATGCGCCAGAACTCGGAGGTGCACGAACAGGTCGTGGCCGAACTGCTGGCCTGGTCGGGTGTGCACGCGGACTATCGCAGCCTGTCCGAAGCGGAGCGCGTCGAGCTGCTCGCAGCGGAATTGAGCACGCGACGGCCGCTGCTGGGCCCGCATGCCCAGCTGAGCGAACTCGCCACCAAGGAGCTGGGGGTGGTGCGCGCGGCCCGCGCCGCGCTCGACGCGTTGGGGCCCGATACCGTGCCCAACTACATCATCAGCATGTGCACCTCGGTGAGCGACATGCTCGAGGCGGCGCTGCTGCTGAAGGAGGCGGGAATTCTCGATCCCGGCGACGACCAGACCCCGCCTCACTCCCCGGTCGGGGTGGTTCCGCTGTTCGAGACGATCGACGACCTGCGCGGCGGCGCGGCGACATTGGCCGCGGCACTGGAGGTTCCGGCCTATCGCCGCCTGGTCGCCGCCCGCGCGATGGCGCAGGAGGTGATGCTCGGCTATTCCGATTCCAACAAGGACGGCGGATATCTGGCGGCGAACTGGGCGTTGTACCGCGCCGAACTCGACCTGGTGGAAACCGCCCGCAAAACCGGAATCCGGTTGCGGCTGTTCCACGGTCGGGGCGGCACCGTCGGCCGCGGCGGCGGCCGCAGTTACGACGCGATCCTCGCCCAGCCGGCGGGCGCGGTGCGCGGTTCGCTGCGCCTGACCGAGCAGGGAGAGGTGATCTCCACCAAATACGCCGAATCCGGTTCCGCCCACCGCAATCTGGAATCGCTGGTCGCCGGCACACTGGAATCGTCGCTGCTGGATGTCGAAGGTCTGGGATCCGGCGCCGAGGCGGCCTATGAGGTGTTCGAGGAGCTCGCGGACGCGGCGCGCGAGGCCTATGCGCGGCTGGTGCATCGGACGCCCGGCTTCGTCGACTATTTCCGGGCCTCCACGCCTATCGCCGAGGTCGCCGACCTCAATCTCGGCAGCCGGCCCGCCTCCCGCAAACCCACCAGTTCGGTATCGGATCTGCGGGCGATTCCCTGGG
>NZ_BAFQ01000127.1 GCF_000308375.1 Nocardia aobensis NBRC 100429 | reverse complement strand
CGGGCCTCGAAGTCCTCCTCGGAGTAGAGCCGGATGCAGATACCGTCGGCCACACGTCCACAGCGCCCGGACCGTTGCCGTGCGGAGGCCTGTGAGATCGGCTCGATCGGCAGGCGCTGCACCTTGGTGCGCATCGAATAGCGGGAGATGCGCGCGGTGCCCGGGTCCACCACGTAGCGGATGCCCGGCACGGTGAGCGAGGTCTCGGCGACGTTGGTGGCCAGCACCACACGGCGGCCGGTGTGCGGCTGGAAGACCCGATGCTGTTCGGCCGCGGACAGGCGCGCGTACAGCGGAACGATCTCGGTCCGTGGCAGTTTCAGGTCGCGCAGGGTGTCGGCGGTGTCGCGGATCTCGCGTTCACCGGACAGGAAGACCAGCACGTCGCCGTCGCCCTCGGCGAGCAGTTCGCGCACCGCGTCGCCGATGGCATCGGTCTGGTCGCGAGCGTCCTCGGCGCTGCCGCGTCCGCTCGCCCGGCCGCGACGCGGCGCCGGCTGCTCCTCGAACTCGTCCTCGTCGTCGGCGTCGGTCATCTCGGGAGCCAGCGGGCGATACCGGATTTCGACCGGATAGGACCGGCCCGACACCTCGACGATCGGCGCGGGCTCCCCGGAGACCGGATCGGCGAAATGGCGGGCGAACAGCTCCGGGTCGATGGTCGCCGAGGTGATGATCACTTTGAGGTCCGGACGCTTCGGCAGCAGCGACCTCAGGTAGCCGAGCAGGAAGTCGATGTTGAGGCTGCGCTCGTGCGCCTCGTCGATGATGATCGTGTCGTAGCGGCGCAGCAGGCGGTCGCGCTGGATTTCGGCGAGCAGGATGCCGTCGGTCATCAATTTGATCAGGGTGCGATCGGAGGCCTGATCGGTGAAGCGCACGGTGTAGCCGACGACGTCGCCGAGTTCGGTATCGAGTTCGGCCGCAATACGTTCGGCCACCGTCCGGGCCGCGAGCCGCCGAGGCTGGGTGTGGCCGATGGTGCCGCGGATCCCGCGCCCGAGTTCCAGGCAGATCTTCGGGATCTGCGTGGTCTTACCCGAGCCCGTCTCACCGGCGATCACCACGACCTGATGGGCGGCGATCGCGGCGGCGATATCGTCGCGATGGGCGGAGACGGGCAGTTGTTCGGGATAGCGAATGGCCGGGACGGCGGCGCGGCGGGTCTCGATACTGGCCTGCGCGGCGGCTATCTCGCGCTCCAGCCGCTCGATCTCACCGTCGTTGCCGTGCGCCTTGTCCAGCCGTCGGCGCAGCCGGTGTTCGTCGCGGAGGGAGAGGTCGGCCAGGCGAGCGCGCAACTCGCGGGTGGTGGCAGTCGAGGTCATTGCATCGACCAGCGTAGCGAAACCGGCCGTCCGCCCCGTTCCCGCGCTGGTCGGGACGCCGAATCGTGAAGATAACCGAATCGTTGCTATTGGATGATCTTGGTTCCCGGCCGGGGCCGGATATGTCACCATCGGGCCATGACTGCTGGTTCCGGAACGCCGATGTGGGTCCGTGGACTCCGCGTGGTGTCGGTGCTGCTGGGTATTGCCGCACTGGTTCGCGAGGGCGTGCACGCGGTCGCGTCGGCCGCGTCGAACACGCTGCGCCGGCCGGTGGCGGCGGAGCCCGCGACGAGGCAGCGCACCTCACCGATCGCATCGGCCTAGGCCCGGAGCACGTCCCGTGCCACCGGATGACGCCGGTGGCGGTCGTCGTCTGCCCGCAGCCCTGGTGCCGGTGGTGAAATCGCCTCCCGGGACGACCGGTATGCGAGGATCGAACGATGATGGCCCGCGCGGGGACGCCGATCTGGATCCGGATCCCGCGGATCGCCGTCGGTGTACTGGGAATTGTTGCCCTGCTGTGGATCCCGATCCGCGCCCACGGGTCGCCGGCCTTCTCCCTCGGTAACTACCTCGGCTACTTCACCATCGAATCCAATATCGCCGGCGTGCTGGTTCTGCTGGGCGGCGGCCTGCTGGATCCGGCCGCGCGGCGCTGGCAGGTGGTGCGCGGCGCGGCCACGCTGTATCTGCTGATCACCGCGGTGATCTACGCGGTGCTGCTGGCGAACATCGATGTGATGCTCACCGACAAGTGGATCAACGACACACTGCATCGGGTGCTGCCGATCGTGGTGGTCGCCGACTGGATTCTGGTGTCGGCGCGGCTGCGGGTCTCGGCCGCGCTCATCGGCGGGTGGCTGATCTATCCGATCCTCTACTGCGGCTACAGCCTGATCCGCGGCGAGATCGTCGACTGGTATCCGTACCCGTTCCTGGATCCACGCGTGCAGGGCTATCCGTCGCTGCTGATCGGGGTGGTGATGCTGGCCGCGGTGATCACGCTGCTGGCGATCGCGGTGGCGTGGCTCGGGTCGCTGGACCACCGTCGCGAAGCTCCCGTCCCGGTCTGACCGCGCGGTTGCCGGTGGATTGCGCAGACCGGACGACCGGGCCTGCTCGGGCGCGGCGCGGGTAGTCTGGCGGCGCAGGCGATCGGGTAGGCCCATCGCCACCGGATGACGGGAAGAGGAGCCGAGCATGGGTGCGCTGTGGCACGGATTCGCGGATATGGGCGCGGTGGAGCGCGACGGCGCCTTCGTGGTCGCCCGCGGTGAGGGCGCCTACATCTGGGACGAGGCCGGGCGGCGCTACCTCGATGCGACGGCGGGGCTGTGGTTCACCAACGTCGGTCACGGCCGTCGCGAGATCGCCGATGCGGTCGCGGCGCAATTGTCCACGCTGGCACACTATTCGAACTTCGGCGACCTGACCGCGCCGGTGACGCAACGGCTGGCCGAGCGGTTGTCGGAGCTGGCGCCGGTGCCGGGCAGCAAGATCATGTTCACCTCCGGTGGGTCGGATTCGGTCGACACCGCCGCGAAACTCGCCCGCCGCTTCTGGCGTCAACAGGGCCGTCCGGACAAGACGCTGCTGGTCGGCCGCCGGCTGGCCTATCACGGAATGCACGTCGCCGGAACGGCGCTGGCCGGCATCGAGGTCAATCACGAGGGCTACGGCGAGCTGATGGCCGATACCCGCACGGTCGAATTCGACCAGGCGCAAGCACTGCGGGCACTGATCGACGAGGTGGGCGCCGACCGCATCGCGGCATTCTTCTGCGAGCCGATCATCGGGGCGGGCGGGGTGTATCTGCCGCCGGAGGGATATCTCACCGAGGTCCGCCGCCTCTGCCGCGACAACGACATCCTGTTCGTCGCCGACGAGGTCGTCACCGGATTCGGGCGGATCGGCGGATCCTGGTTCGCCTCCACCCGATTCGGGCTCGAACCGGATCTGATGACCACCGCGAAGGGCCTGACCTCCGGCTATCTGCCGATGGGCGCGGTCTTCGTGGCGCCGCGGGTGGCCGAACCGTTCTTCGGTGGCGGGGTGTGGTTCCGGCACGGCTACACCTACGGCGGCCACGCCGGATCGGCCGCCGCCGCGATGGCCAACCTCGACATCATCGAACGCGAACATCTGCTCGACGCCAGCAAGAACATCGAATCGCTGCTGCACGAACACCTCGCGCCGCTGGCCGGACATCCCCGCGTGGCGCAGGTGCGCAGTGGGCTGGGCGCGGTGGCCGGGGTCCAGCTCGCCGATCCGTCCGAGGGACCGGCCATGGTGAAAGCGTTACGCGCCGAAGGCGTTTCCACTCGCTCGGCCGGGCAGGGCGCGCTGCAGATCTCGCCGGCGTTCGTCATCACCGATGAGCAGATCGCCGAGCTGGCGGCGGCGATAGGCCGCGCGCTGGGCTGAGTCCGCGCTCTGCCCGTCAGCTGCCTCTTCGGTGCCCCCGGCCGCCCGACGAGCAGTGCCCGATGCCTCGCCGTGCGAGCATGGTGTGCGAAGGCGGACACGCCGCGCGTCGGAAGGTGGTGGGGTGTGGGCTCTTTCGTGACCGAGCACGAGGTGTTGCGCTGGGGCGTGATCGTGGCGTTCGTCGCCGCGGCGGGCATCGTGCTCGTGCGGCACGTGGCGGTGCCGGTGGCACCGGTGGCACCCGGAGGATCGGGTGGATCACGGCCGGGGACGTGGCCGATCGGCGTCGACGAGCACGAATCCGATGCGGCTCATCTCCTGATGTGCCTGGTCATGCTCGCGATGTTGCTGTTCCCCGCGGCTGCCGCGCCCGATGCGATTCGCGGGGTGCTCATCGCCATGATCGTCGTGTACGCCGTGCTGTCGATCGTGCGCATCGCGCACTGGCGGACGACATCCGGAGACGGTGGCGTCGAATTCCGCCTTCCGGCGGTGGTCTATCACCTGATCGCGGCGGCGGCGATGCTGTGGGTGATGGCCGGGCATCACCACGGTATGGGGCATGCGGAGATGCGCGGCGCGGGTGGCCCGCCGGTCGTGCCCGTGGCGATCGCGGCAGCCCTGTTCGCGCTCGACGGCCTCCTGCTGCTGTTCCCGCGGACGAGAACCGCACTACGGCACAGTATTTCGCATCCGGCCGGCGCACCGGGCGCGATCGGCGTCGTTCCGCATGTGGTGATGGACCTCGGGACCGCGTACATGTTGATCGCCGCCGTCGCCTGAGTCCGTCTCCTCAGAGGAGTATGGGGTGGTCGGCCACGACGCGCCCGCCCAGGCGCACCCAGCCGTCGGAATCCCATTCGGTGAACAGTTGCGAGCCCGCGCCCTGGGTGATGATCAGGCTGCGGCGCAGCTTCGCGGTGAGTGCGATCGCGGCCGCGCCCGTCGCCTCGTCCTCGGCGATTCCCAAGGCGGGAGCGAACATTCGCGCGTGCACGGCACCGCGTGCCTCGTTCGTCCAGGCCCACACGTAGTGCTGGCCGTCGGTGAAGTGGCGTGGATCGACCGTGTCGAGGAAGGCGGCATCGGAGAATTCGTCGAACGTGAATTCGGGTGCCCACTCGGCGCGGGCGCGAATCCAGACCAGTCCGTCGTCGAGCATCTGGATTTCGACGGGACCGGCGGGGACGTCGATGATCTTCACGGGATGCCCCTGATCGGCCAGCCACCACGCCGCGCCGACCGTCGGATGTCCTGCGAACGGCAGTTCCCGCGCCGGGGTGTAGATGCGCATCCGGGTGCGGCCGGATACCGGATCGTCGAGGACCACCGTTTCGCTGTGACCGACTCGGGCCGCCAGTAATTGGTGATCGACCTCGGTCACCGCGTCCGCGCGCACGATGCCCAGTGGGTTGCCGAGCCGGCCGGTGACGTCGGTGAAGACCCGAACCACCTCGACCTGCGTGCCGTCGCTTTCCCATTGGCTCATGCTGCCCCAGCGTACCCGTAGCAACGCACACGATGCCCCGTCCCGATGGACGGGACGGGGCATCGTGAGAGACGCGTTTCGAGTATCAGACCGCGGCGGCGGCCAGTGTCTCGCTGGCCTGTACGGCCTGGCCGACGCCGGCGACGATCGCGGCGACACGCAGCGCCTCGAAGATCACCTCACGTGACACACCGGCCTCGCGCAGAGTGTGCTCGTGCGCTTCCAGGCAGTGCTGGCAGCCGTTGATCGACGACACCGCGAACGACCACAGCTCGAAATCGGCCTTGTCGACGCCCGGATTGCCGATGATCTGCATGCGCAGTCCGGCCCGCAGGTCGTCGTATCGACCCTCGAGGAACGCCCGGCCCCGGTAGAACACGTTGTTCATACCCATGATCGAGGCCGCGCCCAGTGCCGCGTTGTAGGCCTCCGCGGACAGGGTGTCGGCGGCCTCCTCGCCGATCTCGCGCAGGGTGGTGGCCGACCGGGTGGCGGCCGCCGCGGCGAGCAGGGTGCCCCACAGCTGCTGTTCGTTCAGCACGGTCGACCGCGCGATGGACGACAGGTTGAGCTTGAGGTCCTTGGCGTATTCGGGAAGCGAATTCTTCAGGTTTTCAACAGACACGGGCAGGCACTTCCTTTTCGGTGATCAGACGCTCGCGGACAGCAGTTCACCGGCGTCGATGGTCGGGTCGCCCTTCTTCCAGTTGCAGGCGCACAGCTCGTCGGACTGCAGGGCGTCGAGCACGCGCAGCACCTCGTCGACGTTGCGGCCGACCGACCCGGCGGTCACGGAGACGAACTGGACCTCGTTGTTCGGGTCGACGATGAAGGTCGCGCGGTCGGCGACACCGTCGGCGTTCAGCACGCCGGTCGCGGTGACGAGCTCACGCTTGAGGTCGCTCAGCATCGGGAAGGGGAGGGTCTTGAGATCCTCGTGCTGGGCGCGCCACTGGAAGTGCACGAACTCGTTGTCGACCGACACACCCAGGACCTGGGCGTCGCGGTCGGCGAACTCCTCGTTCAGCTTGCCGAAGGCGGCGATCTCGGTCGGGCACACGAAGGTGAAGTCCTTCGGCCAGAAGAAGACGATGCGCCACTTGCCGGCGTAGTCGTCACTCGAGACCTGGGTGAAGTAGTCGTCGGGCTGCTGCGCGTTCACCTTCGACAGGTCACCGCCGATGACCGCCGTCAGGTTGTAGGCGGGGAACTGGTCGCCGATGGTCAGCAGAGCCATGTTGTCTCCTTCGTCGTAGTGGGACACGGGTGACGGGTCGCCCTTGTGCGGGACACCGTCGAAGCATTTCGCTGTCGATCATGCCCAAAACCCAGTAAAAGGTAAAGGTGATCAGTTGCACTATACTGATAGGCGTGACTGATCAGACTTATCAGCCCACCCTGTCACAGCTGCGTGCGTTCGTGGCGATTGCGGAATATCGCCACTTCGGGACCGCCGCGGCTCACCTGAATGTGAGCCAACCCACGTTATCGCAGGCGCTGGCATCTTTGGAAAACGGACTGGGCCTGCAGTTGATCGAGCGCAGCACCCGCCGGGTGCTGGTGACCGGTGCGGGGAAAAGGCTGCTACCGCAGGCGATGGCGACCCTCGAGGCCGCCGACCGCTTCGTCGCCACCGCGGCCGGCGACAGCCTCGGTGGCACCCTGCGCATGGGCATCATCCCCACCGTCGCGCCCTATGTGCTGCCGACATTGCTGCCGGAACTGCGCCGGCGGCTGCCCGCTCTGGTGCCGCACGTCATCGAGGATCAGACCGCGCGGCTGCTCGACGGATTGCGCAGCGGCGTCCTCGACGTCGCGATGATGGCGTTGCCGTCCGAGGCCACCGGCATGGTCGAAATCCCGCTCTACACCGAGGAATTCGTGCTGGTCACGCCCCTGGGGCATGCGTTGGCCGGGCGGAGCGACATCGCACCCGCGGCGTTGGACGAGCTGCCGCTGCTGTTGCTCGACGAGGGACACTGCCTGCGGGACCAGACGCTGGATCTGTGCCGGTCGCAGGACGTGCGTCCGGGACCGGTCGGCGATACCCGCGCCGCCTCGCTGACGACGGTGGTGCAGTGTGTGGGCGGAGGGCTCGGGGTGACGCTGATTCCCGAGATGGCCGTGGCGGCCGAAACCTCCCGTGGCACATTGGATATCGCCCGTTTCGCGGCGCCGGCGCCGGGGCGCACCCTCGGCCTGGTGTTCCGGGGTTCGACCGCGCGCGTGGAGGACTACGAACAGCTTGCGGAAATCATTCGGGCACAACGCCCGATATGAGAAATTCCATGCTCTCCCATCCCGATTGACCGGCCGGTGAGCGTCTGGAACGCTCGTCGCGTGCGGATTCATCACCTCAACTGCGGCACCATGGCCATGGGCATGGTGGACCACTGCCTGCTCATCGAGACCAGGACCGGGTTGGTGCTGGTGGATACCGGATTCGGGCTCGACAGCGTGCGCGAACCCGGCCGCTTCGTCGGCCCCGGCCGCTTCCTGCTGGGCATCCGGCCCGCCGAGCATCACACCGCGATCCGGCAGATCCAGGCGCTGGGCTACGACCCCGCCGATGTGCGCCACATCATCCTCACCCATCTCGATCTCGACCACGCCGCGGGTCTGGCGGACTTTCCCGAGGCCACGATTCACGTGCACGGCCCCGAATTTCGGGCGGCGACCGCCGGCCGGACGCTGTCGGAGCGGCTGCGCTACCGCGCGGCCCAGTGGTCGCACGGCCCGCGCTGGATGGTCAACGAACTCGACGGCACCGACGAGTGGTTCGGTTTCCGCGCGGTACGCGACCTGCCGGGACTGCCGCCGGAAATCCTGGTCGTCCCGTTGCCCGGCCATACGCGCGGGCACGTCGGGGTCGCCGTCGACACGGGGTCGGGCTGGCTGCTGCACGCCGGTGACGCGTTCTACGTCGCGAGCGAGATCGACCCGGCCGGGCCCAAGACGCCGCTGTTCTGGTGGTCGTTCGAGCTGGGCTCGATCGTGCGCGGCGCGTATCTGGAGAACCGCCGGCGGCTGGTGGAACTGGGCCGCGCGCACGGCAATGCGATCACCATCGTCAACTCCCACGACGCGGACCTGTTCGCCCGGGTCACCGGGAATTCGGTAGGGCCCGTCGGTTAGTCCTGCGAGAGCCATCGCGTGCATTCCGCGAAATCCCGATTTTTCCGGGTTGGCGATTTCTCGGCAACCTGCGACCAGCGGCGACGCGATCTGTGATGTAGGTCACGTTTACCCGGTGTGAGGCGTCGCCGGCCCATTCGGCACAGTGGAGGGATGCGAAACGGGTGTGCGAGCAGGAATGGATGGTTCGACGTAACGACGGATAGGCGCGCGGAAAGCGGCGCCGGAGATGCCGGGCGGGTGATCCGATGACCGCGGCGAAGAAGTCCGCGCCGCAACGCCGAGCGCGCCCCGACGACCCCGGTCCGGACCTGTTCGCCTACGGCACTCTGCAATTCGGCCCCGTGCTCGAGGTACTGCTGGGCCGCACTCCCGATATGGACGTCGCGGTCGCGCGGGGCTGGCGGGTGGCGGCGCTGCCACAGCGGCTCTATCCGGGACTGGTGGCCGAGCCCGGGCGGATGGCGGGCGGGCTGGTCCTGCGCGGGCTGACCGCGGCCGACTGGCGGATCATCGAAGCCTTCGAGGATCCGGAATACGATCTGCGCCCGATCGAGCTCATCGGATGCGAGGAGCCCGTGCGGACCTTCGTCTGGTCGTCGGCGGTCACGGGCAACGACTGGCTGCCCGAAGTGTTCGTCGCCCACCACCTCGACCGCTACGTCGAGCGCACGGCCCAGTGGCGACAGGAGCGCGCCTGAGCCTCGGTGAACGGCCACTGCCCGCGAGATGCTGGGGCTGCGCGGCCGATTCGGTGGCACCGGTTACCCATACGCGGACCGCCCGGGACGGTTGTCCCGGGCGGTCCTTCTCGTATTCAGTTGCCGCGCAAGGGATCCCGTGCTGCGAATGCCGCCCCTGTCAGGCTCGAGCGGCGATCTCCCGCAGTGCGTACGGTTCGATGGCGCCGCGCACCAGCGCGCGTTCGTCGACCGTCTCCGCGCGGTAGGGCAGCTTCGGCAGCTTCTCGCACATCACCGCGACCGGGTCGTCGATGCGCTCGGCGATACCGAACAAGAACGTCCACTCGTGCTCGTCGCTGCCATAGGGCACCACGGTGTCGAACAGATCGGTGAACCGCTGCCACGAACGCTTCAGCGTCTCGTTGCGCCACATCGTCGGGCACCCGGCCTGAGCGGCCAGCACGCCGCCCTCGGCCAGCAACGCCTTACATCGGGTAAGGAACTCCTCCTCGTAGAGGCGGTTGTGCTGGGCGTCCTCGACCCGCTCGTCGGGCAGATCGATGACGATCACGTCGTAGCGCACACCGGCGGATTCTGCCTCGGCCAGGAAATCCCAGCCGTCGGCGTAATGCATCCGGATCGCGCCGTCACCACCGACCGCGGCCTCCAGATCGGCCGGAGTGTATCCGTAGGGCAGATGCCGGGCGCACAGCTCGACCTCCATCCGGTCGATATCGACGTGGTCGACCCGGGTCGCGCCCGCGGCCTCCGACATCTGGCTGGCCACACCCTCGCCGGAACCGATGATGAGCACGTTGTCGAGCTTGGCCGCCAGCGCGTAGGCCGGGACCAGCATCGCCTCGTGATAGGTCAGCTGGGAGAACTCGGTGGACTGCCGGTCGTCGTCGGAGAACAGCGACACACCCTGCGCGGTGCGCGCGATCACCATGTGCTGGAACGGAGTCCGCGCATCGACGATCACGTCCGACAGATCCCATACGCGCGTGAGGCCCGCTCCGACCGGCTCGTGCACCCGGCGTGCCTGATGCCCGCGCTGCACGACCTCCATGTGCACCGATTCCGGCTGCAGCGCATCCTGCAGCAACTCGACCGCCTTGGTGGCGCCGGCGCCGATGCTGCCGCAGGTGAACACGTCGACGAAGATGTCGCCGGATTCCGGATAGGTGTGGATCGACGCGTGCGATTCCGACAGCAGCGCCAGCACCGTCACGCCGTGGGGCTCGAACTTCTTGTGCACCACCTCGCAGATCGTCACTCCCGCGGCGAGCAACGATTGTCGAAGCGCTGTTTCGAGTCGTTCGAGATCGTCGCAGAGGGCTACGTCGACACCACCGAACTCGGCCAGCACGTGCCAGCCGGTGAATTCTGCCGTCATGGGCAAACTCACTCTCGCTCAGCGCCGATGACATGCACAGTCAAAGGCGGAAAACCGTTGAAGGACACCGACGAATAGCTCGCCGTATAAGCGCCGGTATCGAGGATCCGAACGGGATCACCGGCTCGCAGCGTGGTCGGCAGAAGGACTCGCGTGCGTTGATACAGTACATCGTCTCCGTCGCAGGTCGGGCCCGCGATCACCGCCTCGTCGACGGGGTCACCGTCGCGGTCGGTTTCGATCCGGTAGGCGATGTACTCGTTCTCGGTCTCGGCCATACCGTTGTAGCGGCCGATGTCGAGATACACCCAGCGCCGCCCGTCCGGCGCGGTGCGCACGTTCACGACCTCGGCGTGGATCACGCCGGCATTGCCCACCAGGGCGCGGCCGGGTTCCACCACCAGGTCGGTGTGCTCGGGAAGGTGCCGCGTCGCCGACTCGGCGATCACGACACTCAGTTCGGACAGCTCCGGCGCCGGATCGGCGTACGAAATCGGCAGGCCCCCACCGATATTCACCGACGCCACCGGGATGTCCTTGACCGCCAGCGCTTCCGTGATGGCCGCGGCCTGTTCGATGCCGATCTGCCACGCCACCGGATCCAGCTGCTGGGAGCCCACGTGGAAATAGGGGCCGGCCACCTGCAGGCCCAGGTCGCGGGCGCGCACCAGCAGTCGCACCGCCTCACCGGGCGCGCAGCCGAATTTGGTGCCGAACGGGGTCTGCGACTGCGGCGCCGAGGCCAGGAACCGGCACTCCACCTCCGAGCCCGGCGCGAGTTCGGCGATCCGCTCCAGGTCGTCCTCGGTGTCGAAGGCGAACCGGCGGACACCCGCGGCGTAGGCGGCGGCGATGTGGGCGGCCTTCTTGATCGGGTTGCCGTAGCAGAGCGCTGCCGGGTCGACGCCCAGCGCCACACACATCTCGATCTCGCCGATACTGGCGACGTCGAATTCGGCGCCCTCGGAATCGAGCAGCCGGATGATCTCCGGCATCGGAGATGCTTTGACAGCGAAGCGAATTCGTGCCGACGGGAAGGCCGCACGGAAAGCGTGGAAGTTGCCGCGCACCCGATCGAGGTCGATGACGAGACAGGGCGACTCGGGCGCGTTTGTACCGGTCAATCTAAGGGAACTCTCTTTCTTCTGGGCAGCCTCCCGCTGCAGGCAGCGAGCGAGAGAGTATCAGCGCGAGGGCACGGGAAACGAACCGGAACGAGGGTCGGCTTGATCACGCTCGGGTGAGCGCGGCCCGCACCGGGGACGGTGGCCGGATCAGATCAGCGCGTCGGCACCGGGTTTTCGGCGGCGTACGAGCGTCGTGGCGGGATCGCGGCGGAGGTCGAGGACGATCGTGCTCATCCGGCCCGCACCGTCATCTCGTCGAAGACCACCTCGCCGGCGGCATCGGATTCGGCCAGATCAACGACGGCCTCGAGCGCCCAGCCGTGATCACCGGCCGGATCGTCGAGTATCTGGCGCACCCGCCAGAAGCCCGGTCGGGTCTCGACGGCGAACAGCGCCGGGCCGCGCGCGTCCGGGCCGGTGCCGATCGCACCGTATTCGTCGAAGTACGGGGCCAGATCGTCGGCCCAGTCCGGACCGTCGTCGAATTCGCCGAGTTCGTCCCAGCGCTGCCGGGCGGCCAGCTCGACCCGCCGAAACATGCTGTTGCGCACCATGACCCGGAACGCGCGTTCGTTCGCGGTGATCGGCCGCACGGTGTCGGCGCCGAAGGCGAGTTGGTCGCCGTCGGTCTCGGCGCCCGGATTTGTGAGTTGTTCCCATTCGTCGAGCAGGCTCGAATCGACTTGGCGGACAAGCTCACCCAGCCATTCGGTGATGTCCTCGAGTTCCTCGGTGCGCGCCGACTCGGGGACGGTCCGGCGCAGTGCGCGGTAGGCGTCGGCGAGATAGCGCAGCACCAGCCCCTCCGAGCGCGCCAGCTCGTACTGGGAGATCAGTTCGGCGAAAGTCAGTGAGCGCTCGATCATTTCGCGCACCACGGCCTTGGGGGAGGGGCTGAATTCCGAGACCCACGGATGGCCGCCGCGATAGGTTTCGAAGGCCGGTTCGATCAGCTCGGCCAGTGGCTTCGGCCAGGTGATCTCCTCGATCAGCTCCATGCGCTCGTCGTATTCGATGCCGTCGGCCTTCATCTCGGCGATCGCCGCACCCCGCGCCCGGTGCTGCTGGGCGAGCAGCAACTGGCGCGGATCCTCCAGTGTGGATTCGATGATCGACACCACATCCAGTGTGTAGCTGGGAGCCGACTTGTCAAGCAGCTCCAGCGCTGCCAGCGCGAACGGCGACAGCGGCTGGTCGAGCGCGAAGTCGCGCTGCAGGTCGACGGTGAGCCGCGCCCGCCGGCCGGTGGCATCCGGTTCGTCGAGTTGCTGGACCACTCCCGCGTCGCGCAGCGCCCGGTAGAGCCGGATCGCCTTCAGAATGTGTTTGCGCTGCGCAGGCCGGGGTTCGTGATTGTCCTCGAGTAGGTGACGCATCGCGTCGAAGCAGTTGCCGGGCCGGGCGATGACATTGAGCAGCATCGAATTGGTGACCCGGAATCGTGACACCATGGGTTCGGGCTGCGCGGCGACGAGCCGGTCGAAGGTGTCCTCGGACCAGGATACGAAACCCTCCGGCGGTTTACGCCGCTGGATTTTGCGCAGCTTCTTCGGATCGTCGCCGGCCTTGGCGACCAGTCTGGCGTTCTCCACCTCGTGCTCGGGAGCCTGGACCACCACCGTGCCGACGGTGTCGTATCCGGCGCGCCCGGCCCGGCCCGCGATCTGATGGAATTCGCGCGCCTTCAACCGCCGCGTGCGCACCCCGTCGAATTTCGTCAATCCGGTGAGCAGCACCGTGCGGATCGGCACGTTGATGCCCACGCCGAGGGTGTCGGTGCCGCAGACGACCTTCAGCAGACCGTCCTGGGCCAGCCGCTCCACCAGACGCCGATACTTCGGCAACATCCCGGCGTGATGGACGCCGATCCCGTGGCGGATCAGCCGCGACAGTGTCTTGCCGAATCCGGTCGCGAACCGGAAACCGCCCAGCGCCTGGGCGATCGCGTCCTTCTCCGCCTTCGACGCGAAGTTCACACTCGTCAGCGCCTGGGCGCGCTCCAGCGCGGCGGCCTGGGTGAAGTGCACCACGTAGACCGGCGCCTGGCTGGTGGTCACCAGGTCTTCCAGGGTTTCCGTGATGGGGGTGCGGACATACGAGAACAGCAGCGGCACCGGGCGCTCGGTTCCAGTGACGATGGCGGTGGCGCGTCCGGTGCGCCGTTCCAGATCCCGCGCGAAATGGTCCACCTCACCCAAAGTGGCCGACATCAACAGGAATTGGGCGCGTGGCAGTTCCAGCAGCGGGACCTGCCAGGCCCAGCCGCGATCGGGATCGGCGTAGAAATGGAATTCGTCCATCACCACCTGGCCGATATCGGCGTCCGCGCCCTCCCGCAGCGCGAGATTCGCGAGGATCTCGGCGGTGGCGCAGATGATGGGGGCCGTCGGATTCACCGCGGCGTCGCCGGTGACCATGCCGACCTTGTCGGCGCCGAACACCTCGCACAGCGCGAAGAACTTCTCGCTGACCAGTGCCTTGATCGGCGCGGTGTAGTAGCTGCGCTCACTCCGGTTCAGCGCGGCGAAGTGCGCGCCGACGGCGACCATCGATTTTCCCGAGCCGGTGGGTGTGGCGAGGATGACGTTCGCGCCGGTCATCAGCTCGATCAGCGCCTCTTCCTGCGCCGGATACAGCGTCAGCCCCTGGGCGGAGGTCCATTCGGCGAAGGTTTCGTACAGCCAGTCGGCATCCACGTCGGGCACGGCACGGTCGGGAACCAGTTCGGACAGCTGCACGTGCGTCCACGTTACCGACGAACCGTCGCGGGTACCGCATCGCCCGGCGGGACGGCGGTGAACCGTGCGCGCCGGGCGATGGGGTGCGGGTCAGTCCCGGGGCTCGTCGCCGTCGCCGAATTCGGTCTGCTCCGCGAGGAAGCGCTCGAACTCCGCGCCCAGTTCCTCACCGGTCGGCAGGTCGGCCTCTCCGGCGAGCAGGCTGGAGCGGCGCTCCTGCGCGGTGACGAAGCTGTCGTACTGACGCTCGAGCGCCTGGACGACCGTCTCCACCTCGGCGTTTCCGGCGATGTGCTCGTTGACCTGTTCGCGTACGCGGGCCGCGGCCTCACCGAGCGCCGCCAGCGGAAGTTCCAGGCCCGCGTTGTCGGCGACGTTCTCCAGCAGCGTCTGCGCGGCCTCCGGATAGGCGGTCTGCGCCAGATAGTGCGGGACGTGCACCGAGAAACCGATGGATTCGTGGCCGTGCTGTCCCATGCGGTACTCCAGCAGCGACGACGCGCTGCCCGGAACCTGCAGCTCGCCGGGCCAGCGCTGATGTTCACCGATCAGATCGCGGTCGCTGGCGTGGGCGGTGATACCCAGCGGCCGGGTGTGCGGAATCGCCATCGGGATGGCGCTGAGGCCGATGCTGCGGCGCACGCCGAGCTGTTCGGCCAGCAGGCGCACGGCCGTCACGAACTTCTCCCAGCGCAGGTCCGGTTCGATGCCGGACAGAAGCAGGAACGGGGTGCCGGCGGTGTCGCGCAGCGCCCACAGGTTCAGTTCCGGATCGGCGTAGTCCGAGAAATGGTCGGTCTTGAAGGTCATCAGCGGACGCCGCGAGCGATAGTCGAGCAATTCATCGACGTCGAACGAGGCGACGAGCTCGGATTCGAGGCTTTCGCGCAGATGGGTCGTTGCCAGCCGTACCGCGTGGCCCGCGTCGGTGAAACCTTCCAGGCCGTGCACCAGCACCGGACCCTCGCCGTCGGCCGAGGACAGCTGCGGAGCGGGGAACTCCAGCTCGTACATACTGCTCATTTGCCAAACTCCCTGGTCAAGCCCTGTCCGCCTCAGTCGTTTTCAGTAGTGGTCCGGTGCCGGATCTCGCCACCTCGCCACCGTCCAGGGTACGCGCGGGGGTGTCGCGTACCGGTCGGCGTGCGGGCGATGACATCCGACGCAAACCGCCGGTCCACCGGGGGATGTAACCCCCGCAGAGTAGCGGTCGCGGAGCGTACCCGGCGGAGGTAGGCCACGCTCATGCCCTACCGGAGAACACAACTCCGGATCCGCGGCCGGTATTCCCGCCAGGTCGGCGTGGCAGATCCGCGGGGGCGACGGCATCGGCCATAGTGGGGGAGTGAGCGTCCCGAATCCGCTGGCCTCGCGGAGGCGCCGCGGGTTCGGCCACACCGTCGGGTACGCGGCCTTGAGTTGTCTGCTCGCCGCGTGCGGTTCCACGGTGTCCGGGCATCCGACCGCGATGCGCCAGAGTGTGGTCACCCGGCATATCGACGGCGATCTCACAGCGATGCTGCCGGGCCAGGACCGATTCCCGGCGGGATATACGACCGTCGTCGCCTCCGGTGATCGCGCCGCGGCGGCGGCCGCGGATCTCACCGCGATTCCGCCGGGGGCACAGATCGATCCGCCCGACTGCGCACCCGCCCCGCCCGATCCCACCGGGACCGCGGCGACGGTCGGGACCGACGACCGGACCCGAGCGACGATCACCGTCGTGCTGAGCCGTACCGACGAGCCGTTGTCCTCGCTGGGAGACCAGCTTTCCCGCTGCACGACGGCGCACGCTCGGCACGGCGCGATAGATCGCACGATCACCACCCGGCTGCTACCGCCCCCGCCGGTCGACGCCGACGACACCGTGGCCTTCGGTCGGACGGTGACCGGCTCGCCGCCCGGCAGTTCCGCCGATCCGGCGCTGCGGACCCTGCTCGCGCAGATCGGCGACATCCGAATCGAAACCACGGCAATGACTTTCGGTGCCGCCGCGCCGGATACGACCGGCCTGGACCAGGTCTTCACGGCGGCGGTCGCCAAGGTCCGTACCCGCTGAGGCCGTCGGCGACTGTGCTCTCCCCGGCGCAACCGTAACAGCAGGCCCCGACATCCCCGCTCGGTCGCACCGCGTGTCGGTACCGCGATCCCCAGGTTTCGACCGACTCCCCAGACGAAATAAAAGCCCAGCTCAGCCCGCCGGCTCGGCAGTGGCGCACGGGCAGTGTGGACGCCATGACCACACACACCGACCCCAGCCGGCCCAGCACCGATAGCCACGATGCGGCGCAGGGCCCTTCGCCGTCGAGCGCGGTTCCGCAGACAACGAGCGTGGGCTCGGCGGAGACGGACATACCCCGAACCGCGCCGGGCCCCAGCACCCGGCCCGAATCGACGGTGCGAGAGGGCATGCCGGGCCGGGACAGCGGACCGGAGACCGCGGCTCGTTCGGGCAAGGCCGCGGAGGCCGAAGCGGCTACCGATCACGAGGCCGCCGCTTCGTCACTTCCTTCGCGAGTCGCCGGATGCGCGAACCGGATGTGCCGGTCGCGTGGGGGAGTCGCCCGCGCGGCGGGCGGAATGGCAGGCGCGGCGGCCGGGGCGGGTCGAGTTCCGCTGCGATGCGGCGATATTCGGGGGAGTGTGCGCGCGGAGGCGCCGCGGGGCCGGTGTACCGGCGCCGCGTGCGTCGCCGTGCACGAATGCGTCGGTGCCGAGCACAGTGCCCGCGGTGGCGGCTCGATGACGCCGGAGCGCTGCGTGCGCAGTGAGGTCGGCCGGATGAGGCGACCGCGCGCCGATTGCCGCGGAAACGACAGCGGTGCCGAGGAATACGGTCCTCCGCGCGACGAGGACGAGATGGTGGATGACGGTGGTGATACGGCGAAACCGGCACCCCCGCAGCGTGATACGCCGCCGGAACTCGCGGCGAGCGAGGCCGACGCAACGTTCGCCGGTCCGGCATCGGACTCGGCACCGTCCGGCACGGCGCACGGCCTCGCGGACGAGGCCGAATCGGATCCGCCCGGCACGGGCGACGGTGACATGTCTCGTGAGCGAGGCAGCGGCGAGGAGGGGCGCCGCGTCCGGGCGGGCGGCGCCGAACAGCTGTGGGCGGCGACCGCGTTGACGATGAGCGAACCGGCGGAATTCATCGCGGCCGTGCCCGCGCTGTTGGGGTTTCGCCCGCAGCGTTCGCTGGTGGTGTGCCTGCTGCTGCGGTCGCAGAAGTATCCGGGCGCGGTCTATCTCGGCGCGGTGGCCCGGCACGATCTCGATGTGGCGGGATGCGGGGCGTGGGTGCGGCTGGCCGCGCAACTGGCCGGCATCTGCGGGCAGGAGCAAGCCGTCGGTGTGGTGGCGCTGATCGTCGACGATCGTGCGACGGCGCCGCGGGCGGGGCGGGCCGGGCGGCGTGCGGCCCGCCATCGCGATCTCGTGCGGGTGCTCGACGGTGCGCTGCGGAGCCAGGATGTGCTTCTCGCGGAGGCATGGGCCGTGGGCGAGATCACCCCGGGCGCCGACTGGTGGAGCGTGCTCGATACCGGCAGTGCCGGTACGCAAGCGGATCCGGCGGCCTCACCGGTCGCGCTCGCGCAGGTTCTCGACGGCCGCCCCATCCGGGGCTCGCGCACCGAGCTCACCGCCGCGGTGGCCGAGAACACGCCACTGCGTCTCCAGATCGACGCCGCGATCGGCAATGCCGCGGAGGCCGCCAGGCAGCGGTTCCGGCGCGCACTGCGTGCCGGGGAGCCGCGCTCCTACAGTCGCGCGGCCCTGGACATGGTGTTGTGGCAGATCAGCACTGTGGAATCGGGCGATGACCTCGATCCACGCGAACTCGCGGATCTGGCCGTCGCCGTGCGGGACACGGCGGTGCGTGATTCGCTGTTCGCGGTGGCGCTGGGTGCGCACGCCGCGGCGGCCGAGGCGCTGTGGTCTCGTGCCTGCCGCGGTCTCGCCGGCCCGGACCGGGCCGAGCTGGCCACCCTCTTCGGCTACAGCGCCTATACCCGCGGGGACGGACCGCTGGCAGGTGTCGCGTTCGAGGCTGCGTTGCGGGCCGACCCGGCTCACCGCATCGCACGACTGCTGGACGCGGCGCTACGCACCGGTATGCGCCCCGACGATGTGCGCAAGCTCGCCGTCAGCGGCCGCGATATCGCGGCGGGGCTGGGTGTCGACCTCGTCATCGCCGATGACGGCGAGCCGGAGTCGCGATGACAGCGACCCGCTCACGGGCCCGGAGGCCGCGCGTATCAGCGAGCGCTGTGCGCGCGGTCACCGAGCGAGGTGAGGAAATCCCAGGCGTCGGAGACGATTTCGTCGAGATCGTTGTGTTCGGGCTGCCAGCCGAGCTCGTCGATCGCCTTCGCGCTCGACGCGATCAGCACCGCCGGATCACCGGCGCGCCGCGGCGCGTCGACCGCCGGAATCGGCCGGCCCACGACGCGCTCACAGGCCGAGATCACTTCGCGCACCGAGAAACCCGTACCGCTACCGAGATTGAAGATGCGATGTTCGCCGGGCCGCGACTGCGCCAATGCCAGCACATGCGCGCGAGCGAGATCACGGATGTGGATGTAGTCACGCACCGCGGTGCCGTCCGGCGTCGGATAGTCGGTGCCGAACACGGAAATCGAATCCCGATGTCCGAGA
>NZ_BAFQ01000128.1 GCF_000308375.1 Nocardia aobensis NBRC 100429 | reverse complement strand
CGCCGCGCGGCAGTGCCGACAGGAAGGTGACGTCGCGTGGCACCGAGAACCGGCTCAGCCGGTTGCGGACGTAGGTGCGGATCATGTCCGGGTCCAGGCCCGAACCCTCCCGCTTGACGATGAACGCGGCCAGCCGCTGCCCGAATTCGTGGTCCGGCACGCCGACCACGGCCACATCGGCGATCTGCGGCAGATGCGACAGTGCCTCCTCCACCGGCCGCGGGAAGACGTTCTCACCACCCGAGATGATCATCTCGTCGTCGCGGCCGGCGATGAACAGCCGGCCGTCGGCGTCCAGGTACCCCAGGTCGCCGGTATCGAGCATGCCGTCGGTCTCGTCCGGCGGAGCCGAATTGACATATCCGTCGAACAGCATGTGGTTGCCCACGTAGATGCGCCCGGTCGCGCCGATCGGCACGGGCTTCCGATTCGGGCCCAGCACAGCGATTTTCGTGCCGAGCGGCGGCCGCCCGGCGGTGGTCGGCGCGGTCCGCAGATCCTCGGGGGTGGCGATGGTCGCCCACGACACCTCGGTGGAGCCGTAGATGTTGTACAGCACATCGCCGTAGTTGTCGGTGAACCGCAGCACCGTGGCACCGGCCAGCGGGGCGCCGCAACTGGCCGCGATACGGAGGCTGGAGGTGTCGTAACGGGCCCGCACATGGGTCGGCAGATCCAGGATCCGCTGCACCATGGTCGGCACGAGAATCACTGTGCCGACCCGGTTCTCGGCGATCCGGCGGAGGGTGTCGCGGGCATCGAACTGCTCCGGCAGGACGACGGTGGCACGCAGCGCGGTACTCAATTGCAGCGCGGCCAGACCCCAGGTGTGGAACAGCGGCGCCGGAATCAGCATGGTGTCGTTCATTCGCAGCGGAATGCGCGACAGCAGGGCCGCCACGGTGGCGAACCCCTTGGCGTGCGGTCGGCGCGCGCCCTTGGGGGTGCCGCTGGTCCCGGAGGTCAGCACGATCAATCGGCCCGGCCGCGCCGGTTTGTCGAAACCGTTGTCGCCCTGAGTGATCAGATCCTCGATGGTGGTGCGGCCGGGTGCGCCGTCGTCGGTGGCGATGCGGACGATGTCGGAGTGCAGGTAGTGGATCAATTCTTCCAGTTCGGCGTCGACGAAGACGTGCGCCAGCCGGTGCCGCTGCACGATCTCCTCGATGCGCCGGGCCGACAGACCCGCGTTCAGCAAAATCGTGTCCACACCGAGTTTGCCCGCCGCGACCATGGTTTCGACCATGCCGGCGTGATTGCGGGCGAGCAGGCCGATCGCATCGCCGGTGCGCAGGCCCAGTCCGGCCATCCCCCCGGCCAGTGCGGTACTGCGCCGGTCGATGTCGGCGAAGGTGCGGCTGCGCCGATCGTCGACGACGGCGATGCGGGTGGGGGAATGCGCGGCCGCGGCGGCGTAGCCGCCGGCCAGATTGAATCCCCACCGTGCGAGTCCGCGCACCTGCCCCACACTGCGGTCCGGCCGCGCGGTGCGTACCACGCCCGTACCGAGGATGTGGCGAGCGACGTCCGCGTGCCGCCGCAGGGGCGTGTTCTCGCGGTTGACCACGACCGAAGTCGGTGCGGCCGTGACCAATTCGCGCAGCCGCCGCAGCCCGGCGTCCAGCCAGGCCTGCGTACCGGCGGTCGAGGTGCGCGCGGCGACCGGATGTATCCGGCCGGCGGCGAAACACGTGATCACCGCGCGGGTGCCGCCCTCGATATCACGCAGCCGCACGGAGGCGAAGCTCCCGGTTGCCGGGCAGTACAACTCGAAAGCTTCCCCGCGCGGGCCCACCCGCACCGTCAGCGACAGGGTCCGGATCTCGGTGTCGGCGGTTCCGATGCGCAGCTGCCACAGCGGCGCGCCGGCGCCGGTCTCGAGCCGTTCACAGGCGCCGATTCCGGTAAAGATGCGCGGATACAACTGGGGGTCGACGAGCAGCTTCCAGACGGCGCTGCGCTCGACCGGCAGCTCGACGGCGGTGTCGAAAACCTCGGTAGCCAACTTCTTACACTTCTCGCGGGCCGGTTCCTCGAGCGCACCGGCGGGAATTCCTTTGTAACCGGGATCGACTTCGCGCAGAAGATGCCTTGTGACAATTCCCGGCGCGCCCGGACCGCGGTTGTGATTTCGCCGCCGAGGGGCAGCGGCTCGGATCAGGGCTTGCGGGCGACACCCGCGTAGCCGTCGAGGGGCCGGACATCCGGCAGGGGCTCGTCCGGATCCGGCCGCCACCGGGCCAGATATTCCAGGCCGGGTTCGACCAGGACCAGATCGCCGAGCAGATCCATGATCTCGGCGCGGGTGCGCAGCCGATCGCCGCGGCCGGTGACGCGTTCGGTCACCGCGAGCATGCGGTCCATCTGCTCGGGCGGTCCCTCACTGGTCAGATGTGACAGCGCCAGATAACTACCGGAGGCGATGGTGGCGCGCAGTCGCTCGAATACCGTCGCGGCCAGGGCGTCGTCGGCCACGAAATGCAACATCGATACCAGCAGGACGGCGACCGGCCGATCGAAATCCAGCAGTTCGCGGACCTGCGGATGCTCGAGTACCCCGTCGATATCGGTGAAATCCCCGTGCACCGCGGTCGCGTTCGGATTGTCCGCCAGTAGCTTGCGGCTCATGGTCACCGCGACCGGATCGATATCGACATAGACCACCCGCGCGCCCGGGACGACGCGCTGCGCGATCTCGTGCACGTTGCCCGCCGTCGGAATTCCGGAGCCCAGATCGAGGAATTGGTCGATACCCGCGTCGGCGAGAAAACCGACCGCACGCTGCAAGAATGCGCGGTTTGCCCGGGCCGTGCGCGGAACTTCGGGAATGACCTCGATCATTTGCGCCGCGACCGACCGATCCACCTCGAAATTGGCGAATCCGCCCAGCAGATAGTCGTACACTCGCGCCGGGCTGGGAATCCGGGGGTCGATGTCGTCGGCCGCCCAGTCGGGTAACAGAGGTTGCACGCCGCTCATCCTAGGCCGCGCACCCGGGCGGCGACATCAGCCGCGTGAAGGACCCAGCGGTTGCGTCCGCTGGCCTTCGCGCGGTACAGCCCGGCGTCGGCGGCATCGAGCAGCCGCTCGGCGTCGGTGCCGGTGACAGGGGTGACGATCGCGCCGATGCACGCGGAGATCATCAGGTCGTGATTGTCGACGGGGATGGGTTCGCCCAGCGCGTCGAGCAGGCGCTGGGCCACCGCGGCGATGTGGTCGGTGTCGCAGGTCGGGCGTACCAGCCCGACGAATTCGTCGCCGCCCACCCGGGCCAGCATGATCGCCGGAACCGCCGCCGAGAGCCGCTCCGCGACGGCCGCGAGCAGCCGATCACCGACTCCGTGGCCGTAGGTGTCGTTGACCGATTTGAATCCGTCGAGGTCGATGAAACACAAGCCGATGCAGTCCTCGGGCCCGGCGTCGGTGATGATGGCCGAGAGCACTTCGACCAGTTGCCGTCGATTGGGCAGGCCGGTCAGCGGGTCCAGCCGGGCCTGGCGGTGCAATTCGGCCTGCAATTCCCGCCGCTGTGTGGTGTCCTCGCCGACCACCAGCAGATACGCCGCCCGCCCGCCGGTCGCCGGCACCAGGGTGATCGCCCACGCGGCCCAGCCGTCGACGCCCTCGGGACGCGGATAGCGCAATTCCATCCGGATCGTGCCCGAGCCGGCGTGGAAAAGCTCGCCCAGTACGCGGCGCCGCAATTCCACGCGGTCGTCCGGATGTATCAGATCGGTGACCCCGCGTTCGAGCAGATACTCGCGGCTGACGCCGAGCATCGCGGCCATCGCGGGATTGACATCGACCACTCGGCCCTCGGCGTCACCGATGCCGATGGCGATGGCGGCATTGTCGAATACCACCCGGAATCGGGCCTCGGCGGCATTGCGGGCGTCGGCCATCGCCGAGTGCAGCATTTCCTGATGCCGCGCCCGGGTGGCGAGTAACTCCTCGGTATATCCGCGGGCCATCTCGCCCAGAACCGCGATCACCCGATCGCCCGGCGGGAACACGGTGGTCGCCAGCGGTGTCAGCGCACGAGCGGAGCGGGGCATGACCTGCGGATCGGTGAGATTGGCGCGGACCAGGGCGGCGCCGATCGTGGCCGCGGCCGCGGCGTCGAACGGTTCGGCCCCGACAATCGCGACGAACTGCTCGAGCAGACCTGCCAGCAGTTGCTCCAGTTCGCGCATGGACATGGGAACGAAGCCGGTGTCGGCGATCGCGATGCGCCATCGTCGAGCCAGTTCACCGATTCCGGTTTCCCCTGTCATGCACACCAACCCCGCCTCGGAACTACTCCCAGCGACTTGTGAGTACGGCGCGGCGCCGAACCAGAGAACCAGATTACCGCGCCGAGCGGGCCCGCAAGATCACGGCTGTGACGTGATGCTGCGGGCCCGCTGGGTGCGTAGCGTACGTACGATCCGGTCGAAAGATCGGATGCCGGCTACTTGCTCGCTTTGTGATAGGCGGCGACAACCTCGGAGGAAATGCGGCCGCGCGCGGAGACGTTATACCCGTGTTTCTTGGCCCATTCCCGGATCGCCACCGTCTGCTCGCGGTCGGCCGCGGACTTGGTGCGGGTCCCGCCGCCGGACTTCAGGCGGCCGACCTTGCGGGACTTTTCCGTCCAGGGTTCGAGTGCCCCGCGCAGCTTCCCGGCATTCAATGTCGACAGGTCGATTTCATACGCCACACCGTCGATCGAGAACTGCACGGTCTCATCCGCTTTGGACTTCCCGTCGTAATCATCGATGAGTGTGACGGTGACTTTCTTGGCCATGATCGAGCCCTTTCGCACTGACACGGAGCAACTGGGATTGTGTATACCGTACCGTATTGCGACCGGTCGTAGTGAATCCCGTGCTATTCGGGCGGTTTCGATCGTGAATGTTCCCGGAATGAGAAAAGAATCGGCAGGACGCATTTAGTGCGCGGCCCGCAAAAGTTATCCGGAATGCTCGCGGTCTTCGGACACTGCCCGGGAGTTCGGAACGCCGGGTTCGGATAAAGGGATCGGCGCGCGGGTACCCGGCTGCCGACCCGCGCGGCGGGTACGAGCAGGGGATATTGCATACATAGTGATGTATGCATATGATGACGAGCGGTAGCGACGGAGAGGAGTACGGAGCATGGGTGCCGGACATACACACGGCTCGGGCCACGGGCACGCGCACAGTCATGCGCACGCCACTCCCGACAGCGATCGGCGCTGGCTGGCCGGGGCACTCGCGGTCATCGTGGTCTTCCTCCTCGGCGAGGTGGTCGTGGGTGTGGTGGCCGGCTCGCTGGCCCTGCTGTCCGATGCCGCGCACATGCTCACCGACGCCGCCTCGATCGCGTTGGCGCTGTGGGCGATTCGCCTCGCGGCGCGACCGCCGGCCGGGCGGATGACCTTCGGCTGGAAGCGGGTGGAAATCCTGTCCGCGCAAGCCAACGGCCTGACGCTGCTGGTCCTGTCGGCCTGGCTGCTCTACGAGGCGATCCGCCGCCTGATCCAGCCACCCTCGGTCACCGGTGGACTGGTGCTCGCGACCGCGCTGGTGGGTGTGGTGGTGAATCTCGCTGCCACCTGGATGATTTCGCGCGCCAATCGCAGCAGCCTGAATGTCGAGGGCGCGTTCCAGCACATCCTCACCGATCTCTACGCCTTCCTGGCGACCGCGGTGGCCGGGGTGGTCATCATGCTCACCGGCTTCGAACGCGCCGACGCGATCGCGACGCTGGTGGTGGTCGCGCTGATGGTGAAGGCGGGGGTCGGCCTGGTCCGTGCGTCGAGCCGGATCTTCCTGGAGGCCGCCCCGGCCGATATCGATCCGGCGGCGGTGGGTGTCGGCATGGCCGCCCGCGACGGGGTGGTCGAGGTGCACGATCTGCACATCTGGGAGATCACCTCGGGGTCCCCGGCTCTCTCGGCGCACGTGCTGGTCGAGCCCGGCCGCGACTGCCACGCGGTGCGCCAGGATCTGGCGCGGTGGCTGGCCGCCGACCATCACATCGAGCACGCCACGCTGCAGGTGGATCACGCACAGCCCGAACTGATCGAACTCGGCGCCGTGCCGAGCGGCCACTGCGCCGAGTCGCACGGCCCCGCGCATCGCTCCCGGGATGTCGCGCACACCCATGAATCCGGTAATCAGAACTAACCGGACACCCCGCCGGACCGGCGCAAACGCTCCCGAACGCCGGGTGGATACTGGCTGCCGTGGGATGGATCGACACGCCGCTGACCGTGCAGTCCGTCGTCGAGGAATGGCGCTGGGACACCTCGACGGTCGTGGTGACCGCCGCGCTGGGGCTCGGCTACGGCCTGGCTCGCCGGCGGGCCGACCGGCGCGGGAGTGCGGAGTCGGCGGGACGCAGTTGGGCGTTCGGCGCGGTCGGCCTCGGAGTGTGGTTGCTGACCGGCATCAGCGTGATCGGCGTGTACTCGGGCACCCTGTTCTGGATGCGGGCGCTGCAGATACTGCTGCTGCTCTACGTGGTGCCGTTCGGCCTGGCGACCGGTCGGCCGCTGACGGTGCTGCGCGATGCGCTCGGCCCGGCGGGACGCGCGCGGCTGGACCGCGTACTCGCCTCGGCGCCGGCGCGGGTGCTGACCTATCCGCTGGTCCCGTCGATCGCCATCCTGGCCACGCCCTGGCTGCTGATACTGACGCCGTGGTTCGAAGCGGTGCTGCGGCACGGGGTGGTCGACGCGCTCACCCGACTACTGCTGGTGGCCGTCGGATTCCTGTACTTCTATTCGCGGCTGCAGACCGATCCCGTTCCGCATCGCTATTCGCAGGCCGTCTCGTTGTTGATCACGGTGTTCGAATCACTGGCAGACGGAGTGCTGGGGCTGGTGCTGTGGTTCGGGCCGCTGGTGGCGGTGGACTACTACACCGAGGTGGGCCGGACGTGGGGCCCGGATCTACGGATGGACCAGATCATCGGCGCGGGCATCATCTGGGTGCTCGGCGATGTGCTCGGCCTGCCCTATCTGCTGACCCTGATGCGGTCGTGGGCGGCCGACGAACGTCGCAGCGCCGCGCGGATGGACGCCGAACTCGATGCGGCCGAAGAACTTTCGGCGCTGCCGGCGAGCGAGGCGGCGCGGACCACGCCCGCGCCCGTTGCCGCGACGACGGCGCATGCGGCAGCGCCGGTCCAGAGCGGACTGTGGTGGGAAAACGATCCCGTGCTGCGCGACCGCTTCCGGCGCTGACGGATCCACCCGTCCGGGCGGCAGCCGACGTTGCCGAGCCCGGACGGGCCACCGCGCTCAGATCTTGCGGATCACCGTGACGACCTTACCCAGGATCTGCGCGTCGTTACCGTCGATCGGGTCGAACAGCGGGTTGTGCGGCATCAGCCACACCTGATCGCCGGTGCGTTTGAACGTCTTGACCGTCGCCTCGCCCTCGATCATCGCGGCGACGATATCGCCGTTGTCGGCGACGTTCTGCTGGCGGACCACCACCCAGTCACCGTCGCAGATCGCCGCGTCGACCATCGATTCGCCGACGACCTTCAGCAGGAACAGCGAACCCTCGCCGACCAGTTCGCGCGGCAGCGGGAACACATCCTCGACCGCCTGTTCGGCGAGGATCGGCCCACCGGCGGCGATGCGGCCCAGCACCGGGACGTAGGTGGGCGCCGGGGTCGCGTCGGAGGTTTCGGTCGCCACCGCGCGCAGCACCGGCGCGGCACCGGCCGCCCGCACGGCGGTCTCGTCCAGGCCACGGACGTCGACCGCACGCGGACGGTTGGGATCGCGGCGCAGATAGCCCTTGCGCTCGAGCGCGCGCAGCTGATGCGCGACCGACGAGGTGGAGGTGAGTCCGACCGCGTCGCCGATCTCGCGGATGCTCGGGGGATAGCCGCGTTCGTTCACCGAGGTCCGGATGACCTCGAGTACCTTGCGCTGGCGGACGGTGAGATCCGCTCCGTTGCCGGGGGTTTCGGTGTCACCGGCCGGCGCCTGGGCACCGTCGGGGGAGACCGTGCCGTTGCCGGCCGCCTCCTCGTGTCCGACCACCGTACGTTCGCTCACGCTCGCCGTCCTCCGTTCGTCTGTCTGCCGGGGCGTGTCTGTCGGGTTCTGCCGACGTCGGGTTCTGCCGGCGCCGCCGGATCGCGTGCTTCGAATGTAGTCCGCCCGCGGCCAGGTTTCAAACATCTGTTCGACGCATGTCGGCGTGGCTGGTGACTTTGTCGGCCGCGCGTGGTAAGAATTCGAACATCAGTTCTTCGAACAGATGAGCGAATACGCCACAACTCTCATACCCCTGTGATCCATCCACCCAGCACTCGTCACAGCATTCATGGAGGTCGTCAGATGCGTACCGCGGTCGATGAATTCAGCATGATCGGCACCCGGGCCGGCTCGTCCGGCGATGCTCCCGTCCACACCGTGCGGCCGGTCCGGCGCCACCGCCGGGCCGACCTCCGGCGTCCCCGCGGTCTGCAGCGCCCGCATGTCGTGGCGGGCTACGACCGGGTGCCGGTCGCCGCGCCGGCCCGCGGGCCGCATCCGCTCCGGCGGGTGGAACAGGCTCGTATCGGGCTGGCCACGCTCGCCGCGACCGCACTGCTCACCGCGGCGGCGGTCTGCGGACTCCTGGGAGTGGCGCAGTTGCGTGACGCGGGCAGCCCGGCATCCACGCAGACGGTCCAGGTGCAGCCCGGCGAGTCGCTGTCCGACCTCGCACGGCGGGTGGCGCCGGGGGATGCGGTGCGCGACACCGTGGCTCGCATCGTGGAATTGAACGGACTGCGTGGCACCGAAGTGGCCGCCGGGCGCACTCTCGTGGTTCCGGCGTCGCGATAGGCCGTGGTCGAGGGCTCCCGGGACACGCCATCGCGTGGCCGGATTTATTGATCCACAACTGAAACATGTTGCTACTCTGCTCGGAATGTGATCGGGGCTACATTCTCCGCCAACGGATTTCGAGGACGAGGCATCATGGTGCACACCCTCCATCGGGCGCTGCCGCGAGTGTTCGCACGCACGGCCGCACTGCTCATCTGTTTCGTGATTGCTTTCGCCGCGGCACCGGCGGTGCGCGCGGAGGCGGGATACACCGCATATCTGGACATTCCGGTTGTGAACGGGGCCGGGGAGAGCGCCGGTGGCCTGAATCCGGAGCTGCCGCTGGATACTTCGACGCTGGCCGCGGCGCTCGAGCAGGCCCGCGCCGACGGGATCTCACCACGGCGGTATGCGGCCCTGCTACATCAGTATTGGCTGACGGTGGCCACCACGGATGCCGATATCGACCTGGCGGCGTGGGATCCGATCCGCGGGGTGGCCGCGAATTCGCGCACCTTCACCCAGGTCTACGTGAACTACCTCCGGCTGACGACCGCCCATCCGGAGTTCTACTGGACCGGGCTGGCCGGACTGGCAGGCGGATCGTTCGCCTCCGGATTCTTCGATATGAGCGATGTGGCAACCATTCTCAGCGTGCCGGGTATTCACCAGATCGGCGGCGCGGTCGCGGATCTGTTGCGGGCCACACCGCCGCAGCTCGTGGCGGCGCTGCCCGCCGACATCCGGCTCCTGGCCACCGAGGGTCCGCGGCTCACCGCCGAGGATCTGGCGTGGTTCCAGACTCGGCTGATGATCATGCAGAAGCACATCTTCCTCGACCAGGTGCCGATGCACGAGGCCTATGTCGCCGGTGGATTGCCCGCGATCGAGGAGATGTACGCCGCCGGCGTGCTCGACGACAACGCGGTGCGGGCCTGGCGCTCACTCGCCACGGGCACGGTCGCCGGGTACGACGACGCGCTGATGCGGATGACCGATCGCGAACAGAATCAGATCATCGCCGATCAATGGGATCTCACCGCACAGGGGCAGGGCGCGATGGGCCGGGTGATGACCTACGTCAGCACCCTGGCGGCGAAACCCGCGGTACCCGGGGTGCGCGCACCCGGTGTGTTCGCACCGACCACCGTCTCGGCCGAGGTCGACGGGCGCACGATGACGCTGCGTACTCCGTTGCCCGCCTTCAACTGGGCCGACCGCGACCCGCGCTGGACCTACATCACCGGCGATCTGGTGCCCTGTTACGAACGGATGCAGGCCGCTCCGGGGCTCGCCCGCCAGGTGCTGTCGGTTCCGTTCGCCGGTGATCTCGCTGCCGGACGATTGCTGAATCGCCTGCCGGATCTGATCGCCGACCTGACGAGCCAGTGGCAACTGACGGCGTGAGCGGGCCCGGTCGCGGGTCCGCATGGGCCGGGGCGAACGCTGTACGGGTATCCTGAAAGACGCTCAGGACATACGTGGTGAGTGCGGCTGTATCGGCGGAACAGGTCGAGGGCAGGCAGCTCGTCGCGAACCGACGCAGGCATCGACGAAGGATCCCGGATGCATTGCCCGTACTGTCGGCACCCGGATTCGCGGGTGGTCGACTCGCGTGAGGCCGAGGAAGGCAGCGCAATCAGGCGCCGTCGCGCATGTCCGCAGTGCGGGCGCCGCTTCACCACGGTCGAGACCGCGATCCTCTCGGTGGTCAAGCGCAGCGGTGTCACCGAACCGTTCAGCCGCGAGAAGGTGATCCGTGGCGTCCGCCGGGCCTGCCAGGGGCGCGAGGTCGACGACGACGCCCTGAACCTGCTCGCCCAGCAGGTCGAGGACGCGGTGCGCGCGAAGGGTTCTCCGGAGGTGCCGAGCCACGAGGTCGGTCTGGCCATCCTCGGGCCGCTGCGCGATCTGGACGAGGTCGCCTATCTGCGCTTCGCATCGGTCTACCGGTCCTTCAGCTCCGCCGACGATTTCGAACGCGAGATCGACGATCTGCGCCGCCACCGCGCCGACCGTTCGGTGGCCGCCGGCGCCGACTGATCAGCGGGGCCGGGCCCCGGCCGGCGCCGCGCCGATTCCGTCGATGACCTTGATGATTCGCTTGGCGGACACCGGATACGGCGTGCCCAGCTGCTGTGCGAACAGGCTCACCCGCAGTTCCTCGATCATCCACCAGATCTCGGTGACGTCGGCGGCCGTGCGGCGCGCGCCCGGAAGACGGTCGAGCAGTCGCGCGTACGCGGCATGGACCCGATCCAGCTCGGCCGCGCCTTGACGGTCGCGATCGGCCGAGGCGGGCAGCGCGAGCAGCCGTGCCTCGGCGGCGTGCAGATATCGCGGAATCTCGCGGAGCCGGGTGATGCCGAATTCGCTCACGAAACCGGCGAAGACCAGTTCGTCGAGCTGCCCGGCGACATCGTCGGCGATATCGCGATCGGTGGTGTCGGCCAGGGCGGTCCGCACCCGGTGCGCGGCCGCCAGCACCGGGACAACCAGTGCGAGGACGCGCGCGACCGCACCGGCGAACTGCGGTCGCACCTGGTCGACGAGCCGTGTGAACTGCTCCGGACTGCGTACCGGACCGCCGTGTGCGGCGATCAGTTCGTCGGCCGCGCAGGCGCGGCAGTCGTCGAGCAGCGCGTCCATCGATCCGTACGGGCTCTGGCTCAGCGCGAGGCGGTCGGCGGCTGACAGTCCCGAGGTGACCGAGCGCTGCGCGGCCGGCATCTCGCGCAGCAGCAGCGCCCTGGTGCCGGTGCGCATCGCGGCGCGCTGCGCCGCCGGCGACGACAGCACGCGCACGGCCACCCCGTCACCCTCGCTGACCAGGGCGGGATAGCCGGTGATGGTCTGACCGCCGACCTCACGCCGAATGGTCTGCGGTACGGTGCCCAGCGTCTGCGCCGTCCACACCGTCGCCGGCGCTCGTTCGGCCGCGCTCGTCGCCTTCGCCACCGATTGCGAAACCTGCTGGGACAGCTCGGTTTTCAAAGCGGCCAGGCTCTTGCCTCGGGCGAAGTCGGCGCCGTCGGGACCGGTGACGGCGAATGTCATCCGCAGATGGTCGGGCAGGGCGCCCGGGTCGAGGTCGGCCGGCGCGATCGAGGTCGATGCCAGTGCCGACAGCTCGCGGGCCAGTCCGGTGCGCAACGGTTCGGCGCGCGGGGTCAGCCGTGCCAGCGCGGCCTTCGCGAAGTCCGGCGCGGGAACGACGCTGCGGCGCAGCTGTTTCGGCAGGGTCTTGATCAGTGCGGCGGCGAGTTCTTCACGCATGCCGGGGACCAGCCAGTCGAAGCCCACGGCCCGCACATGGGCGAGCTGGGCGACCGGGATGTGCACGGTCACGCCGTCGTCGGCCTGACCCGGCTCGAACTGGTAGGTGAGCGGGAAACTCAGTTCGCCCTGCCGCCAGCTGTCCGGGTAGGCGGCCGGATCCAGCTGGGCGGCTTGCGCATTGACCACGGTGGCGGTCGAGAAGTCCAGCAGATGCGGATCCTCGCGTTCGGCCTTGCGCCACCAGCTGTCGAAATGCCGCACCGACACCACGTCGGCGGGGATGCGCTGATCGTAGAAATCGAACAGCACCTGGTCGTCGACGAGAATGTCGCGCCGGCGCGCCCGATGCTCCAGATCGGCCACGTCGTCGAGCAGTTCGCGGTTGCGATGGAAGAACCCGTGCCGGGTCTGCCATTCGCCCTGGACCAGTGCGTGCCGGATGAACAGTTCCCGCGAGAGCTGCGCATCGATGCGGCCGAAGTCGACGCGGCGCTGGGTGACCAGCGGAATGCCGTAGAGAGTGACCCGCTCGTAGGCCATCGCCGCGCCGCGCCGGGAGGACCAGTGCGGTTCCGAGTAGTTGCGTTTGACCAGGTCACCGGCGAGCCGTTCGGCCCATTCGGGCTCGATCCGCGCGGCCATGCGGCCCCACAGCCGCGAGGTTTCCACCAGTTCGGCCGCCATCACCCAGCGCGGCGGCTTCTTCGCCAGGGCTGATCCGGGGAAGATCATGAATTTCGCGCCGCGGGCGCCGAGAAACTCCCGAGATTCCGCCTCGCGCACACCGATGTGCGACAGCATGCCCGCCAGCAGCGCCCGATGGATCCCGTCGCCGTCCCACGGCAGCGCATCCGAATTCTGTTGCGGGGCGATCGATTCCGCGGCGGACCAGCCGAGGCTCTTGGTGATGGTGCGCAGCTGCCCCTGCAGATCCTGCCATTCCCGGATGCGCAGATAGTGCAGGAACTCGTCGCGGCACAGCCGCCGGAATTGATTGGACGACAACGATTTCCGCTGTCCGCGCAGATAGTCCCACAGGCGCAGATACGCGAGGAAGTCCGAGCCCTCGACGGAGAACCGGGCGTGTTTGGTGTCGGCGGCCTGCTGGAATTCGGCCGGCCGTTCCCGCACGTCCTGGATCGACAGCGCCGCGACGATGACCAGCACTTCGGACAGGCAGCCGTTGGCCTCCGCGGCGACGAGCATGCGCGCCATCCGCGGGTCGACCGGGAGCTGGGCCATCTGCCGTCCCACCGCGGTGAGTGCCAAATCGTCTCCGCCCTCCGGCGCGCGCAGATGGCCCCCGGCGGCGGCGTCGCTGCCGCGTCCGCGGCGCCGGCGAGCACCACGCGCGGGCGCGGACGTCTCGCCGGGG
>NZ_BAFQ01000129.1 GCF_000308375.1 Nocardia aobensis NBRC 100429 | reverse complement strand
ACCGCCCTCCGAAGCTTTTCGCACAGGTAAGCGACTTTTTTCGGATCTGAAGTGAACCGCGATTCCCCTTCCGGGTACCGTATGTGGCAGGCGAGTTGCCGATGTGGTCACTAGGAGGTTGGCGTGGAGCGCACCCTTTTCGAGCCCGAACACGATCTGTTCCGGGAGTCCTACCGTAAATTTCTGGATCAGCATGTCGCGCCGCACCATGCCGAGTGGGAGCAATCCGGGGTCGTGGATCGGCAGCTGTGGCTGGAGGCCGGTAAGCAGGGGTTCCTCGGCATGGCGGTGCCCGAGGAGTTCGGCGGCGGCGGGGTTGAGGATTTCCGCTACAACGCGGTGATCACCGAGGAGACCACCAAGGGCCAGTACTCAGGGCTGGGCTTCTCGCTGCACAACGACGTGATCGCGCCGTATCTGCTGGAGCTGGCCAACGAGGAGCAGAAGCAACGTTGGCTGCCCGGATTCTGTTCCGGTGAGATCATCACCGCCATCGCCATGACCGAGCCGGGCACCGGTTCGGATCTGCAGGGCATCAAGACCCGCGCGGTCAAGGACGGCGACGACTGGGTCATCAACGGCGCCAAGACCTTCATCACCAACGGCATCAACTCCGACATCGTGATCGTGGTCGCGCAGACCGATCCCGAGAAGGGGGCGATGGGCTTCTCGCTGCTCGTCGTCGAGCGCGGCATGCCCGGCTTCGAGCGCGGCCGCAACCTGGACAAGATCGGTCTCAAGGCGCAGGACACCGCGGAGCTCAGCTTCACCGACGTGCGGGTTCCCGGCAAGAATCTGCTCGGCACCGAGGGCATGGGTTTCATCCACCTGATGCAGAACCTGCCGCAGGAGCGGATGTCGATCGCCGTGATGGCCGCCGCCGCGATGGAAGGCTGCCTGGAGACCACCATCCAGTACGTGCGCGATCGCAAGGCCTTCGGCAAACCGATCGGCGCCCAGCAGAACACGCGGTTCGTCCTGGCCGAGCTGGCCACCAAGACCACCGCGGTGCGCGTGCTTGTCGACCGCTTCATCGAGGCCCTCAACGCCGGCACCCTCTCGGCCGAGGATGCCGCGATGGCCAAGTGGTGGAGCACCGAGGAACAGCTCGACCTGATCACCAAATGCCTGCAGCTGCACGGTGGTTACGGCTACATGCGCGAATACCCGATCGCCAAGGCGTACATGGACGCGCGGGTGCAGACCATCTACGGCGGCACCACGGAGATCATGAAGGAAATCATCGGCCGCTCCTTGAAGCTGAGCTGACGCACCCCGGATGCTCTCGCGGCAACGGCCGCCGCCGGTTCTCCGGCGGCGGCCGTTGTGTGCCGCAAGTATTTTCGCGCTATGAGCTCGTTCCCGACAGTGCGGTGGCCGCCTCGGTGAGGTCGGCGACCAGACTGTCGTAGGCCTCGGCACGATCGGGAGCGCGCAGCGCGGCGGCCGGATGGATGGTGGCCAGCGCACGGAGATCATCGTGTGCGATCAGCCGCCCGCGGTCGCGGGTGATCCGGAAGTCGGGGCCGAAGACGGCCTGCGCCGCCACGGCGCCCAGGCAGACCACCAGCTGTGGACGGATCGCGTCGAGTTCGGCGGTCAGCCAGGGCGTACACGCGACGATCTCGGTGCGCCCGGGCTTCTGATGGATGCGGCGCTTTCCGCGCTCGGTGAATTTGAAATGTTTCACCGCGTTGGTGAGATAGACGGCGTCGCGGTCGATTCCGGCATCGGTGAGGGCGCGGTTCAGCAGCGCTCCGGCGGGGCCGACGAACGGATGCCCGGCCAGATCTTCGCGGTCGCCGGGTTGCTCGCCGATCATCACCATCGGGGCGTGCGGCGGGCCCTCGCCGAAGACGGTCCGGTTCGCATGCTTGTACAGATCGCAGCCGTGACATCCGCGGGCGGCCTCGCGCAGTCGCGCGAGATCGGTGGTGTCCGGCACGAATTCCGCTGCGCCCGGAGCCTTTACCACGACGGCGCCTTCACCTTTCTCTCGTCACTTCGCGCCCACTTCGGTCTCGATCGCCGAACAGAACGCGTCCAGATCGCGCGGATTGCGGGAGGTGATGAGCGTCCAGCCGTCCTGCGTCCGGACCACCTGCTCATCGACCCATTGAGCGCCCGCGTTGCGCACATCGGTCTGCAGCGACGGATACGAGGTCATGGTCTTGCCGCGGATCAGGTCGGCCTCGACCAGCAGCCACGGGCCGTGGCAGATCGCGGCGATCGTCTTTCCGGCGTCGGCGAATCCGCGCGCCAGGTCGACGGCCTCCTTCGTGGTGCGCAACTTGTCGGCGTTGACGGTGCCGCCGGGGACCACCAACGCGTCGAAATCGCTCACCGACACCGAGGCCAGATCGGTATCGGGGTCGACGGTGGTGTCGATCTCGGTGTCGTGGACGAAGGTCTGTACCGCGTCGGTGGACGGGGCGGCGTGGGTGACACGAATACCGTTGTCGCGCAACTGCTTCAGCGGTTCCAGCAGCTCGTCGCGTTCCACACCGGTCTGCGAGGTCACCACCAGGACGGCGGGCTCTCGGTCGGGTCGGCTCATCTCGTCTCCTTCTCGGGCTCGGGGCGTTCAGGCGCCCTGCAGGCGGATCAGCGTGTTGAGTAGTTCGGCCTGTTCGGCCAGTTCGTGCTGATCGGGGTGGTTGCCGATGCGGTCGGCCAGTTCGGGACGCCGGATCAGCTCCAGTCCGTCCTCGCCGCTGTCGGTGGCCAGCCTTACCCGGCCCTCCGACAACACCAGGCGGGTACCGGGGCTGCCCGCGTCCAGCAGCATCCGCAGATCCTCGGCGGTGACCTGCGGATGCGTTCCAGGGGTCTGCTCATCGGATGTCATGTCCGGCGGGTGCCCGGCCGACAGCGGGTGAAACACCGGCCTGTGGAACCGGGGGCCGCGGGTCGCGGCCGGGTACATCCGGGCCGGGATCGGGTGCGGGTCCCGGGATGGGCCGGCCGGGATCCGGAGGTGGTTCCGGGGTGGGTTCCGGCGGGGCCGGCCGTCCGGGATCGGGCGGCGGATGACCGGGAATCGGATCGGGGCTCGGGCCCGGAATCGGCCGGCCCGGTTCGGGCGGGCGGCCCGGCACGGGATCGGGTTCCGGAATCGGCGGGCGCGGATCCGGGTCCGGGGCCGGAATCGGATGTTCGGGCGTGGGATCCGGAACCGGCTGCGGTGGAACCGGTTCCGGAATCGGAGGCTCGCCGGCCCGTAGTCGCGGACCGGCGTTGTCGGTATACATGTCGACTCCTCGAACGGATGATGATCGGCCGCGCGGTGGACGGCGCGCTACGACGACGGATAGGCCGGGTAGGGCGCGGCCTTCAGGGTCCGCGCCAGGTGCGCGGCATTGCGCGCCATGCCCGCGGTGGTCGTCGCGACGGCCTCGGGAGTGTTGTCCAGGTCCAGATAGTCGACGCCGCTCATCGCCTCGCCGTTCCAGTACGTGCAGCCCTGGGCGGGCACGGTGAAGCCGATGTCGTTGAGCGCCTGGAACGTATCGGCGCAGATCTTGTGCGCGCCGTCCTCGTTGCCGACGACGGCGGCGATGCCCACCTTGCCCACCATGGCGGGCCGGTTCTCGTCGTCGGTGACCGACAGTTCGGCGTCGAGGCGTTCCAGTACGCGCTGAGCGACCGAGGACATGTGGCCCAGCCAGGTGGGCGTGGCGATCAGCACGATATCGGCGGTGCTGATCTGTTCGCGCAGCTGCGGCCACTGATCGCCGTCACCTTCGTCCGCGGTGATGCCGGGGCGGATATCGAGGTCGACGGCACGCACGGTCTTGCCGGTGACGCCGTGGTTCGACAGTTCGCGCAGCACCTGCTCGGCGATCAGCTCGCTGCTCGATCGATCCGGTGACTTCTTCAACGTGCAACTGATCGCGATGGCGGTGAGGTCGTCCCCGGGAGCTCGGGAACCGGTCGGGTCGTTCACAATGTGCTCCTTTCGACGGGCGACAGGATGCTCTGATTCGCGCATACCCGCCGAACCGCGGTCGAACCTGACCGGCAGGCGCCGCCGATCGAACCGGCGCGGGCCACCGATTGAGGCGCCGAGCACCGGGTATGCGGCGCCTATGGAGATTCCGCACCCCGACGTGCGCCGAACATCCGGCCACCGCCCGCTCTCGGCGTCCCGGCATCGGCCCACCCCGGCGCCGGTGACGGTGAATACCGGCGCGCCGCCGCTACCGCAGCCGCGCGGCGAACTCTCCGCAGGCATCTGCGCCCTGCTCGGCGGCACCGCCTGCCATGTCGATTTCGACACCGCGAACGCCGATCCGTACGGCGAGGATCTGCAGCTGGCACTGCACCTGTGCTACGAATTGCATTACCGCGGTTTCGATTCCGTCGATCCCCGGTGGGAATGGGACCCGAAGTTGCTGCGCATGCGCGCCCACCTCGAGGACCGGTTCCTGGCCGCGATGCGACGCGACGTGCCCGGCGGCGACGACCTCGACGGCGAACTCGACGATCTGCTCGTCGAGCCGGTCGAAGGCGCGGGCGTCGGGCATTTCCTGAACGAGCAGGGCCAGTGGTGGCAGGTGTGCGAATACTTCGCGCACCGATCGATCTATCACCACAAGGAAGCCGACCCCTACGCGTGGGTGATTCCCCGGCTGCGCGGTCAGGCGAAGGCCGCATTGGTCGCGGTCGAATACGACGAGTTCGGCGCCGGTCGCGGTGAGGACGTCCACGCTCAGCTGTTCGCCGATCTGCTGGCCGGTGCCGGCCTCGACGACACCTACCTGCACTACCTCGACGCCGTCCCCGCGCCGATGCTGGCGCTGGTGAACATGATGTCGCTGTTCGGCCTGCACCGGCAGTTCCGGGGCGAACTGGTCGGCCATTTCGCGAGTGTGGAGATCAGCTCGCCCCCCGCTTCGCGCCGGATGGTCGACACGTTGCGGCGGTTGGACGCGCATCCGGCGTGCGTGCGTTTCTATGCCGAACATGTGGAGGCCGACGCGGTGCACGAACAGGTGATGCGCCGCGATGTCATCGGCGATCTCTCGGCCCGCGAGCCCGAGTTGATCGCACCGATGGTTTTCGGCATTCAGGCGACGACATTGCTGGAGAACGCCATCGACCGGCACATGCTCGACAGCTGGTCGGCCGGGAACAGCTCGCTGCGCGACCCGGAGGCGATCCCGCGAGATCGCGCGGGTTGATCATGGGAAGGCGGGTATTCGGCGATCATGAGACTGTTCCGCGCACCGGGTGTCTACGCCCCGACAGCCGATACCGGACTGCTGATCAGAGCGCTGGGGGCCGCCGCCATCCCGGAGGGGTCCAAGGTGGTGGACGTGTGTACCGGCACCGGTGCCGTGGCTATCGAGGCGGGACGGTCCGGTGCGTCCGCGGTCACCGCGGTGGACATCTCGCGCCGCGCGCTGGCCTCGGCGTGGCTCAACAGCAGGCTGCACGGGGTGCCGCTGGAGTTGTTGCACGGCGATTTCGGCCGGGTGCTGCACCGGCGCACCTTCGACGCGGTACTGGCGAACCCGCCCTATGTGCCGGGACCCACCGAGGTTCCGGCACACGGCCGGGCACGGGCCTGGGAGGGCGGGCCGAGCGGCCGGGCGCTGCTCGACCCGCTGTGTCGGCTGATGCCGGAGTTGTTGCGCACCAAGGGAATCGCGCTGATCGTGCATTCCTCACTGTGTGATCCGGATCTGACCGTGCGCCAGCTGCGCGACGGTGGGCTCAAGGCCGCGATCGTCGTCCGCGAAACGTGCGAATTCGGGCCCGTGCTGCGCCGGCGCGCGGACTGGCTGGAGCAACAGCGCCTCATCGAACCCGGGGCGCGGCAAGAGGAGCTGGTGGTGATCCGTGCCGATCGAGAATGACGACCCCACGCCCGGCCCGGCCCGCCGCACCCGGGTCACGCTGACCAAGGACGGTCCGGCGCTCATCGAAGGTCCGGTGGAGCTGGTGACCGACGACGGCCGCGTCGTGCGCTGCGATCGGTTCGTGGTCGCGGTGTGCACCTGCCGCCGCTCCGGAATCTATCCGCTCTGCGATACCACCCATCGCCGTCATCGCCGCAAGCGCGGCTGACCGCTCGCTGTGTCAGTGCCGCGGTGTCACGCTGGTGTGCCGCGGGATCAGGATCGCGGTGAGGACCGCGACCGCCGCCACCACCACCGCGGCCGCGTACGAGGTGACCGTGAGCGCGGAATCGAATGCCGCCGAGGCCATCTCGTGCACTCGCGCCCCGAGTTCGCCGCCGATGTCGCCGGCCACCGCGATCGCGCCGCCGGCCGATTCACGAGCCGTCTCGCCCTGAGCCCCGGCCAGCGGGACGTCGCTCATGTAGTGAGTGAACAGCGCGCCGTGCACACTGCCGAGCAGCGCCACCCCCAGGCCGTTGCCCAATTCGTAGCTGGTCTCCTCGACCGCGCCGCCCTGCCCGGCCCGTTCGGCGGGCACCGAGGAAACCAGAACCGCCGCGGCGGCGGTGACCGCGATTCCGTCACCGATGCCCAGGCAGACCAATACCAGCGCCACCACGGCGTAGCTGGTGGGCTCGGGCGAGATCGCCAGCACCGCGAAGCCGGCGGCGAGGATGAGCAGGCTCGTGACCATCACCCCGCGTACCCCGGTCCGGCGCAGCAGCGCCGGTGTGGTCAGCGAGCCGATCAGGGTCGCGGCCGCGGCGGGTGCCGTACGGATACCGGCCTCGGCGGGGGAGTAGCCGTGAATGTACTGCAGCCACAACGAGATCAGGAACAGGGCGGCGCCGATCGCGATCATCGCCATCAGTGTCGCCAGGGCCGCGGCGAGGAAGACCGGGCGCCGG
>NZ_BAFQ01000130.1 GCF_000308375.1 Nocardia aobensis NBRC 100429 | reverse complement strand
ACCATCAGCCGCGCGGGGGAGATCGAACACGGTCACCGCCGCGACGGAATCGCGTTGGCGCTGGTCGCTTTCAGCGTCGTCATCGCGGCAGCGGTCTGGTTGTCGGCGGGCGGCCCGGTGGGGCACTGGGTCGACACCGCGGTGCGCGCGATCGCCGGATCCGCCGCGGCCGTCCTGCCTTTCGTGGCCTCCGGTATCGCGGTGGTGCTGATGCGCACCGAACCGCGGCCCGAGATCCGGCCCCGGCTGGTCCTCGGCGGGTTGCTGGTGGGTCTGCCTGCGCTGGGAATCTGGCATATCTTCGCGGGCGCGCCGGCCGATGCGCAGGGGCGCGCCCACGCGGCGGGTTTCGTCGGCTACGTGCTGGGCGGGCCGCTGCGCAACGGGCTCACCGCGTGGCTGGCGGTGCCGTTGTTGTTGCTGGCCATGCTCTTCGGGCTGCTGCTGGTGACCGGTACGACGGTGCGTGAGGTTCCGCATCGGCTGCGCGAGCTGTTCGGCCTGCCCGATGCCGAATTCGCCGACGACGACGGGCAATACGGGCTCTACGACCCGGAAAACTATGACGCCGACGGTTTTCCGGTGCACAAGAGCCGTTCGTCGCGGCGCGGCCGTACCCCGGAGGAGAACTACCCGGCCGACGAATTCGGCGGTGCCGACGCGGTCACCGAGGTCCTCGGCGAACCGCCGCTGCGCGATGCGAAGGATATCGCCGAGGCGGACGAAACACCGCCTCCCGCAGCCAAACCCAAGACGCGCAAGGCGCCCAAGGTCGTCGATCAGACACCCGAGCCGCCGCCCGCGCAGCAGCTGGAATTCGTCACCGATCGCGAGGTCGACGGCGACTATCAGCTGCCGCCGCTGACGCTGCTGACCGACGGTGATCCGCCGAAGAAGCGCAGCGCCGCCAACGAATCGATGATCGAGGCGATCACCGAGGTGCTGGTGCAGTTCAAGATCGACGCGGCGGTCACCGGTTTCGTCCGCGGTCCGACGGTCACCCGATACGAGGTCGAACTCGGGCCCGGTGTGAAGGTCGAGAAGATCACCGCCCTGGCGCGCAATATCGCCTATGCGGTGGCCACCGAGAATGTGCGTTTGCTCGCACCGATCCCGGGCAAGTCGGCGGTCGGTATCGAGGTGCCCAACGCCGACCGTGAGCTGGTCCGCCTGGCGGATGTGCTCAAGGCGCCCTCCACGCGAAACGACCACCACCCGTTGGTGATCGGACTCGGGAAGAACATCGAGGGCGAATTCGTCTCCGCGAATCTGGCGAAGATGCCACATCTGCTGGTCGCCGGTTCCACCGGTTCGGGTAAGTCGAGTTTCGTCAACTCGATGCTGGTCTCGCTGCTGGGCCGCGCCACCCCGGACGAGGTGCGGATGATCCTCATCGATCCGAAGATGGTGGAACTCACTCCGTACGAGGGCATTCCGCATCTGATCACGCCCATCATCACCCAGCCGAAGAAGGCCGCCGCCGCGCTGGCCTGGCTGGTGGAGGAGATGGAACAGCGATATCAGGACATGCAGGCCAGCAAGGTCCGCCATATCGACGATTTCAACAAGAAGGTGAAATCGGGCCAGATCACCACACCGCTGGGCAGCGAGCGCGTGTACCGGCCCTACCCCTACATCCTGGCGATCGTCGACGAGCTGGCCGATCTGATGATGACCGCGCCGCGCGACGTCGAGGACGCCATCGTGCGCATCACCCAGAAGGCGCGCGCGGCCGGTATCCATCTGGTGCTGGCGACCCAGCGGCCCTCGGTGGACGTGGTGACCGGCCTGATCAAGACCAACGTTCCCTCCCGGCTGGCGTTCGCGACCTCGTCGCTCACCGACTCGCGGGTCATCCTGGATCAGCCGGGTGCGGAGAAGTTGATCGGTATGGGCGACGGCCTGTTCCTGCCGATGGGCGCGTCCAAGCCGACGCGGTTGCAGGGTGCGTTCATCTCCGACGAGGAGATCCAGGCCGTCGTCGACTTCGCCAAGAATCAGGCCGAACCCGAGTACCAGGAAGGTGTCACCACGGCGAAGGCCGGGGAGAAGAAGGACGTCGACCCGGATATCGGCGACGATCTCGATGTCTTCCTGCAGGCCGTCGAACTGGTCGTCACCTCGCAGTTCGGTTCCACCTCGATGCTGCAGCGCAAGCTGCGCGTCGGATTCGCCAAAGCGGGCCGCCTGATGGATCTGATGGAGACCCGTGGCGTGGTCGGCCCGAGCGAGGGCTCCAAGGCGCGCGACGTGCTCGTCAAACCCGATGAGCTGGACGGACTGCTGTATTCGATCCGCGGTGGGGGAGAGGCCGAGGAAGCGGCCGAACCCGATGCGATCGACGCCTAGGTTTCCGGCGTGGGTCTTAGGCGTAGGTCTTACCCGGTGTAGGCCCAGCCGGTGACGGTCCGGATCTCGACCCGGATGACCGGTCCGCGCGGGGCGTTGTCCCGATACTGCGGGTATTTCGCGGTGAGCCAGGCGATCGCCTCGGCGCGCTCGGTGTCGGTGGTGGCGACGGCGGCGGTGCCGTCGAGCCGGACCCACCACAGCCGGGTCCAGTCCTCGTCGTAGTCGTCGGCCAGCACCGAGACCCGGTTCTCGGCCGCGATATTGCGCAACCGCCGCAGGTCGGTCGTCGATTTCGGTTTCTGATCGACCGCGGTCACCAGGATGCGACCCGAGGGCGAGAGCGCGAAGGTCACGGGGACCAGATGAGGACGGCCCGTCGGGTCGGTCGTGCCCAGCCGGGCCACGCGGGCCGCGCGTGCTCGTGCCAGCGCGGTGTTCGGATCCAATCGCACCGGTTCACGGTAGATCGCCGGACGCGACGGTGCGGCCTACAGCGGCGCGTTCTCCCGCTCGATCTGCTCGGCAGCTTCGGCCTGGATGCGCTCGAATTGCGCCCCCATCGCCGCGGCCAGGGCATTGGCCGCCGAGAGCGGGCGCACCATCACCATCAGATCGTCGATCCGGCCGGCCTCGTCGGTGTGGATGAAGTCGGCGCCGGTCACGCGCTTCCCGTCGACCGTCGCCTCGAAGATCAGCGTCGAGTCGTGCCCGCCCGCGTCGGTGATCTCGCGGACGTAGCGGAAGTCCTCGAACACCCGCAGGACGCCGCGCAGAATCGCCGCGGTGATGGCCCGGCCGGGATAGGGCTTGAACGCCACCGGACTCGTGAACACGACGTTCTCGGCGAGCAACGCCTCGATCGCCGCGCTGTCACGTGCCTCCACGGCCTGTCGGAATGCCTGCATCGCCACCTCGCATATGCAACTGGTTGACTATGCCGAGCATCGTAGCGGGCATTCGCCGCCCCTGCCTAGGGGTTCGGCGCCGCCTGTGCCGAGAAGGCGCCCATCACCGGGGTCCACTCCAGGAATCGCTTCGCATCGATCAACTCCTCCTGCGCGAACGGATCGGAGGCGAGCAGTTCGTCCAATGCCGCGGCGTCCTCGGCGCGGAACAGCAGCAGCGCGCCGGATCCGTCGGCATACGGCCCGGTCGTGAGGACCACACCCTGGTCGACCAGATTCGACAGCCATTCCCGATGCCGGGGCCGATGCTCGTCGCGCCCGGCGACGGTGGCGTCGGAATAGGTGTAGTGGACGGCGAAGATCGGCACGGGCGCTCCCGAAAGGTTCAGAGGGTCAACAGCATTCGAGTATTGCCGAGGGTGTTCGGCTTGACGTAGCTGAGGTCGAGGAATTCGGCCACACCGGTGTCGTAGGAGCGGCACATCTCCGCGAAGACCTCGGCGGTGACGGGCGTGCCGTCGATCTCGGCGAACCCGTGCCGGGAGAAGAACTCCACCTCGAAGGTCAGCACGAACAGTCGCTGCAGCTGGAGTTCGCGGGCGGTCGCGATCAGCTGATCCACGATCAGGCGCCCGACGCCGCGGCCCTTGGCGTCGGGGTGGACCGCCACGGTGCGCACTTCACCCAGATCGGCCCACAACACGTGTAATGCGCCACATCCGACGAGGCTCTCGTCGACCTCGGCCACCCAGAATTCCTGCACCGACTCGTAGAGCGTGACGAGATTCTTCTCCAGCAGGATGCGGCCGGCGTAGACGTCGACGAGGTTTTTGATGGCGGGCACATCCGAGGTGCGGGCGCGTCGGACTCGCACGGTGCCGGGGTCGGTGGCGCCGATCGAATCACTCTGATGTGCCCGCGTGGTCATGGGGTGCACAGTAGTCGGGTCGTTAACCGATAGTCTGGTGGAGTGCCGCACATCTCGTCCGCCCGCCTGCCTCGATCCGCCGGGGGCCGCGGCTGCGTGCGTTCCGGCCGGGGGTGCCGGTGAGCGTGCAGAGCGACGATATGGACCGGACCTGGGCCGAGGCCGGCAGAGCGCGAGCGAATCTCGTTCCGCCGCAACCCAACCGGACCGTCGAGCCCTCCGCGGTGCCGCTGATGAACATCGCCAACATCCTCACGGTCCTGCGCATCCTGATCGTGCCGATCTTCCTGCTGGCATTGTTCGCCGGGGGCGGCCACGACACCGGATGGCGGATCGCCGCGGCGGCCCTGTTCGGCATCGCGGCGGTCACCGACCGCATCGACGGCCAACTCGCGCGCAAGTACGGACTGGTCACCGACTTCGGCAAATTGGCGGATCCGATCGCCGACAAGGCGTTGATCGGCGCGGCCCTGATCGGGTTGTCGGCACTGGGCGATCTGCCGTGGTGGATCACCGTCGTGATCTGTGCCCGCGAGATCGGCGTGACGTTGCTACGGCTGGCCGTGGTGCGCCGCGGCGTGATCCCCGCCGGGCGCGGCGGTAAGGCCAAGACCCTGGTGCAGTCGGTGGCGATCGGCGTCCTGCTGCTGCCACTCGCCGACGCGTGGGCGAGCGCGGGCATGGCGCTGATGTATGTCGCGGTGGTGCTGACCGTGGTGACCGGACTGGATTACGTGGTGCAGGCGGCCCGATTGTGGGCGCGGCCGGTCGAGCGGCGGTGACACGCTGGGCACCGACGTGGGCGCCGCCGATCCGCTGAGCGCTGCGCCCGAGACCGTCGACCTGGTGGCGACCCTGACCCGCACCGGACAGACCGTGGCCACCGCCGAATCCCTGACCGCCGGTTTGCTCGCGGCCACGATCGCGGGGGTGCCGGGAGCAAGCCTGGTGTTGCGCGGCGGACTGATCGTCTACGCCACCGACCTCAAACACCGCCTGGCCGGCGTGAGCGAAGACACCCTGGCCTCGGACGGGCCGGTCGCGGCGGGGACCGCCGAACAGCTCGCCGTCGGCGCGCGCACGAAATGCGGGGCCGACTGGGGCATCGGGCTCACCGGTGTCGCCGGGCCGGACGCGCAGAACGGCTGCCCGGTCGGCACGGTCTTCCTGGGTCTGAGCGGCCCCGGCGGGACCGAGGTGATGCGGTTGCAGCTCGCCGGGGATCGGTGGACGATCAGGATGAACGCGGTGCGCACGGCCGTCGCGGAGCTGCTGCGCCGCGTCGGTGGCGGCGACCCGGACGGCACCGGCTGAGGACGGCTGTCCGATGGATGCCGATCGGTTCCCGCGGGCGGGAACCAACGGGGTGGCGTGCGACGTTGGCACTGTAGACGGAGGGGTGCGTCACGCTCGACGGCGGTCGCGCTCGGCCCGGTGAGGCGAGAACGTGAGGAGAACGAGATGACGCTGCTTCGAGAGGCCATCGGCGAGAGTCTGCGGCGCGCTCGGATCGCCCAGAACCGGACCCTGCGCGAGGTGTCGACGTCGGCACGCGTGAGCCTGGGCTATCTGTCCGAGGTGGAACGCGGCCGGAAAGAGGCCTCGAGCGAACTGCTGGCCGCGATCTGCCAGGCGCTGGACGTGCCGCTGTCGCAGGTGCTGGTCGACGTGAGCGCCGCCATGGCCGACGCCGACGCCCCGGCACCCGCGCCGGAGACGGCCGCCGCCGCACCCGCGGCGAGCGTGTCGGCGCGAGCCGGGATCGCCGGCGACACCCGGATCGTGATTCCGGCCCCGAAGGCCGAGAAACTGGTCCTGGTGCAAGCGAAGTGACTCGCCGCGAACCGGCGATCACGACTGCCGGCGCCGGATCGGCGCCGGCAAGGCTGTACGACGGAGCGGAAACCGATAGATTCTCTGTAAGCGTCGGTTACGGGTGGTTCGGCAGCCCGGATCCGATGCCGTGGAGGATAGGGACACAGGGGTGCGTGACGGTCGCGCACCGCCGCCGTGCTGGGGCGCGGCGTAGTCAGATGGAGGCGGGATCAATCGATGGCTAATCCGTTCGTGAAGGCCTGGAAGTACCTGATGGCCCTCTTCGATTCGAAGATCGAGGAGCATGCGGATCCGAAGGTGCAGATTCAGCAGGCTATCGAGGAAGCCCAGCGTCAGCACCAGGCCCTGTCGCAGCAGGCGGCGTCGGTGATCGGTAACCAGCGCCAGCTGGAGATGAAGCTCAACCGTCAGCTCGACGAGGTCGAGAAGCTCAACGCCAACGCCCGCCAGGCCGTGCAGCTGGCCGACCAGGCCAACGCCGCCGGCGACACCGACAAGGCGATCCAGTACACCAACGCCGCCGAGGCGTTCGCCGCCCAGTTGGTCACCGCCGAACAGTCCGTCGAGGACCTGAAGGTACTGCACGACCAGTCGCTGCAGGCCGCCGCCCAGGCCAAGAAGGCGGTCGAGCAGAACGCCATGCTGCTGCAGCAGAAGGTCGCCGAGCGTACCAAGCTGCTCAGCCAGCTCGAGCAGGCCAAGATGCAGGAGCAGGTCTCCGCGTCGCTGCAGCAGATGGATTCGACGCTGTCCGCCCCCGGCAGCACCCCCAGCCTGGACGCGGTGCGCGAGAAGATCGAGCGTCGCTACGCCAACGCCCTGGGCGCCGCCGAGCTCGCGCAGAACACCGTGCAGGGCCGCATGATGGAGGTGCAGCAGGCCAGCGTGCAGATGGCCGGCCACAACCGTCTCGAGCAGATCCGCGCCTCCATGCGCGGTGACGCGCTGCCGTCGGGTGACTCCGCCGGTCAGTCCATCGCCAACCCGGCTCAGCCGCAGGTGAACAAGGGCCAGGCCGCGCAGCAGTAGGCGCGTCGCGGGTCGATCGGAAGGCTGGGCAGATGGGGCGAACGCGGGCAGGTAACGAGCCCGCGCCGACCCGTGCGCGGCCCTGGTTCCGATCTGCTCGCAGCGCCGCGTCCGCGCCGCCCGCCTCCGCCGCACCGTCGGCCGATACGGCGCGGACGCCACTGTCGGCCTCTCCACCCGCCGCCGACGCTGCCGCGTGGCAGTCGATCGCCGAATCCATTGAGCGGCATCGTGTTTCCGGTGCCGTCCCGTCCGGCCGCCCGACATCCGATCGCGGATCGGGCACGGAGAGCCCGAGTGCTCACGGCGTCATCCACGAAATTCATGAACCGGACAGCGGGCCCGCCGCCCGGTCGCACACCGGATCACGCGAAGCCAAGGGAAACCCGCGCGAGCGCCGTCGTTCGCCCGGCCCGAGCGCGTTTCGGAATTCTTCGACCCACAGCCCGACCGAGGGCGATCAGCTCGCACGCGCCAGGCGGCTTCCGGGCGCAGTGCGCGACGCCGGCGAATTCGCCTTGCACGCGGTCCGGAAGTGGGCCGACCCGCGGGAGCGGGAACTTCGCCGCCGGCGGCGGGTGCGGCGGCGCAGCCTCCGCTGGAGTGCGGCCTCGGGTGTGACCGCGCTGGGCACGGCCGGACTGGTGGCGATCTCGGCCCCCGTGTGGGCGGTTGTCGTGGTCGGTGGCGGTGCGGCCGCGCTGGTGACCGGCGCGGCGGTGAGTACCCGCCGGTACCTCGAGTTGCGTCGAAACCCCTTGCCGCCCGCGGCGTTCGTCCCGCGCCGGCTGCCCGGAGTGCAGTCCGCGGCGCGGGCGCCCATCGCCCGACTGGTCCGGGCGGAACGGGCCTTCTACGCCCTCGGCCGTCAGATCGAGGCGAGCGGCCGAGTGCCGGCCGACGATTTCGCCGACACCGTGGCGACCGCGGAATCCGGGGCAGCCGCCCTGCACGCTCTCGCCGGGGACATCGCGGCCATGGAGAAGGCGCTCGAGGTGGTCGCGACCTCGCATGCCGGGGCGGGGTTGCGGCAGCAATCGGGCGCGATGGTCGATCGGCTGGACGCCGGCGTGACCGAATACGAGCAGCTCGTCGCCGCCGCCGGTCAGATGCTGGCGGCCGGAGCGAGCACAGCGGCGACACCGGCGGACGACTTCGGCTGGGCCATGTTCACCTTGCGCGAGGCGGCCGACCGCCTGGACGGCTGGGCCCAGGCCCTCACCGATCTCGCCGACCGGCGCTGAACGCGGCCGCCTCGGCGGCATCCGTGCCTTCGCGGCCGCACGGGGCGATATTCGGCGCGCGGACCGATCCTCGCGGGTGATCCGGCTAGGGGTTCACCCTGAGATTTCCCGGATATCGGTCGTGACCTGGTGATTTTCCGTCGCCGAGTTGACAGTATGGAGGAGTCGGATCGCGCTGACGGCGGTTCGGAAACCTTCGGGAGGAATGGACATGTTCTGGAAGATTCTGGGCGTCGTCGCGCTCGTGTGGCTGGCGCTGATCGTGATCGGCGCGCTGGTCAAGGCGCTGTTCCCGATCCTGATGATCAGCGTCGTGGTCTTCGGCCTGTACCTGCTGTACAAGGCCGTCTCCGGCTCGAACAAGTCGACTGTCACCAAACTGTAGCCAGCTACAACCCGGGCCGTTCGGTACGAAAGCCGAACGGCCCGTTGCTGTTTCGCAACTACGAAGCCGAGAGATTTGCTGTGTTAGCGTTTCGCGAGAGGTGCACCTTCATGGTTCTCGGCCTAAGGGCCGAGAACCCGCGGTGGCGGAGCCGCCGCATCGAACACGGAGGCCGAAATTACAGCCCAACTACCCGAGGATTGGCAGCGCGGTCTGGTGATCGTCGCCCATCCCGACGATATCGAATACGGTGCCGCGGCCGCGGTGGCTCGCTGGACGAAGCAGGGTAAGGACATCCGGTATCTGCTGGTCACCAGCGGTGAGGCCGGGATCGCGGGCCTGCCGCCGGCCGAGTGCGGGCCGGTGCGGCAGCAGGAGGAGATCGCCTCGGCGCGCGCGGTCGGCGTCGAGGAGGTGGAGTTCCTGGGCTATCCGGATGGGCGGATCGAGGGTGGGCTCGGTTTGCGCCGCGATCTGGCCGCGGCGATCCGGCGGCATCGCCCGGAGATGGTGGTGTTGTTCAATTTCGGCGACACCTGGGCGCCCGGATATGCGAACAGCGCCGATCATCGCGCGGTGGGGCGCAGTGCGCTGGACGCGATCTCGGATGCGGGCAACGAATGGATCTTCCCGGAGCTGGCCGAATTGCCGATCTGGACGCCGCGTTGGGCCGCGGTGGTGGGCCCGGTGGTGACGCACGCGGTGGACGTCACCGATACCGTTCGGGCCGCGGTGGATTCGCTCATGCAGCACAGCCGCTACCTGAGCGCGCTCAGTGACGAGCCGGTGGCGGACCAGGCTCGCGCCATCGTGGATCGGGCCACGGGGCCGCATGCCGGTTTCGCTGCCGAGCGGGCGGTCGGGTTCGAGCTGTACCACTTCGCCGACTGACCGCCGGTACTGTGAGCGGCCACGATCGGTTCCGGCGGCGTTCATGACCGTCGGGTAGCTGTGCCCGCCCGGCATCGGGTGGTGACCGGGTATGGCATGGTGGGGCGCATGCGAGTGGCTGTCGTCGCGGGTCCGGATCCGGGTCATGCGTTTCCGGCGATCGCGCTGTGTCTGCGGTTTCTCCAGGCGGGCGATGATCCGGTGTTGTTCACCAGTCCGCGCTGGTTCGATGCGGCGCGCGAGGCGGGGATCGCGGTGCGGCGGTTGAAGGGTTTGGCGCCGCGCCCGCAGGACGACGACGCCGACGCGGGTGCGCGCATCCATGACCGAGCGGCCCATATCTCCTCGGAGATCCTGCCCGATCTCAGTGCCATGCTGCCGGAGCTGGTGGTCTCGGATGTGCTCACCGCCGGCGGCGGGATGGCCGCCGAGCGGCTGGGGGTGCCGTGGGTCGAGCTGTCGCCGCATCCGCTGTATCTGCCGTCGAAAGCGTTGCCGCCCATCGGTAGTGGGCTCGCGCCGGGTGAGGGTCTGCGTGGGCGGATGCGCGATACGGTGCTGCGCGGGCTGACCGCGCGCGCGATCACCCGCGGCGATCGGCAGCGGGGAGCGGCGCGGGCGAGCGTGGGGCTGCCGGAGCTGGATCCCGGCCCGGATGCCCGGTTGATCGCCACACTGCCCGCTCTGGAGGTCGACCGGCCGGATTGGCCGGAGGACGCGCATGTGGTGGGGCCGCTGCTGTGGGAGCCGACGTCGGAGGTGCTGGCGCCGCCGCCCGGTGACCGGCCGCTGGTCGTGGTCGCGCCGTCCACGGCCCGGACCGGATTCGGTGATCTGGCGACCGGTGCGCTGGAGGCGCTCGCGGACAGCGATGTGCGCGTGGCGATCTCGATGCTCGATACGCCACCGGAGGACCTTCCGCCGTGGGCGACGGCCGGCCTGGGACGGCAGGACGAGCTGTTGCGGCATGCCGCGGTGGTGGTCGGCGGCGGAGGGCACGGGTTGCTGGCCAAAACTCTGCTCGCCGGCGTGCCGATCGTGACCGTGCCCGGTGGAGGTGATCAGTGGGAACTCGCCAATCGTGCGGTGCGCCAAGGTAGTTCGCTGCTGGTACGGCCGTTCACGCCCGAATCGCTGCGCGCGGCGGTGCGCACCGTCCTCGGCGACGAGTCCTATCGCAAGGCCGCCGCGGCGGCCGCGGCCACCGCCTCCGATGTCGCCGATCCGATCGACATCTGTCACCGCACACTGGACCGGGCGCGCGCGAGCTGACCGCGCCGCCGTCGGCCGTTCGTGGGCGACCGGTACCCTCGGCACGGTGCGGTTGACTGAATTTCAGGAACTCTTGCATACCGAATTCGGCGTCGCCCGCGGCGACCTGCTGCTGGCCGATCATGTCCTGCCCTCGATGAACGGCCGTACCGGCTCCCAGGCGATCGAGGACGGTATCGACCCCCGCGAGGTCTGGCGTGCTCTGTGCGCCGAATTCGACGTACCGAAGAACCGCTGGTGACCGGGTAGCGGTCGGCTGCGTCACAGCGGCCTTGACCTCGAGTTCGCTCGAGGTTGCAGGGTGGTCGCATGGATACCGAGATCACCGAGAACCGGATTCGGGAACTACTGGACCGGTCCGAGATAACCGACCTGCTGGACCGCTATCTGCGGTCGCTCGACGAGGGCGTATTCGACGATCGGTGGGCGCGGACCTACTACACCGAGGACGCGACCGCGGAGATGCCGATCGGCACCGTCCGCGGCCGCGACGCCGTACTCGCGCACATCCGGCGCGGGATGGCGCTGTTCGACCGGACCGTTCATCTGGGAACCAACGCGGTGATCGAACTCGACGGCGACCGCGCCACGGCACGCGGCGCTCAGCTGAGCACTCATGTCCTCGCCGACGGTTCCGAGGGGGTCTTCATCTCCGCCGGGCATGCCGACACCGAATTGGCCCGGACGGCCGACGGCTGGCGGATCCGGGCGTCGTCGCTGCGCATCACGTGGACTCAGGGAACCCCGCCGCGACTGCCGGTGGGGCTCGGCCCCGAAGTGTGAGCGCACCTTCTCCGAATCGGCCACTGCGCCGCGGCGCGGAATCAGCACTGCGCCGCGGCGCGGAATCAGCACCGCGCCGCGGCGCGGAATCGGCACTGCGCCGCGGCGCCGCCGGTTCAGCCGACGGGGATCTCTGCGGCGGCCGGTTCCGCCGTCTCGGCGCTCCGGGGACGAGGACGGAACAGGGCGAAGGCGATGAGGCCGAGAACGATGCCCACACCCGCTGCCACCGCCACGGCCGCGTCGAGCCCGGACACGAACTGCGACACCGTGTTCCGGCCCTCGCCGGCCGCGCTGCGGAATGCCGTGCCGAGTACCGCGACCCCGAGGGCGAGGCCCAGTTGGCGTGCGGTGTTGACCGCCCCGGCGGCGGTGCCGCTCTGCTGCGGGGGCACCGCGGCCATCGCGACCGCCACCAGCGGCGGCGCGAGCACGCCGATGCCGATGCCGATCACCACGTAACCGAAAAGTAGTGCACTCCAGGTCGATCCGGCGTCGATCACGCCCAGCAGACCCGCCCCGATACCGGTGATCACCAATCCGCCGCCGATGGTCCAGCGGGGTGCCACGTCGTGCAGCCACCGCCCGAACGCGCCCGAGACCACGAACGCCGTCGCCGCCATCGGCAGCATGGACAGTCCGGCGCGCAGTGGGCTGAGCTGCAACGGCTGCTGCAGCCACAGGGAGATGAGGGGGCTGCTCGCGAAGGCGGCGAAATTGAAGCCCGCCGCCGCGACCAGGGTGGCCGCGAACTCCCGGTTGCGCAGCAGTGCGAGCGGGAACATCGGTGTGGCGCTGCGTGATTCGACGAGGACGAAACAGCCGATCGCGATCGCGCCGAGGGTCAGCGTGGCGACTGCCGCGCCGTCGCCCCATCCGTCCTCCCCACCCCGGATGATGCCGTAGGTCAGCGCGGTGGCCGCGACGGCGAAGGCGGCCATTCCGGCGAGGTCCACGCCACGGCCGGGGCGTCGTGGCGAGGGGCCGAAGGCGTACAGCGACAGCGCGATGGTGACGGCCGCGATCGGCAGGTTCACCAGGAAGATCCAACGCCACGACAGCAGGTCGGTCAGCACCCCGCCGAGCACCACACCGATGCCGGCGGCCGCACCCGCGATCGCACCCCAGGCGCCGAACGCGGTGCCGCGATCACGGCCGGTGTAGGTGGCGTGCAGCAGCGACAGCGTGGTCGCGAACATGGCCGCACCGCCGATGCCCTGCACGGCCCGCGCGGCCACCAGCAGGGCCGAGGACTGGGCCAGTCCGCACGCCAGTGAGGCGGCGGCGAAAACCACGAGGCCCGCGAGATAGGTGGGTTTGGCGCCGAACCGATCGGCGAACGAACCCAGGACCAGCAGCAGTGCGGCCAGTCCCAGCGCATAGCCGTCGACGACCCACTGCAGGCCCGACAGTCCGGTGCCGAGATCGGCGGCGATGTCGGGGAGTGCGACGTTGACGATGGTGACGTCGATGAGCAGCATCAGCGTGCCGAGGCACGCCGCGAACAAGGGGAGCCATTTCCGCATGGCGACCTCCGGGTAGGGCGAACGATATCGACGCCAAGCGTGCGAGATGTTTGAATATCCATCCAGCTACCCGGCCCTCGATGTGAGATTCCGCCTGTGAACAGCGAAGACGAACTCGAATCCTCCGTTCTCGATACGCTCGACAAGCAGATCGTGCACGGCTTGGTCACCGATGCCCGCATCCCGTTCGCCACCCTGGGCGCGATCCTCGGCGTCTCCGAACAGACCGTGGCCCGCCGCTTCCGGTCGATGCGCCAACGCGGCATCCTGCACGTCTCCGGCCAGGTCAACGCCATGCCGCTGGGGAATACGCGCTGGATGCTGCGGGTGCGGTCGACCCCGGACAAGGCGCTGCGGCTCGCCGAATCGCTGGCGCGACTGCCGGACGTGAGTTGGGTGGCGCTGCTGTCGACCGGTTCGGAGGTCACCTGCGTGAGCCGCCCGCGCTCGATCGAACAGCGAGACGCGTTGCTGCTCAACGTCCTTCCGCGAGCCAGCCAGGTCACCGGATTGATGGCCTACGAGATCATCCACCGATTCCCGCTGGCAGAGGAGTGGCCACGGTACAGCAGGCTGCTGACCGAGGAACAGTTGCGGCAGCTGGGACCGAGGCCCGCGATGAACGATCAGCGCGGGCCCGACGCGCCGATGGAGCTGTCCGCGGCCGACGAGGCGATGCTCGCCCTGCTGGCCCGCGACGGGCGCGCCTCCTATGCCCGGCTGGCGGCCGAAACCGGCTGGAGCCCAACCCGGGTCGCGCGGCGGATGTCCGAGCTGACGGCGGCGGGCGTGCTGTATTTCGATCTCGATTTCGCCATCGAGCGCATGGGGTACGCGGTGCGGGCGTCGCTATGGGTGCGGACGCATCCGGCCGAGCTCGACGCCATCGGCCGGGCGATCGCCACCCATCCGGAGACGGCGTTCGTCGCGGCCACCACCGGGCCCACCAATCTGGTCGCCTCCATCGTCTGCCGCGACAGCTCACACCTGTACCGCTACCTCACCGAGCGGCTGGGGGCTCTGGACGGGATCGTCGACGTGGAGGTGACGCCGACACTGCGGATGCTGAAACAGGCGCAGGCGCTGATGCAGACCGATCGGATCGCGGTGGTGCCGACGGCGACTCGATGACCGGGCACGGCCGCATCGGGGCCGCGTGACCGGCCGGATAGCGCGGCGATTGCCGGGGACGGGGTGCGGCTGTACGGCCGCCGTGCGTGTCGGCGGGCGCGTCGCTTGCCTCGAACACGTGTTCGTCTAAGCTTGCCATCAGAACTTGTCGGTGCCGCCCTCTACCGTGGGCGCCAACCACACAACGAGACTTACCCGTCAGAAGGGGAACAGACGATGGCACCACAGGCCTACGACCGTGACAAGGCGCTCGAGCTCGCTCTTGCGCAGGTCGAGAAGAGTTTCGGTAAGGGCGCGATCATGCGTCTGGGCGAGGAGGCGCATCAGCCCATCTCGGTCATTCCGACGGGTTCGATCGCACTGGATGTGGCGCTGGGCATCGGCGGTCTGCCGCGTGGCCGCGTCGTGGAGATCTACGGTCCGGAATCCTCCGGTAAGACCACGGTCGCTCTGCACGCCATCGCCAACGCGCAGGCCAACGGCGGACTCGCGGCCTTCATCGACGCCGAGCACGCGCTGGATCCGGAATACGCCCGCAAACTCGGCGTCGACACCGATGCCCTGCTGGTGTCGCAGCCCGACACCGGTGAGCAGGCACTGGAGATCGCCGACATGCTGGTGCGCTCCGGCGCGCTGGACATCATCGTCATCGACTCCGTCGCGGCGCTGGTACCGCGCGCGGAAATCGAGGGCGAGATGGGCGACAGCCACGTCGGTCTGCAGGCCCGTCTGATGAGCCAGGCGCTGCGCAAGATGACCAGTGCGCTCAACAACTCCGGCACCACCGCCATCTTCATCAACCAGCTGCGCGAGAAGATCGGCGTGATGTTCGGCTCGCCCGAAACCACCACGGGTGGTAAGGCATTGAAGTTCTACGCCTCGGTGCGTCTGGATGTGCGCCGCATCGAGACGCTGAAGGACGGCAGCGACGCGGTGGGTAACCGCACCCGCGTCAAGGTCGTCAAGAACAAGGTGTCGCCGCCGTTCAAGCAGGCCGAATTCGACATCCTCTACGGTGCCGGCATCTCCAAGGAGGGCTCGATCATCGATATGGGTGTCGATCAGGGCTTCATCCGCAAGTCCGGTTCCTGGTACACCTACGAGGGCGATCAGCTCGGCCAGGGCAAGGAGAACGCCCGCAAGTTCCTGCTGGAGAACACCGACGTGCGCGACGAGATCGAGAAGAAGATCAAGGAGAAGCTCGGCATCGGTGCCGACGTCACCGCAGACGCGGGTGCCGAGGCGCCCGTCGACTTCTAACCGATGCCGCACCGGGAAGCGCCGGGGTCCACACCCCTCCCGGACCCTGGCGCCTCTCGGCTCGACGCCGTCGAACGCCTGCGGCGGCAACTGGAAGATATCGAATCCCGCTCCCGACGCACCGGCGACCCGGACGAGGAGTCGTGGTCGAAACCCGTTCGCCGACAGGGTGGTTCGCCTCGTCGCCGGCGATCGAAGCCTAGCGCCGGGGATTCGCCCACCGGTGTATGGCGTTCCGATGACGGACCTGTGCCCCAACATGATTCGGTCGATGACACGGGCACATCCGTACACGTGGACCGGCCGGTATTCGAGCCTGAGCTTCCGCCCCGCATCGAGCCGGAGGTTCGCTCCGGTTCCGAGTCCGAGTTTCGGCGTGGTGGTGGGCCGGAGGTTCGGTCCGGTCCCGAATCCGACTCTCGGCGTCTTGGTGGGCCTGAAGTTCGCTCTGGTTCCGAGCCCGACGTTCGGCGTGGTGGGCCGGAGGTTCGCTTCGGTTCCGAGCTTGACGATCGGCGTCGTGATGGACTCGAGGACCGGGTCGGCTCCGAGGTCGAGGGGCGGATGCGGTCGAGTGTCGACGCCGCGATCTCCGGCCACCGCGGTGATGGCTCTGCGACACAGGATTCCCAGGCGCGCAATCGAATTCGCGCACTGCAGGCCGAGGTCGACGCGCTGCAGCGGAGGCGGGGCGAGCGTGCCGACGGGGATCGTCTGCTCGGCCGCACCCACCGGGCGGAGGGGCAGCCGAAGGGTGGCGACGACGGCTCGTTCGTTCCGGACGACGGCCCCGTGGCGTATCCGCGGTCGGATGGCGGGGCGGATGCTGGCGGCTCGAGAAGACGGTCACGCGGAGCCGGCGGGAACGGGGGAGGGCGCCGGGGTTCGCGGCGTCGATCCGATGACGGCGACGGGAAGCGTTCCGACGCCGCGCAGACCGCTGCGCCGAAGGCGTGGACCGAGGCACAGGCCAAGGACATCTGCCTGCGCCTGCTCACCGATCGAGCGCGCAGCCGCGCCGAACTGGCGGACAAACTGGCAGCCAAAGGGTTCGCGCCCGAGGTCGCCGAGCGGGCACTGAACCGCCTCGCCGAGGTCGGACTGATCGACGATGCCGCCTTCGCCGAACAGTGGGTGCACTCCCGTCACACCTTCTCCGGTAAGGGGAAAAAGGTTCTCGCGCAAGAACTTCGACGCAAAGGAGTGTCCGACGCCGATGCCGGGCCCGCACTGGCCGCCATCACTCCCGCCGACGAAAGCGCCCGTGCCGCCGAACTGGTCCGCCGCAAACTCACCACCCTGCCGGCGGACCTTCCCGCCGACACAGCGACCAACCGGCTGGTCAGCATGCTCGCCCGCCGCGGCTACAACCAAGCCATCGCCTACGCCGTGGTCAAGGACGAGCTCGCCGCAGCCGCCACCTCGAGCGGCGACCTCGACCGTTCCGAGCACGCAGATCACGTCGCGGGCGACGAACCGGCCGACGGTTCCCTTCCCCTTGTAGCGGAACAACATTCGCCGAAGGAGCGAGTCGGGAAAGGGTCCGGCCTCACCTCGACCGGGTCGGCATCGCGGATATCCGAGCCCGACGACGCCGAGCACGCCGCACAGCTGGTACGGAAAAAGCTCGCGACACTATCGCGCGACGTCCCGCAGGACAAGATCATGGCGCGACTGGTCGGCATGCTCGCCCGCCGCGGTTATCCGCAGTCCATGGCGTATGCCGTGGTGAGGGACGAAATTGCCGCGACCACGAAACCATTTGCGGCACAGCGGAATCGGACTGGGAAAGCACCCCTCGCCGAGGACGGTGCCGACGCGGATACGGTAGCTGGGGATTCCGACGACAACGAGGCGGAGCGAGCCGCGGAACTGGTACGCCGCAAACTGCGCACGATGCCGCGAAGTCTGTCCGAGGACAAGGCGGTCAACCGCCTCATCGGTATGCTCGCCCGCCAGGGATTTCGCCAGTCGACCGCCTACGCCGCCGTGCGCGCCGAACTCGCACACGGTTACCCGCCCGACTGAACAGCGCGCACAACGCCGCCTCGTCCGTTCGGCCGACGCCGCCGCGACGCCATCCACGCGAATCGGAAAGAAGGCCCCGGTCGCCAGCCGGCTCGGCAGTCGACGGCCGGCACTGCGCGCGACTCGACCGGTGTCCGGCGGAGGTCCTATGCTGCGCTGGTGACCACCGACGTGCGGGGTGGCAGGAGGGGGCAGCGTCGTGCTGGTCTGATGGCCGTCTGGGTCGCGGTGGCGGTGGTGGGGTCGTTCACACGTCCGTTCGGTGTGGCCGCGACGGTGCTGGTCGCCGGGGTCGCTGTCGTGGTCGCCGTCCGCGCCGTTGCGCTCGGAACGCGGCCTGTTTCGTTCACTCCGCCGGTTCGGCGTGCGGTGGTGGTGTGGTCGATCCTGCTGGCGGCGGTACTGGCGTGGGAGTTGTATGCCTGGCTGTCCCAGCCCGCGCTGCTCGTACCGGATGCCGCCCATCCCACCCTGTCGACATTGCTCAGCCCCGCGCTGGAGGGCGGGGCGGGGCGTTTCGCCGGATGGCTGCTCTGGGTGGGGGCCGGATGGTGGATGGTGCGGAGATGACCGATCGCGCACTGGTGATCACCGGATTCGCGGTCCTCGTCGTCGCGGTGATCGTCGCGGCGGTCGTGGCATGTCTGCGGCGCGCGTGGTTCGCCGGCCTCGGTGACACGGTGCGCGCGCTGACCCGTACCCGCACCGTCCGGATCGTCGCGGTGGTGCTGTGGGCCTGGCTGGGCTGGCATTTCCTGGCCAGATGAGTCGCCGGTTGGACACCCGTCCCCGGTCGCCGCGAGTGGCGTGGCTTGGCGACCGGGGTGGTGCGTGACCAGGATCGACCATCGAGCCGGCGGGGGCGAGGGTTGTGCTCGGTGCGAGCGCAACTCGTCCCGCGGAGGACGTCGACACCGCCGCCCGGCGCACCCGTATCCGCCGCGATCGCCGAACCGCCCGGTTACGGCGAGGTGGTCCGGCTCAGCGACAGATCCACGCCCGGCGCGGCATCGGTGAGCACCGAATTCACGCCCAGCACCGTCCGGCCCCGGCGGCGCGACCGCAACCGCTGTTCCACCCTGGTGGCGAGGAAGGTCAGCGCCCAGTTCAGGGCGATCATGATGACGGCCACCACGATCAGCGCCGGCACGGTGTTCTGCTCGGCCGCGCCCAGCTGCTGACCCTGGCGCACGATCTCCTGATAGGTGATCTGGTAGCCGAGTGCGGTGTCCTTGAGCGCCACGACCATCTGCGAGATCAGCGCCGGCAGCATCGCCGTCACCGCCTGCGGCAGCAGGATCATCCGCATCATCTGACCCTTGCGCAATCCCAGGGCCTGCGCCGCCTCGGTCTGCCCGCGCGGCAGCGACCGAATGCCCGAGCGCACGATCTCGGCGATCACCGACCCGTTGTACACGGTCAGCGCGATCACCACGGCCGCCAGCGCCAGCTGGTCGGAGGCGAACAGATTGTCCTTGGCGAACCAGTTGTAGAGGAAGATCATCAGAATCAGCACCGGAATGGCCCGCGCCACCTCGACGATCGCCCCCGCCACCCACCGCACGACGCGATGGTCGGACAGGCGCAACAAGCCGAAGATCACGCCGATCGCCATCGCGAACACGATCGCCAGCGCCGCGGCGACCACGGTGCCACGCAAGCCGGGCAGGATGTAGGTCTGCCAGACTTCCGACTGCACGAACGGCTTCCACTTCTCGGCGGTGAGCTGGCCCTTCTCGTCGAACGCCCGCCACACCAGCCAGCCGAGCACCACCAAAGCCGCCAGCACCAGCACCGAATACAGCGCATGCCGCCGGCGCGCCTTCGGGCCGGGGACGTCGTAGAGGACCGAGGCGTTCGCGCTCATCGCTTCACCTCGAATCGCTTGGCCAGCCAGCCGAACAGCAATCCGGTGGGCAGGGTGAGAATGACGAAACCGAGGGCGAAGATCGCGCCGATGGCGAGAATATCGGCCTCGGTCTCGTTCATGGATGCCATCAGCGCCGCCGCCTCGGCCACGCCGATCGCCGAGGCGATGGTGGAATTCTTCGTCAACGCGATCAGTACGCTGCCCAGCGGCGCGATCACCGACCGAAAGGCCTGCGGCAACACCACATGTCGCAGATTCTGGCCGAAGGTCAATCCCAGTGACCGTCCCGCCTCGGACTGTCCCAGCGGCACGGTGTTGATACCCGCGCGCAGCGATTCACAGACGAACGACGCCGTGTACACGCTCAAGCCGAGGACTGCGAAACGAAAGTTGTTGGTGGGCAGGAAATCCAGTCCCGAACTCTCACTCGCGAGCTTGATGCCGAGGGTGGTGTAGAGACCGAGTGAACAGAACACCAGAATGAGGGTGAGCGGGGTATTGCGGAAAATGGTCACATACGCCGTCCCGATCCACCGCGCCACCGGAATCGGCGACACCCGCATCGCCGCCACCAGGGTGCCGATGATCAGCGCCCCGATCGCGGAGATCACGGTCAGTTTGATGGTCACCCAGAAGGCGTCCCACAGCTGATTGTCGTATCGGGAGATCAAGTCGAACACGGTGGACGCGCCCTCCTACTTCTCTGTGCCGGACGGGGTTGCGGCGCGGCCGGAACCCGTGCCGATTCAGTAGCGGTCGACCTGCGGCGGCGACGGGATCGGGAAGGTGTTGCCGAAGTTCTTCTCCAGCGAGGCTTTCCAGGACCCGTCGTTGATCATCGATTCGATCGCATCGTTGATCTTGTCGCGTGAGTCCTTGTCGCCCTTCTTCAGGCCGATGCCGTAGTTCTCGGTCGTGAACGGCTGCCCGACCACCTTCACCTGGCCCGGCGACTGCGCGGCGTAACCGGCCAGAATGATGTTGTCGGTGGTCACCGCGTCCACCGCCCCGGATTTCAGCGCCTCCACACACAGCGAATAGGTGTCGTATTCCTGCAGCTGCACATCGTTGGCGAAATTCTTCTGAATGTTCTGCGCCGGCGTCGATCCCTTCACCGAGCAGAGTTTCTTGCCGCCCTTCAGCGATTCCGGTCCCGTGATGTCGGTGTTGTCGGCGCGCACCAGCAACGATTGGCCCGCAACGTAATACGGCCCGGCGAAGTCGACCTTCTGCTTGCGCTGATCGGTGATCGAATAGGTGGCGACCACGTAATCCACCTGCCCGTTCTGGATCAGCGTCTCACGTTGTGCGGACGGCGCCTCCTTGAAGGTGATCTTGTCCGGGCTGACGCCGAGTTTCCCGGCGACGTAGGTCGCCACGTCCACGTCGAATCCGGAGAACGACCCGTCCCGATTGCGCAGGCCCAGACCCGGCTGATCGAATTTGATGCCGATGGTGAGTTTGCCTTCCGACGCGTGTTCGGTGGCTGTCTTGTTGCTGCCGCCGCCGCATCCGCTCGCGACGACCGCGATGGCCAGCGCGCCGATGCCGAACCGCAGCGCTCGGGTGATCCTCATCGAATGCCTTCTCTCTCGTGAAGTGTGAAGGGTCCTCCGCGGTGCCGGGAGCGGTCATCGCTCCCGCCGCGGTCGTGAACAGCGATCAATGGCTCAGAATTTTGCCCAAGAAATCCTTGGCCCGCTCGGAAGCGGGTGCGGTGAAGAAGGTTTCGGGTGCCGCGTCCTCGACGATCCGGCCGTCGGCCATGAACAGCACGCGGTCTCCGGCGCGGCGGGCGAATCCCATCTCGTGCGTGACCACCAGCATCGTCATGCCCTCCTTGGCCAAGGCGACCATCACTTCCAGCACCTCGTTGACCATTTCCGGATCCAGGGCGGAGGTGGGTTCGTCGAACAGCATCACCTTCGGATTCATCGCCAATGCCCGGGCGATGGCCACGCGCTGCTGCTGACCGCCCGACAGCTGCGCCGGATACTTGTCGGCCTGATCGGCGATGCCGACCCGATCGAGCAGTTCCAGCGCCCGCGCGCGCGCCTGCTTCTTGTCGATGCGGCGTACCTTGACCGGACCGAGCATCACGTTGTCCAGAATCGTCTTGTGCGCGAACAGATTGAACGACTGGAACACCATCCCCACGTCGGCGCGCAACTTCGCCAGTGCGCGCCCCTCGGCGGGTAACTCGACGCCGTCGACGGCGATGGTGCCGGAATCGATCGGCTCGAGCCGATTGACGGTGCGGCACAACGTGGATTTGCCGGACCCGGACGGGCCGAGCACGATCACCACCTGTCCACGCGGCACTTCCAGATTCACGTCACGCAACACATGCAGATCACCGAAGTGCTTGTCCACGTTGCGCATCGAGATCATCGGCGGAACGGTCGCGGACGCCGCGGCCGCGGTGGCAGCGCCCGGGTCGGAGGTGTTCCCAGCGCTGGCGGTGCCGGGTGTTGCGTCGGCAGCATCGGTCATGACAGTCGACCCTAGAGCGGTCCTGCGCGAAATGCGCACTTTTGGCGCGTGCGTCGCGCCGTCGCCGCCTGCGCTTAACCCGGTGGTGACCTGGGCGCCCGGCCACGTGACCGGCGTCACCAGCCCCCCGATCGTGGCGACCGGGGTGGGCGTCCGATTTCGCACAGCGTCTACCCTGGACCCGTGAATTCGTCCATGCAGGTTGCAGCGCATTCGGCTGCGGGACGCGCCCCCGGTTCGGCCACCGATCCGCAGTCGCCGCGGACCTACGAGGTGCGCACCTACGGCTGCCAGATGAACGTGCACGACTCCGAACGGCTGTCGGGCCTGCTCGAGGACGCCGGATACACCAAGGCCACGGGCGGGCAGACCGCCGATCTGGTGGTGTTCAACACCTGCGCGGTGCGCGAGAACGCCGACAACAAGCTGTACGGAACGCTCGGACATCTGGCGCCGATCAAGGCCGAGCGGCCCGGTATGCAGATCGCGGTCGGCGGCTGCCTCGCGCAGAAGGACCGCGACACCGTCGTGCGCAAGGCGCCCTGGGTCGACGTCGTCTTCGGCACCCACAACATCGGGTCGCTGCCGGTGCTGCTCGAACGCGCCCGGCACAACGAGCAAGCGCAGGTCGAAATCCTGGAATCGTTGGAGGCGTTCCCGTCCACGCTGCCCGCTCGCCGCGAATCCGCCTACGCCGGCTGGGTGTCGATCTCGGTGGGCTGCAACAACACCTGCACGTTCTGCATCGTGCCCTCGCTGCGCGGCAAGGAGGTCGACCGGCGGCCCGGCGATGTACTGGCCGAGGTGCAGGCGCTGGTGGATCAGGGAGTGCTCGAGGTGACGTTGCTCGGGCAGAACGTCAACTCCTACGGTGTGAACTTCGCCGAACCCGCACTGCCGCACGGACATCCGGCCGACTTCGCGCCCGAACACCGCGATCGCGGCGCCTTCGCGAAACTGCTGCGTGCCTGCGGCAGTATCGACGGGCTCGAGCGGGTGCGGTTCACCTCGCCGCATCCGGCGGAATTCACCGACGACGTCATCGAGGCGATGGCACAGACCCCGAACGTGTGCCCGCAGCTGCACATGCCGCTGCAGTCGGGTTCCGACCGGGTGCTCAAGGCGATGCGCCGGTCCTACCGCAAGGACCGCTACCTCGGCATCATCGAGAAGGTGCGCGCCGCGATGCCGCATGCCGCGATCACCACCGACATCATCGTCGGCTTCCCCGGGGAAACCGAGGAGGATTTCCAGGAAACCCTGGATGTGGTCCGGCAGGCCCGGTTCACCAGCGCCTTCACCTTCCAGTATTCGATCCGTCCCGGCACGCCCGCGGCCACCATGGCCGATCAGGTACCCAAGGCGGTGGTCCAGGAGCGCTACGACCGGCTGATCGAACTGCAGGAACAGATCTCGCTGGAAGCCAATCGCGCGCTGATCGGCACCGAGGTCGAACTGCTGGTCGCCGAGGGCGCCGGCAAGAAGAACGCGGCCACCGCGCGGATGAGCGGCCGGGCGCGCGACGGCCGCCTGGTGCACTTCCGGCCCGGTGAGGCGGCGATCCGGCCCGGCGATATCGTCACCGTCGACATCACCGAGGCGGCGCCGCACCACCTCATCGCCGACGGCCCGATCCACAACCACCGCCGTACCCGCGCCGGCGACGCGCACGAACGCGGTGTGCTGCCCAAGACCGCACCGATCGGAGTGGGCCTGGGGTTGCCGCGGATCGGCGCGCCGGAGCCGCTGCCGGCGGCCGCCGGTTGTGACACCGGATGTGGGGTCTGACATGGCCGAACGCGGGAACGAGGATGCCGATCGCGACGTCACGCCGGAGCGCTCCGGCGACGCCTCGCCCGCGCCGCGGCACCCGCACCAGCCGGAGCCGAGCGATGTGACCGAGCCGAATCCTGCGACCGAGCCGAATGAGGAGAGCATGAACCCCGCAGAGTCGAAGGTCTTCGAGCAGTTCCGCGGTGATCTCGAGGCCGTCGAACGCAAGATCGCCGGCGAGATCGACCCCGGGACGCGCGCCATGGTGGTCGCGATCGCGGTCTTCGTGCTGCTGCTGTCGCTGATCCTGCCGCACGCCGGCGCCGCCCGCGGCCTCGACGTGCTGGCCTTCGACACCCACGCGCAGGACGAGCACATCGGGCTGCCGTCGCGGGTCTTCGAATGGTTCGTGGTGATCTTCGGAATCGGGTTCTCGTCGCTCGCGCTCGTCACCCGCCGCTGGGCACTGGCGTGGGTGGCGGTCGCCGGATCCGCGGTGGGCAGTGTGTTCGGAGTGCTCTCGATCTGGCACCGTCAGACGCCCGGCCTCGGCAACTATCACGGCGCCGGACCCGGTATCGGACTGATCCTGGCCACGATCGCGATCGTCGTGCTGACCTTCCACTGGATCCGAGTGGTGTGGAGCCCGGACCGCGCTGCAGCTCGAGGCCGAGGAGCGCCGGCGCATCGCGGCCGCCGAACAGGAAGAGCAGGACCGGCGCCGGCTGTTCGGCGACGACAAGTAGCCGGACCGGCGCTCGGGAGGCGTCGTTCTCAGCGGCGCAGTGCCACCACGGGGATGGTGCGTGCGGTCTTCGTCGCGTGTTCGGCGAAGAACGGATACAACGCGGTGAGCTCGGTCCACGCCCGGTCGTAATCGGCGCCCTGCAACGGTACGGCGGTGGCTGGATAGGTCTCCCGGTCGACCTCGACCGTCACGGCCGGATCGGCGACGAGATTCAGATACCAGTCCGGATGCTGCGGGGCGCCCACGTTCGAGGCGACGACCAACAGCCGGTCGCCGTCGGGATGGAACATCATCGGCGTGGTGTGCGGAGTCCCGGACCGGCGGCCGGTGGTGGTGAGCAGCACCAGACGCTCCCGGTGCATCCCCTCGATCGGGCCCCCGGCCCGGAACTGCTCGATGACGCCTCGATTGATCTCGCGGACATCCATGGTCGGCTCCTCGTCCGGATCGCTACGGGCAGGAACGGCTCATACCGGCCGGCGGCGAACTCGGCACCGCCGACCGGCGACGAACGTCTCAGCGCCGACTGACCGCGCCCTCGGCGGCATCGGCCCATTCACGCCACTGCTTGGCCTGTTCGAGCGCCTTCTCGGCATCGCGCGGGCGGCCCGCGGCCTCGGCCTTGGCCGCCTGCTCCTCGAATTGGGCGACCCGCTCGCGGAACTGCGCCGCGCGCGCCATCGCCTCGGGATCGGTGCGCCGCCACTGGGCGTCCACCGCCTCGCGCACCCGCTTCTCCAGCGCCCGCAGTTTGCCCTCGAGTTCGTGCATGCGCTCGCGTGGCACCTTGCCGATGGCGTCCCACCGCTCCTGCAGTTCGCGCAGGGCCGCACGAGCGGAATCCAGTGTGGCGGACTCGGGTTCGATGTGCTCGGGGATGCGGTCCTCGTAGTGGCGCAGCAGTTCTTCCTTGGCCGCCGCGTTCTGCCCGAATTCGGCATCGCGTTCGGACGCGGCGGCATTGCGCGCGGCGAAGAACACGTCCTGGGCGCTCTTGAACCGCCGCCACAACTGCTCGTCGGCCTCGCGGGGCGCGCGCCCGGCCGCCTTCCATTCGGTCAGCAGATCGCGGAAGAGCGCGGCGGTGCCCACCCAGTCGGTGGAATCGGACAGCTCCTCGGCGCGCGTGCACAGCTCCTCTTTGCGAGCCTTCGCGGCGGCGCGTTCGCGATCGAGTTCGGCGAAGTGCGCGCCCCGGCGGCGGTTGAACGCCTCGCGTGCCTTGGAGAAGCGCCGCCACAGCGCATCGTCGACCTTGCGGTCCACCCCGCGGATGGACTTCCACTCCTCGAGGATTTCGCGCAGCCGGTCACCGGCCGCCTTCCACTGGGTGGATTCGGCGGCGATCTGCTCGGCCTCCGCGCACAACGCCTCCTTGCGCTCGGTGTGCTCGTGCCGGGTGCGTTCCTTCTCCTCCTTGGCGTGGGCGGCCGCCTCGTCGGAATGTTCGATGATCGCCTGCAGGCGCTGGGCCAGACCGTCCACATCGCCGATCACCGCCGCGGTGGGTAGCGAGTCGGCGAGCGCGACGGCCGCGGCCTTGGTCTTGCGGGCGTCCGTGCCGGCCGCGAGGCGAGCCTCGAGCAGCGCGACCTCGGTGGCCAGATCGTCGAAGCGACGCCCGAAATGCGCCAGCCCCTCGGCGGCGTCACCGGCCTGCCACGAACCGACGACGCGTTCGCCGCCGGCGGTCTTGACCCAGGCGGTGCCGTCGTCGTCGACCCGGCCCCACTCGCTGGGATCGCTGACGGTCGGCACGACCACGGGATGCGGATGCTCGTGGGCGGGGCCGGGGACGGGAGCCGGTTTGACGTGGTGAGTCGCCGCGGGTTTCGCCGCCGGCTCGGTCCGCTGCGCCGCGGCGGGTTTGGGCGCCCCCGGCTTGGGTACTCCGGGTCGTGGTGCCGCGCCGGGTTTCGGGGCGGCATCGGCCGGAGTCGGACGCTTCGCGGCGGGATTGCTGGACTGCTGCGCCGCGCCGGTTTCCGGATGCACTGCCTTCTCGGTTCCGCTGTTGTCGGTCATCGCTCCTCATCCCTGCCGCGCGTCACGGCTGCCTGGTTACGCCCTAGCAGATCCCATTCAACCAGCCAATAGACAGAATTGCCCTCTCTTGCGAACGGTGGCGTGCAGCGAGTGACGGTTGAGAGTGGTGGGAACACGCTCACCCGCGGTGAGCGACGGCCTCGGCCGCCGTTTTCCCGGCGGCCGCTACCGTTGACGGGTGTTTCGTGTCGCCGCGTTGATTCCCTCGCCGCTCGTGCTGATTCCCGAACTGGGCGGTGCGACGCCGCTGACCGACTCCACCCATCCGGCCGCGCAGGTGCCGCAGCTGCGCGAGGCGGTGCTGACGGCCGGGCGGATGCTGGCCCGGCAGGCTCGGCGCTGGACCATTGTCGGCGCGGGCACCGAGCCGCCGGCCGGTGTGGGTAGTTTGCGCGGCTTCGGCGCGGACGTCCGGGTCACCTTGTCGGCGACCGAACCCGCCGGTGAGCCGCGACCCGACTGGCCGACCGCACTGCTGGTGGGTGCCTGGCTGCGCGGCCGGATCGCGGCCGAGGACGGCGACGACATCGAGGCGCGGGCGCAGCCGGTCGACCCCGGCGCCGAGCCGTCGCACTGCGTGGACCTGGGATCCCGGCTGCGCGGTGAGCTGGACGCCGACCCCCGTCCGCACGGCGTGCTGGTCGTCGCCGACGGCGCCGCCACCCTGTCCACCACCTCACCCGGATATCTCGATCCCCGGGCCGAGCGCGAACAACGGCGGATCGACGACGCCCTCGACGCCGGTGACCGCGCGGCACTCGGCGCGCTGGACCCCGGGCTGTGCGCCGAACTCGAGGCGGCCGGCCGTCCCGGCTTTCAGGTGCTGGCCGGACTGTTCGGCATCGACACCGCCGATCCGAAGGTCGAAACCCTGTATCGCGCAGCGCCTTTCGGTGTCGGATATCACGCGTCGGTCTGGTATCCGGCGGGTGCGCGATGAGGGCGCCCATCGCCGTCATCGGCCCGACCGCGACCGGAAAGTCCGATCTGGCATTGGAATTGGCGAGTCGCCTGGACGGTGAGATCGTCAACATCGACGCCATGCAGCTGTATCGCGGCATGGATATCGGCACCGCCAAACTGGCACCGCAGCAGCGCCGCGGCATCCCGCACCACCAACTCGACGTGCTGGAAGTGACCGAAACGGCCACCGTCGCCGCATATCAGGCCGCGGCCTGCGCCGATGTCGAGGACATCCGCGCGCGCGGCCGGGTGCCGGTCATCGTGGGCGGTTCGATGATGTACGTGCAGGCGCTGCTCGACGAGTGGGAGTTCCCGGCCACCGACATCCGCGTCCGCGAGAAGTGGGAGGGGGTTCTCGAGCGCGAGGGTGTCGCGGCCGTTCACGCCGCCTTGCGAGTCGCCGATCCCGTTGCGGCGCAGACCATTCTGCCGACCGACGGGCGGCGGATCGTGCGGGCGCTCGAGGTGGTCGAACTCACCGGCCGCCCGTTCGCCGCCTCGCAGCCGCAACGCGGCACGCCTCGCTGGAACACCACGATCATCGGCGTCGACCGCGAGACCGCCGAACTCGACGCGCGTATCGAGACCCGCACCGAGACCATGTTCGCGCAGGGTCTCGTCGACGAGGTGCGAGAACTGATCGGCCGCGGCCTGCGCTCGGGCCTGACCGCACGCCGGGCGATCGGATACGCACAAGTCCTGGCTCATCTCGACAACGAATACGACCTGAGCCATGCGCGTGAGCGCACGCTGATCGGCACCCGCCGCTACGTGCGCCGGCAACGCTCGTGGTTCCGCCGCGACCCGCGCGTGCACTGGGTCGACGGCGCCGATCCGCGGCTGGCGGATTCGGTACTGGCCCATGTGCTCGACGAACAGGAATCGATTCGGCAGTGACCCGCCCATCGACCACCCGCAATGCCTCCGTGGGGGAGTGGCGCGCCTATCTCGGCAACCGCGCCCGGCGCCGCAGCGACGGCCGCTTTCTCGTGCACGGCCGGGAACCGATCACCGCGGCCGTGGCGAACGGGTGGCCGCTGGAAGCGGTGCTGTACCGCCTCGGCGCCCCGTTGCCGCCGTGGGCTCGTGAGGTGCTCGACGACGACGCGGTGCCGGCGATCGGACTGGTCGGCGACGCCCTCGACGAACTCGCCGAACCCGGCACCGGCACACCGGAACTGGTGGCCCTGGCACACACCCGCGGCCGGGATCCGGCGCAGATCTGCCTCGATCCGGCACATCCGGTGGTCGTGATCGATCGCCCGTCCTCCGCGCTGCGGCTGGGCAGCGTGCTGCGCACCGCGCACGCCTTCGGTGCCGCCGCGGTCGTGATCAGCGGATCCGGCGCGGACGAATACGACCCGCGGTGTGTGCGCGCCTCGGCCGGAGCGCTGTTCGCGGTGCCGGTGGTGCGCGTGTCCGGGCCGCCGGCCGTCGCCGAATTACGGGCGGGCGCGAAAGTCCCGGCCCGGCTGGTCGGTGTCGGGACCGAACCCGGCGACCGGCCGGTCGATGCGCACACCTTCGCGGATGCGACGATCATGGTGCTCGCCGACGACGGCGTGCTCGACGCGCGGTGGCGCGACGCATGCGACGCGATGGTGCGGATTCCGGCGGGTGCGACGCCGGTCACCCCCTGCGCCGTATCGGTCGTGCTGTACGAAATATCCCGGCAGCGCCGGGTGTCGGTATCGAGGGAGAACGCCGGCGCGGCCGGCCAATGTGCGGGACAGGTGGAGGATCGACGTCGATGAGCGAGCAGCAGCGGGTGTCCGGCGCGGCCGATATCGAGTTCAGCAAGGGCCACGGGACCCAGAACGATTTCGTGGTGCTGCCGGACTCCGACGCGCGCCTGCGCCTGGCGCCCGACACCGTCGCCGTGCTGTGCGACCGGCGCCAGGGTATCGGCGCCGACGGTGTGCTGCGCGTCGCCCGGGCGGGCGCACTGGTGGAGCGGGGCGAACTCGCCGGACTTCCCGACGGTGTGGCCGCGGCGGACTGGTTCATGGACTACCGCAACGCCGACGGATCGATCGCCGAGATGTGCGGCAACGGTGTCCGCGTCTTCGCCCACTATCTGCTCGCCACCGGGTTGCAGCAGGAGACCGAATTCGTGGTCGGCACCCGCGCGGGTGCGCGGTCGGTGGTCGTGCACTCCTTCGACGAGGTACTCGGCGAGGTGACCGTCGGTATGGGCCGGGTGCGGATGCTCGGCGATTCCACCGCCACCGTCGCCGGCAGCGCGCTGCCCGGGGTCGGGGTCGACGTCGGCAATCCGCATCTGGCCTGCGTCGATCCCGGGCTCACCGCCGACGGTCTGGCCGCACTCGACCTCACCGTGCCGCCCGGATTCGATCCGGAGTTGTTCCCGCAGGGCGTGAACGTGGAGATCCTGACCGCGCTCGGCGAGGACGGCGCGGTGGATATGCGGGTCTACGAACGCGGCGTCGGCGAAACCCGCTCCTGTGGCACCGGCACGGTCGCCGCGGCCGCCGCGGCGCTGACGGGTGCGGGAGTCGATCCGGCGACGGAGTCCGCGCAGGTGCGGGTCCGGGTGCCCGGCGGCGCGGTCACCGTCGGCATCGATCACGGGCAGGCGTGGTTGCGCGGCCCCTCGGTGCTGGTCGGTTCCGGGCATCTCGCCGGTGAGTGGTGGGCCGGCGCCTGAATTCGTGTGAGCTGCGCCGTACCGGGCCGTTCCGGCCGGGGCCGGAAATATCCGAGTGCGCCGGGTGGTTGTGGCGTGGGACCATGGAGGTGTATGAGGAAATCACAAACGTACGAGTTCACCCCGATCGAGCAACTCGACTCGGACACGGACGGCTACGCGGACCAGGACTACAGCATCGGCGATGACGACGCCGATACCGGCGTGACCGATTACGACGCCGACGAGACCGAAGGCAGCGGTTTGTCCGGCAACGGCTGGGCCGCCGAGCCCACGGTCGGTGAGCTGCAACTCGACGAACGCAGCGCGCTGCGACGTGTCGCCGGGCTCTCGACCGAGCTCACCGACATCACCGAGGTCGAGTACCGGCAGCTGCGACTCGAGCGGGTCGTGCTGGTCGGTGTGTGGACCGAGGGCAGCGCGGCGCAGGCCGACGCCAGCATGGCCGAATTGGCCGCGCTCGCCGAAACCGCCGGCTCCCAGGTGCTCGACGCGCTGATCCAGCGCCGCGACAAGCCGGATCCGGCCACCTACATCGGCTCGGGTAAGGCCGACGAACTGCGCTCGGTGGTGCTCGAGACCGGCGCGGACACGGTGATCTGCGACGGTGAGCTGACCCCCGCGCAGCTGAACGCGCTGGAGAAGGTCGTCAAGGTGAAGGTCATCGACCGCACCGCGCTGATTCTGGACATCTTCGCCCAGCACGCCACCTCCCGCGAGGGCAAGGCGCAGGTGTCGCTGGCGCAGATGGAGTACATGCTGCCGCGACTGCGCGGCTGGGGTGAATCGATGTCGCGGCAGGCCGGTGGCCGAGCCGGTGGTGCGGGCGGCGGTGTGGGTACCCGTGGCCCCGGTGAGACCAAGATCGAAACCGATCGCCGCCGGATCCGCGAGCGTATGGCCAAACTGCGCCGCGAGATCAAGGAGATGAAGACCGCGCGTGACACCAAACGGTCGCGGCGCACTTCCAGCGGCATTCCGGCGGTCGCGATCGTCGGCTACACCAACGCCGGCAAATCCAGCCTGATGAACGCCCTGACCGGTGCGGGCATCCTGGTGCAGGACGCCCTGTTCGCCACCTTGGATCCCACCACCCGGCGCGCGGCGCTCGACGACGGCCGCGAGGTCGTCTTCACCGACACCGTCGGATTCGTCCGGCATCTGCCGACACAGCTGGTGGAGGCGTTCCGCTCCACACTCGAGGAGGTCACCGGCGCCGATCTGCTGCTGCACGTGGTCGACGGTTCCGACGCGCTGCCCGATCAGCAGATCAAGGCCGTGCGTGAGGTGATCACCGATGTGCTGCGTGAGCAGGGCGAGGGGGCCGGACCGCCGGAGTTGCTGGTGGTGAACAAGATCGACGCGCTGGACGCGACGCAGCTGGCGCATCTGCGTGCCCAGTTGCCCGGGGCGGTGTTCGTCTCGGCCCGCACCGGACGTGGAATCGACCAGTTGCGCGAACGGCTGGCCGAGATCCTCGGCGGGCTCGATGTCGAGGTGAGTGTGCTGCTCCCGTACACTCGTGGTGATCTGCTCGCGCGCATCCACTCCGACGGCCGCATCATCAGCTCCTCGCACGAGGAGGGTGGTACGCGGGTGCGGGCCCGGGTTCCCCGGGCGCTCGCGCCGACCCTGTCGCAGTATGCGCACGCGGGCACCATCGGCAGTGCGGAAGCAGCGGGGCCTTCGCGCTGAAGCTTTCGTAGTCTGTGTGCCACAGTCGTTTTCGGTAGAATCGCGTCTTTCACCGAACGGCTGCAGGGAGGGTGCAAATGTCCGGGACCGAGTCCACGCCTGTCGATGTCATGCCCGACGACTCCACCGCCGCGCGCTCGGTGGAGTCCGTACGGCAGCTCAGTGACGGCGCGCCGCTGCGAATGACGGTGCCCGCCATCGATCTTCGCATCTTCGACGCACTGTCGACGCCGGTGCGGCTGTGGAACAGTCCGGTCTTCCACGGCTTGGACAACATTCCCGAGACGGGCCCGGTCATGCTCGTCGGCAACCACACGCTGCTCGGCGGTGTGGACGCGCCGCTGCTGGTGCACGAGATCTATCACCGCACCGGCCGGGTGGTGCGTGGCCTGGCGGAGAACGTGCTGATGCGGGTACCGCCGGTGCGCGAGCTCGTGCACCGAATCGGCAGCGTGCGCGGTTCGCGCGACAACTGCCGCACCCTGCTCGACAACGGTGAGGCGGTCATCGTCTTCCCGGGCGGCGGCCGCGAGGCGATGCGCCGCAAGGGCGAGAAGTACCACTTGAAGTGGGAGGGCCGCACCGGCTTCGCGCGGATGGCGATCGAGGCCGGCGCGCCGATCCTGCCGACCGCGATGATCGGCGCCGACGACGTGTTCGACGTCGTCTTCGACGGTGATCATCCGGTGATGAGCCCGCTGCGCTGGACCGTCGAGGCGCTCGGTATCCGTGGCAACCTCACTCCGCCGCTCATGCGCGGCATCGGCCCCACCGTCGTGCCGCGGCCCGAGCGGTTCTACTACTCGATCGGTACGCCCATCGAGACCACGCCGTGGCAGGACGCCACCGATCTGGACGCCGCCGCCGAGGAATTGCAGCAGGTGGTGCACAAGGCGCTGGAGGAGGAGATCACCGCTCTGCTGGCCGAGCGCGATCGTGACCGCGGCCGCACGCTCTGGGGCCGGGTACGCGGCGCCGTGGGGCTGTAGAGGTTTACCC
>NZ_BAFQ01000131.1 GCF_000308375.1 Nocardia aobensis NBRC 100429 | reverse complement strand
CGCCGCGCTGGCCGCCGCGGCGGCGGCGCAGGCCGCCTGGGCGGATGTGCCCGCGCGAACCCGGTCCGAGATCCTGATGCGCGCCCACCGGGCGCTGCTCGACGACACCGAGCGGCTCGCCCGCATCGCCACGGCCGAGATGGGTAAGCCGCTGGCCGAGGCGCGCGGCGAGGTCGCGTACGCGGCGGAGTTCTTCCGCTGGTTCGCCGAGGAGGCGGTGCGGCTGGACGGCGGATACATGCCGGCGCCGGCCGGTGGGTCCCGCTTCGTGGTGGCGCGCCGGCCGGTCGGACCGAGCATCCTGATCACCCCGTGGAATTTTCCGATGGCGATGGCGACCCGCAAGATCGGCCCGGCGCTGGCCGCGGGCTGCACATGTGTCGTCAAACCTGCCGAGCAGACCCCGTTGTGTACCCTGGCGATCGCCGAAATATTGTCCGCCGCAGGCGTTCCCGACGGGGTGGTCAATGTCGTGACCACCTCCGATCCGGCGGCCGTGACCGGCGCGATGATCGCCGACCCGCGCTCGCGCAAGCTGTCGTTCACCGGATCGACCGCGGTCGGCAAGATCCTGCTGGAACAGTGCGCGCAGTCGGTCATGCGCACCTCGATGGAACTGGGCGGCAACGCACCCCTGATCGTGTTCGACGACGCCGATCTCGACACCGCGGTCGAAGGGGCGCTCGCGGCGAAGATGCGCAACATCGGTCAGGCCTGCACCGCGGCGAACCGAATCTATCTGCAGCGCGGCATCGCCGAGGAGTTCACCCGCCGCTTCACCGAGCGGATGGCGGCGCTGCCGATGGGACGCGGCGCCGACCCGGGCGTGGTGGTCGGACCGCTGATCGACGCCGCCGCCGTGGCGAAGGTATCGGAACTGGTCGCCGACGCGCGCCGGCGCGGCGCCACCGTCCTGCTCGGTGGAACCGCCGCCGAGGGGGCCGGATATTTCTATCCGCCCACGGTGCTGACTGGCGTCCCGGACGACGCCGCGATGTTCGGCACCGAAATCTTCGGCCCCGTAGCGGGTTTGTCGATCTTCGACACCGAGGACGAGGTGATCGAACGCGCCGACGACACCCCGTACGGCCTGGTGGCTTACGTGTTCACGGAGAATCTGCGGCGCGGATTGCGGGTGAGCGAGGCGCTCGACACCGGAATGGTCGGACTCAACCAGGGCGTGGTGTCGAATCCCGCGGCGCCGTTCGGCGGGGTGAAGGAATCGGGTCTCGGACGCGAGGGCGGCTTCGGCGGCATCGACGAATTCCTGGAGACCAAATACATCGGTGTGGCACTGTGATGCCGATGTATCGCATTGCCACCATTCCCGGCGACGGTATCGGCGTGGACGTCACGGCCGAGGCGGTCAAGGTTCTCGACGCGGTGCTGCCCGGCATCGCCTGGACCGAATTCGACTGGTCCTGTGAGCAATATCTGCGCACCGGCGCCATGATGCCCGACGACGGTCCGCAGCAGCTCGCCGATTTCGACGCTATTCTGCTCGGCGCCGTGGGATTTCCCGGTGTCGCCGACCATATTTCGCTGTGGGGCCTGCTGATCCCGCTGCGCCGCGCCTTCGGTCAGTACGTCAATCTGCGCCCGGTCCGGCTGCTGCCCGGCACCGAATCCGCGTTGCGCGGGCGCGGCGCGGACGATCTCGACATTCTCATCGTGCGGGAGAATTCCGAGGGCGAGTATTCCGCGATCGGCGGAATGCACAACCCCGGGCGGCCCGACGAATTCGTGGTTCAGGAATCGATATTCACCCGTACCGGATGTGAACGCATCATCCGTTACGCCTTCGAACAGGCACGCCGGCGCGACCGCAGACTGTGTTCGGCCACCAAATCCAACGGCCTCATTCATTCGATGCCGTACTGGGACAGCGTCTTCGAGCGGATCGCCGCCGAGTATCCGGATGTCGAGACGCGGCAGATGCATGTGGACGCGCTGGCCGCCGAGATCGTGTTGCATCCGGATCGGCTCGACGTGATCGTGGGTTCGAATCTGTTCGGCGACATCCTCTCCGACCTCGCCGCCGCCGTGACCGGAGGGCTCGGGCTCGCCCCGTCGGGGAATACCAATCCCGAGCGGGACGCGCCCTCGATGTTCGAGGCGGTGCACGGCAGCGCGCCCGATATCGCGGGGATGGGTATCGCCGATCCGGTGGCGCAGATCCTCGCCGGCGCGATGATGCTCGACCACCTCGGCGAATCCGCGGCGGCCGCGGCCGTCGACCGCGCGGTCTGCGATGTGCTCGCCGAGGGGAAGGTCCTCACACCGGATCTGGGCGGTACGGCGACCACGGCCGATCTCGGCACCGCGATCGCCGAGCGGGCCGCGGCCCTCGTCACGCACTAGGGACGGCGATACACAAGGTCAGGATGTCAGCCAGATCGCTTCTGCCGCAGGGCTTCCCAGATCGATGGTCTGCTCGCCGATCCGCACCGCGATGGTGCCGGCGAAATCGCGCCGCTCCACCACGGTGATCACGGTGTCCAGCGCGATGCCGACGGAATCGAAATACCGCAGCATGGCGGGATCGAAATCGGAGATGCGCGCCACCCGGCCGGACTGTCCGGCCTGGAAGTCGCTGAGCTGATGGGCGGGCGGGGTGGGGACCGCGCCGTCGACGGAGGGGATCGGATCGCCGTGCGGATCGCGGTCGGGATGGCCGAGTTTGGCGTCGATGCGTTCGACCAGCGTCTCCGATACCGCGTGCTCGAGCACCTCGGCCTCGTCGTGCACCTCGTCCCAGCCGTAGCCGAGCTCGCTGACCAGGAACGTTTCGATCAGCCGGTGGCGGCGCACCATGGCGACGGCGGCCCGGCGGCCGTTGTCGGTCAGGGTGATGGCGCCGTAGCGGGCGTGTTCGACCAGGCCCTGATCGGCGAGTTTGCGCACCGCCTCCGACACCGTCGACGCCGACACCCCGATCCGCTCGGCCAGCAGTTTGGTCGACACCTTCTCCTGCGACCACTCCTGCGCACTCCAGATCACCTTCAGATAATCCTGGGCGACCGACGACAGCGAGGGAGCCACATTCGCCGCGCGCCCGGCCACACCCCCATCGGGTTGTGACGCAGCGGAATCTGCCAGCTCACGCCGGGTGGCGACATCACGTTTTCCGGGCACGTATCGAGCTTAGCGGGGGGAGCGACGCGGCCGGAGGAGGCAGCCTGCGTAACCACGGAGGCCGCCGCGGACCCCGCCATCGGGCACAGCGGGGGGAGCGACGCGGCCGGAGGAGGCAGCCTGCGTAACCACGCAGGCCGCCGCGGACCCCGCCATCGGGCACAGCGGGGGGAGCGACGCGGCCGGAGGAGGCAGCCTGCGTAACCACGGAGGCCGCCGCGGGTGGGTGACGGTCGGGTGAACAACCGCCCCGCCGAATCCCGGTTCGTGACCGTGTTTGCGTAGGCTTCGGTGTGTGCAGAGATGGCGAAGTCTCGAGGAAATGCCACCGGACTGGGGCCGGTGTGTGCTCACCATCGGCGTGTTCGACGGTGTGCACCGCGGTCACGCCCAATTGATCAGCCGTGCGGTGAAATCCGCTGCGGTGCGCGGTGTTCCCTCGGTTCTCATGACCTTCGACCCGCATCCGATGGAAGTGGTGCGTCCGGGATCGCATCCGGCGCAGCTCACCACGTTGACCAGGCGCGCGGAACTGGTCGAGGAACTCGGTATCGATGTGTTCCTGGTGATGCCGTTCACCCAGGACTTCATGAAACTCACCCCGGGCCGCTACGTGCACGACCTGCTGGTCGAGAAGTTGCATGTCGCCGAGGTCGTGGTGGGCGACAACTTCACCTTCGGCAAGAAGGCGGCCGGGACCGTGGAGACCATGCGCGAGCTGGGCGGCCGGTTCGGTTTCGAGGTCGACGGCGTGACACTGCTCGGCGAACACGCGGTCACACTCTCCTCCACCTATATCCGCGCCTGCGTCGACGCCGGTGACATGGCCGCGGCGGCCGACGCGCTCGGGCGTCCGCACCGGGTCGAGGGTGTCGTGGTCCACGGCGACGGTCGCGGTCGCGAACTCGGTTTCCCGACCGCCAACGTGGCTCCGCCGATGCATGCGGCGATCCCGGCCGACGGTGTGTACGCGGGGTGGTTCACCGTGCTGGCCGCCGGCGAGACGGTCGGCGTCACGCGTCCGGGCAAGCGGGCCATGGCCGCGATCTCGGTGGGCACCAACCCCACCTTCTCCGGCCGCACCCGCACGGTCGAGGCCTTCGTCCTGGACACCGAGGCGGATCTGTACGGCCAGCATGTCGCGGTGGACTTCGTCCAGCATCTGCGCGGTATGCGCCGCTTCGACTCGATCGACGATCTGGTCCGGGCCATGGGCGAGGACGTCGAGCAGACGCGGCAGGTGCTCGCCGCCGCCGAGGCGAGCGAAGCGCAGCGCTGAGCGAATCCGGGTCGGCCCGATTCGGTCCGGCTGCGCTGATCCGGTAGGCTGGCTCGTCGGGTCTGCTGCGGTCCGCGGTGGCGCCCGCCCGGGATTTCCCGGTTTCCTCGAGCGCGGACTGAGAATCAAGGAGTGTTTCGTGGCTCTGACCACCGAGCAGAAGTCGGCCATCCTCAAGGAGTACGGCCTGCACGAGAAGGACACCGGTTCGCCGGAGGCCCAGATCGCGCTGCTGTCCAAGCGGATCTCCGACCTCACCGAGCACCTGAAGGTGCACAAGCACGATCACCACACCCGCCACGGCCTGCTGGGTCTGATCGGTCGCCGTCGGCGGCTGTCGAAGTACCTGCAGGACAAGGACATCGAGCGCTACCGTTCGCTGATCGAGCGGCTCGGACTGCGGCGTTGATCTGTTCGCGCCCGCACGGACGCGAGACAGACGCGCTGACAATCACAGGTAGTTAACGCGCAGCCGATGGGGAGGCATAGAATCTCCCCGTCGGCTAGTCGTATATCGGCACCGCACCAGCCGTATGCACCCGCACGCGTGGCGTCGGTCTTCGGTAGTGGCCTTTCGGCGAGAGTTGCCGGCGGGCTTCGATCGATGACCGCCTCCGCGTCGCCGGTTCCATGGGGGATCGGCCGGGTGTCGCGCCGCAGCCAGGAGGGCTGTCGCGCGCCCGAACCCGGGTACGGCTGCCCCTGTGCAGGGTAGCCGCTGCCTCCGGGCAGGGAGAAACAGCGCAGGGACACCCAGCCGGATCGCGCCGCGAGGGCGTTCGATCCGGCGAGACGAGAGGTTGAGACAGAAATATGACCGAATCCCAGACGAGCTCCGCCATCGAGGTCGAACCCGGTGTGTTCGAATCGGTGGCCCTGATCGACAACGGGAGCTACGGCACCCGCACCGTCCGGTTCGAGACCGGGCGTCTGGCCAAGCAGGCCGCCGGCTCCGTCGTCGCCTACCTGGACGACGAGACCATGCTGCTGTCGGCCACCACGGCCGGTAAGCACCCCAAGGACCAGTTCGACTTCTTCCCGCTGACGGTCGACGTCGAGGAGCGCATGTACGCCGCGGGCCGCATCCCCGGCTCGTTCTTCCGTCGCGAGGGCCGCCCCTCCACCGACGCGATCCTGACCTGCCGCCTGATCGACCGCCCGCTGCGCCCGTCGTTCGTCGACGGCCTGCGCAACGAGATCCAGGTCGTGGTCACGGTGATGAGCCTGGACCCCAACGATCTCTACGACGTGGTCGCGATCAACGCGGCCTCGGCCTCGACCCAGATTGCGGGACTGCCGTTCTCGGGTCCGGTCGGCGGTGTGCGGGTGGCCCTGATCCAGGGCCAGTGGGTCGCGTTCCCGACCGTCGAGCAGCTGGAGGAGGCCGTGTTCGACATGGTCGTCGCCGGCCGCGTCGTCGAATCCGGCGACGTCGCGATCATGATGGTCGAGGCCGAGGCGACCGAGAAGGTCATCGCCCTGGTCGAGGACGGTGCGCAGGCGCCGACGGAAACCGTTGTGGCCGAAGGCCTCGAGGCGGCCAAGCCGTTCATCGCGCGACTGTGCAAGGCGCAGGCAGACCTGGCGGCGCTGGCCTCCAAGCCCACCGAGGACTTCCCCCTCTTCCCGCCGTACGAGGCCGACGTCTACACCGCGGTCGAGGGCACCGCGAAGAACCCGCTGAGCGAGGCGCTGTCGATCGCCGGCAAGCAGGAGCGCGAGGAGCGCATCGACGAGATCAAGCTCGAGGTGCTCTCGGCGCTGACCGAGGACTTCGAGGGCCGCGAGAAGGAGATCGGCGCGGCGTTCCGCTCGGTCACCAAGAAGCTTGTGCGCCAGCGCATCCTGTCCGACGGCTTCCGCATCGACGGGCGTGGCCTGGCCGATATCCGGGCGCTGTCCGCCGAGGTCGCCGTGGTGCCGCGGGCGCACGGTTCGGCGCTGTTCGAGCGCGGTGAGACCCAGATCCTGGGCGTCACCACCCTCGACATGGTGAAGATGGCTCAGCAGGTCGATTCGCTCGGCCCGGAGACCAGCAAGCGCTACATGCACCACTACAACTTCCCGCCGTTCTCCACCGGTGAGACCGGCCGCGTCGGCTCGCCCAAGCGGCGCGAGATCGGCCACGGCGCGCTCGCCGAGCGGGCGCTGGTGCCGGTGCTGCCGAGCCAGGAGGAGTTCCCCTACGCCATCCGTCAGGTGTCGGAGGCGCTGAGCTCCAACGGATCCACCTCGATGGGTTCGGTGTGTGCCTCCACGCTGTCGCTGCTGAACGCGGGTGTGCCGCTGAAGTCGCCGGTCGCCGGTATCGCCATGGGTCTGGTGTCCGACGAGGTCGCCGGCGACAACGGTGAGTCGGAGACCCGCTACGTCGCGCTGACCGACATCCTCGGCGCCGAGGACGCCTTCGGCGATATGGACTTCAAGGTCGCCGGTACCCGCGACTTCGTCACCGCGCTGCAGCTGGACACCAAGCTCGACGGCATTCCGTCGAAGGTGCTGGCGGGTGCGCTGAACCAGGCTCGCGACGCGCGCCTGACCATCCTGGACGTGATGGCCGAGGCCATCGCCACCCCGGACGAGATGAGCCCCTACGCGCCGCGCGTCACCGCGATCAAGATCCCGGTCGACAAGATCGGCGAGGTGATCGGGCCCAAGGGCAAGGTCATCAACCAGATCACAGAGGACACCGGCGCCAACATCTCCATCGAGGACGACGGCACCGTGTTCGTCGGCGCGACCGACGGCCCGTCGGCGCAGGCCGCGATCGACGCGATCAACGCCATCGCCAACCCGCAGCTGCCGAAGGTCGGCGAGCGCTTCCTGGGCACGGTCGTCAAGACCACCGCCTTCGGCGCGTTCGTCTCGCTGCTGCCGGGCCGCGACGGTCTGGTGCACATCTCGAAGCTGGGCAACGGCAAGCGGGTCGGCAAGGTCGAGGACGTGGTGAACGTCGGCGACAAGATCCGGGTCGAGATCGCCGATATCGACAACCGCGGCAAGATCTCGCTGGTCCCGGTCGCCGAAGAAGACACCGCAGAGGCATCCGCCCCCGCCGCCGACGAGGCTCCGGCTGCAGCCGAGGCCGCGGCCGAGTAAATAGTTGGATGTGACGAAGAAGAAGTCCTCGGCGCGCGCCGCGAAACCCTCGGTTTCGACGCGCGCGCCGGGCAGCACAGCTCGCGCGACGAAGACGAAGCAAGCCTCGCGCGCGAGGACCCCGGCGAAGACCCCCAGCGCCGACGCCCCCTTGCTCGCCCTCGAGCAGGGGGGCTCTTCGCTGGTGCTCGCCGAGGACGGTTCGTTCTCCGACACGGGGGTGCGGCGGACGGTACTGCCCGGCGGATTGCGGGTGGTCACCGAACATGTGCCCGCCGTGCGATCGGCATCGATCGGCGTGTGGGTCGGTGTGGGTTCGCGCGACGAGAGCCCCACCGTGGCCGGCGCCGCGCATTTCCTGGAACACCTGCTGTTCAAGGCGACCCCGACCCGGACGGCGCTGGACATCGCCGAGGCCGTCGACGCGGTCGGCGGAGAACTCAACGCGTTCACCGCCAAGGAGCAGACCTGCTACTACGCGCACGTACTGGACGACGATCTGCCGCTGGCGGTCGACGTCGTCTCCGACGTGGTGCTGAACGGACTGTGTCGTCCGATCGACGTCGACGTGGAGCGTCAGGTGGTGCTCGAGGAGATCTCGATGCGCGACGACGATCCGGAGGACCTGGTCGGCGACTCGTTCCTGACCGCGCTGTTCGGCGATCATCCGATCGGGCGGCCGGTGATCGGCACCGTCGACTCGATCGAGCAGATGACGGCCGCGCAGCTGCGCGGGTTCCATCTGCGGCGCTATCGTCCGGACCGGATGGTGGTGGCGGTGGCCGGCAACATCGAGCACGAACACACGGTGGAGCTGGTGCAGCGTGCGTTCGCCGACCGGCTCGATCCGTTGCGGGAACCGGCGCCGCGCCGGGAGGGCCACTTCCGCAAGCGCACCGCACCGCAGCTGCAGTGGACCTACCGCGACAGCGAACAGGCGCATCTGGTGTTCGGAATGCGCGCCTTCGGCCGGCACGAAGGGCATAAGCGCTGGCCGCTGTCGGTGTTGAACACCGTGCTCGGCGGTGGGCTCAGTTCCCGTCTCTTCCAGAAGATTCGGGAGGAACGCGGCCTGGCGTATTCGGTGTATTCCAGTGTCGACACCTTCGCCGACACCGGCGCGTTCTCGGTCTATCTGGGATGTCAGCCGGAAAACCTCGGCGAGGTGACGACATTGGCGCGCGAGGTGCTGGAAGATGTTGCCGCCAACGGGATCACCGATGCCGAATGCGCCCGGGCCAAGGGGTCGCTGCGTGGCGGGCTGGTGCTGGGCCTCGAGGATTCCGGCTCGCGGATGAACCGCATCGGCCGCAGCGAACTCAGCTACGGCAATCACCGCAGCGTCTCGGAGACGCTGGCACGTATCGATGCCGTCACCACCGCGGAGGTCTCCGCGATCGCCCGCACCCTGCTGGCGCGGCCGTACGCGGCGTCGGTGGCGGGACCGTATCGGCGCGCGCGCGATCTGCCCGGTGCGGTGAAGCGATTGGTGGACTGAGTCAGTCGCGCGGTGCGGCGCCGGAGTCGCCCGCGCGATTGGCGGCGCCCACCACCGCCGCGAGCAGTCCGGGCAGGGCGTGCTCGACCTCCTCGGAGCGCAGCCGGGCATAGGTCTGGCCGTCGGCGACGATACGTTCGGTGACCCCGGCCTCGCGCAGGATCTTCAGGTGGTGGGTCGCGGTCGACTTGTTGATGGTGTCGTAGAGCATGCCGCAGCGCACCGGGCCGCCGGCATTGCTGAGCCTGCGCACCATCTCGAGTCGTACCGGGTCGTGCAGGGCACCGAGCACCTCCTGCACGGTGGCGACCGGATGCGATTCCACGGTCTTGTTGCTATCGCTCATGATCTTTCTCACGGGAAATTCGGTTTGATGGGAATCAAACCATCGCTACGGTGGTTGAGTTCGATCGCAATCAAACTTACCTGATGGAGAGAATCGATGGCCGCAACTGTCACGGTTGCACCGGCTCAGCGGACCACACAGTCCTGGGCCTATGCACTGATTCTGGTCGCCAGTGGAGTCGCGCTCGGTGTGTCCGGTGTTCCCGCCCCGCTCTACGGCCTGTACCAGAAGGAGTGGCATTTCTCACCGCTGACCACCACCATCGTCTTCGCCGTCTACGCCGTCGCCGCCCTGGCCGCGGTGCTGGTGTCGGGCAAGATCTCCGATGTGGTCGGCCGCAAGCCGGTGCTGCTGGGCGCACTCGCCACGATGGTGCTCGGGCTGGTCGTCTTCCTGTTCGCCGACAATGTCGCGATGCTGCTGGTCGCGCGGGCGCTGCACGGTGTGGCCGTCGGCGCGACCGTGGTGGCCGGGGCGGCGGCACTGCTGGATCTGCGTCCGCAGCACGGTGCGCGATCGGGACAGTTGACCGGTGTGGCCTTCAATGTCGGTATGGCCGTGGCCATTCTGGGTTCGGCACTGCTGGCGCAGTACGTCCCGCATCCGCTGCGCACGCCGTATGTGGTGATCACTGTGTTCTGCCTGCTGATCGGCGTCGGCGTGGTGGTGATGACCGAAACCCACACCGCGCGGATGTCGGGTCCGATCCGGATCGCGAAACCAGCGGTACCGCAGGAGATCCGGGCCGACTTCTGGTTCTCGGCGCTCGGCGTGATGGCGGCCTGGTCGGTGCTCGGTGTACTGCTGTCGCTGTATCCCTCGCTGGCCGCGGAGAAGACCGGCGTGCACAATCTGGTCTTCGGCGGTGCCGTGGTCGCCTCCACCGCGACGGCCGGGGCCCTGGCGCAGCTGTTCGCGACCGCGATTCCGGCGCGACGCGCGGCCATCGGCGGTGACACCGGGATGGCGATCGCCCTGCTGCTGACCATTCCGGCGCTGGCGACTCACAACTGGGTGGTCGTCCTGCTGGCCGGAGTTCTGCTCGGCACCACCTTCGGCCTGGGCTTCGGCGGATCGCTGCGGCATCTGTCGAATGTGGTGCCGCAGCACAAGCGCGGCGAGACCATGTCCGCCTACTACCTGCTGGCCTATACCGCGATGGCGCTGCCGACGGTCCTGGCCGGCTGGGCCGCCACCCAGTGGGGGATGGGCACGATCTTCCCGTGGTTCGTGGTGGTGGTCGCGCTGGCGTGCCTGGCCGCGGCCGCGATCGGTGTCCGCGGGAGTCGCGCGGCGGCCTGACCGCCGCGAAACAGGTTGCCGGACAAGACGACGCGCTGTGGCGGATTCGAATTCTCGTTACTATGCGCCCATGGCTCGGCGGGGGACTCTTCTGCAGCGGCAGGCTCAGCGGATACAGCGCTCGGCATTGCTGGTATCGGTCGTCACGGTGGTGCTCGGCGGCTTGGCGATCGCGGGTATCGCCTGGTGGGCGCTGTGGCTCGTGCTCGGCGCGAAGGCCGATACGCCGAATCAGCTGGATCTGACCAAGATCGCGTTGTCGGTCTCGGCCGGCGTCGGCGGTGCGGTGGCACTGGTCGTGGCGTATCGCAAGCAGCGCGACAACGAACGCGGCCGCTTCGCGCAACTGTTCGGTGCCGCCGCGGCGCAACTGGGCAATGCCGATGTCGCGGTGCGGATCGCCGGCGTCTACGCGATGGCCGGGGTGGCCGACGAATTCGCCACGCGCGGCATGCGGCAGCAGTGCATCGACGTCCTGTGCGGCTATCTGCGCCTGCCCTACGACCCCGATGAGGGCGCCACCCACCTGAGCTCCCGCAAGGTCACCGAGGAGGCGGGGAGCTCCCAGGTGGAGCGGGCCTACCAACTGCGTCAGAACGATCGTGAAGTGCGTCGCACCATCGTCTCGGTGATCGCCTCGCGGCTGCGCCCGACGGCCGAAATATCCTGGTCCGCATACAATTTCAACTTCGACGACGCGGTGCTCGAGGATGTGGACTTCCGTGGCGCGGTCTTCGCCGGCCGGCATACGCATCTGCGCGGCGCGCGTTTCACCGGTAGCCGCTCGGCCAATTTCACCGACGTCAAATTCGTCGGGCAGCATGTGACCTTCCATGCCGCGCAATTCGACAACGATGTGCTGTTCCACAACACGCACTTCGCCACCACCGCCTATACCGACCACACCGCCAGGGCCGGAACGAGTTTCGTGGACGCGGTCTTCCATCGGGGTGCCGACTTCACCGGCGCCGAATTCCTCGGTCCGGGAACACGATTCCTGCGCGCCCGCTTCGCCGGGGAATCGACGTCGCTCAGTGGCGCGAGCTTCGGGGCCGACATGACGGATTTCCGGGAGACCCGCTTCGAGGGCGGCCGAACGCATTTCGACGACGTGCGCTTCGCGGGCGCGGACACCCGTTTCGGCGACGCCGTGATCCGCGGTTCGCACATCACGTTCGCCAACACCCGTTTCGATGCCTCCCGCACGGTGTTCGACAACGCCCGCATCGGCGCCGATGGTGACTCGCCGCACGCCGATTTCCGTGGCGCCACCTGTCGCGGCAGCGTCTCGACCGAGGGTGCTGCGATCCCCGGCTGCCCGTTCGGCCCCGCGGCGCCGGAGGAGACGCCGGCACCGGAGGGGGTCCGAGAACCTGACGGCGCCGGTCCTGTCGTCGCCGGACAACCGGACACGTGAGTAACTGCGGCCGGTAGGCGCTGACGGCGAATCGGGTGCACCGCGCCCGCGGCGGCTCCGGATGATCACGGTCCGCCGAGTGATACTCCGCTCCGCGCTCGCCCGGTACCGTCGGTGCCATGAAGATTCGTGGTGCTGTGCTCGAGCGGATCGGCGACCCGATTCCCTACGCCGATTCGACCCCGATCGTGATCGAGGATCTGGAGTTGGCGGAGCCGGGGCCGGGCGAGTTGCTGGTCCGGATCGAGGCGGCCGGGCTGTGCCATTCGGACCTGTCGGTGGTCGACGGAAACCGGGTGCGGCCGGTGCCGATGCTGCTGGGGCACGAAGCGGCCGGACGGGTCGAGCAGGTGGGCCCGGGTGACAGTGATCTGCGGGTCGGCCAGCGCGTCGTGATGACCTTCCTGCCGCGCTGCGGGCAGTGCGAGGGCTGCGCCACCGACGGCCGCACCCCGTGCGTACCGGGCAGCGTCGCCAACAACGAGGGCGAGTTGCTGGGCGGCGGGCGGCGGCTGCGCGGCGCGAACGGTGCCGTGCACCACCATCTCGGCGTCTCCGGATTCGCCACCCACGCCGTGGTCGATCGGCGCTCGGTGGTGCCGGTCGACGACGACGTGCCGCCGGAGGTCGCCGCCGTACTCGGCTGCGCGGTCCTCACCGGCGGCGGAGCGGTGCTGAATTCGGCCCGGCCCAGCGCGGGTGATCGCATCATGGTCGTCGGGCTCGGCGGCGTCGGGATGGCCGCGGTGCTGGTCGCCGCCTCGCTGCGGGAAAGCCTCGGCGCGGAGGTCATCGCCGTCGATACCGTGCCCGAAAAGCTCACGCTGGCACGCGAACTCGGCGCCACCCAGGTGTACACCCCGGCCGAGGTAGCCGAGCGCGGAATCGCCGCGGAGGTCGTCGTGGAGGCCGCGGGAAATGTGCGGGCCTTCGAGACCGCGGTGGCCGCCACCGCCCCGGGCGGCACCACCGTCACCGTCGGACTGCCCAATCCCGAAGCGCGCGCGAGCATTTCGCCGCTCGGTCTGGTCGCGCAGGGACGGTCGATCGTGGGCAGTTACCTCGGCTCCGCGGTTCCGGCGCGCGACATCCCGGAATACGTGCGGATGTGGCGGGAGGGGCGGCTGCCGGTCGAACGACTGGTGTCCTCGCGTATCCGGCTCGACGAGATCAATCACGCGATGGACGAGCTGGCCGCCGGCCACGCCCTGCGCCAGGTGATCATGTTCGACTGACGACGGGTGACGCACGCGACTTCCGGGTGACCGGTGTGGCGGTCGCCGGCACCCCTGCCGATAGGCTCTGAGCGCAACGGGCATCGAACGGTATGTGAGGAGTTCACGGTGGCGACGAACCGGATCCGGGTGGGCGTACTCGGCGCGCAGGGCAAGGTCGGGCAGGCGATCTGCGCGGCGGTCGAGGCAGCCGACGACCTGGAGCTGGTCGCCGGCGTCGACAAGGACGACGCGCTGGATGCGTTCACCGAGGCCGGCGCCCAGGTGGTGGTCGACTTCACCCATCCCGATGTGGTGATGCCGAATCTGAAGTGGTTGGTGGAACACGGCATTCACGCCGTGGTCGGCACCACCGGATTCGACGAATCCCGGCTCGAGCAGGTGCGCTCCTGGCTCGCGGGCAATCTCGAGGTGGGCGTGCTGATCGCCCCCAACTTCGCGATCGGCGCGGTGCTGTCGATGCGGTTCGCCGAACAGGCCGCGCGCTGGTTCGATTCGGTCGAGGTCATCGAACTGCATCATCCGAACAAGGCCGACGCACCCTCCGGCACCGCCTACCGGACCGCCGGCATCATCGCCGAAGCCCGCAAACAGGCCGGTGTGGGCCCGAGCCCCGACGCCACCACCACCGAACTCGACGGCGCGCGCGGGGCGAGCGTCGACGGGGTGCGGGTGCATTCGGTGCGGCTGGCCGGGCTGGTCGCGCACCAGGAGGTGCTGTTCGGCACCCAGGGCGAAACGCTCACGATCCGCCACGACTCGATCGACCGCACCTCCTTCGCTCCGGGCGTGCTGCTGGGTGTGCGGCAGATCGGCGCCCGCCCGGGACTCACCGTCGGGCTCGATCCGCTGCTGGACCTGTGAACGAGCGCGACAGCGGGCGGCAGGTGCTGCGCATCGTCGCCTTCATCGCCTTCCTGGTCATCGCGCTGGCTTTCTATTTCCTGCTGCTGGGCCGCATCGCGATCGAACTGCTGACCTCGGGCAAGGCCGCCGCCGTCGCGATGGGCGTGGGCGTGCTGATCCTGCCGATTCTCGGGGTGTGGGTGGTGGCCACCAGCATTCGCGCCGCGCTCGCCCACCAGCACCTGGCCCGGCGCATCCATGACGAGGGCCTCGAACTCGACGTCTCCGAGCTGCCTCGCCGCCCCTCCGGCCGGCTGGAGAAGGCCGCGGCCGACGAGCTGTTCGAACAGGTCAAGAAGGAGTGGGAAGCCGACCCCGACAACTGGCGCACCAACTACCGCGCCGCCCGCGCCTACGACTACGCCGGCGATCGCTCCCGCGCCCGCGACATCATGCGCCGGGCCGTGGAACTCGAGCGCGTCGAACGCCGGACCGGGTCCTGACACCCTGGCGGCCCCACTAGGCTCGCCTGGGTGCCGACGTTGCTGATCATCCACCACACGCCTTCGCCGTTCCTGCAGGACATGTTCGAAGCGGTGGTCGCGGGCGCGACCGACCCCGAGATCGAGGGGGTCGAGGTGGTGCGCCGGGCGGCGCTGGCGGTGACCGCGAGCGATGTGCTCGCCGCCGACGGCTACGTCCTGGGCACGCCGGCCAATCTCGGCTACATGTCGGGCGCGCTCAAACACGCCTTCGACACCTTCTACTACCCGTGTCTGGACTGCACCCGCGGCCGGCCGTTCGGGGTGTACATCCACGGCAATCAGGGCACCGAGGGGGCCGAGCGCAGCATCACGACCGTGACGACCGGGATGGGATGGCAGCAGGCCGCCGCACCGGTGATCGTCACCGGTCAGCCCGGCAAGGACGACCGGGAGAAGTGCTGGGAACTGGGGGCGACGATCGCGGCGCAGTTGACCGCGTGAGCCGATGACCCGATTTCTGGTGTCTCACACGGATATCACCGGCACCGTCATACTCGACGGCAGGACGTCGCGCTCCCGGGTGGGGCGCGGTGTGGTGTTCGGGTTTCGGGAAGGGTGAGGACCATATGACGCCATCGCGGCGGATCGGTCTGGTCGAGGACCACGAGTCGGTCGCGCTCGGCCTGGCCAGCATGCTGGCCGGAGAAAGCGATCTGGAACTGGTCATCACCGCCGGAACGGTGTCCGAATTGCTCTCGGCGGCAACGGAATTGGATCTGGTGATTCTCGATCTACGGCTCGCCGACGGCTCCACCCCGCAGTCCAACGTGCAGGCCCTGCGCGACCGCGGGGTCGAGGTGCTGGTGTTCACCGGAGCCGACAATCCGTTCCTGGTGCGCTCGGCGGCGCGGGCCGGGGTGCTGGGCGTGGTTCGCAAATCCGAGGATGTGCAGACCGTGGTCGCCGCGGTGCGCGCCGCCGCGAGCGGCGAACAGGTGGTCACCACCGACTGGGCCGCCGCCATCGACGGAGATCCGCAGCTGCCCGATGTCGGCCTGAGCCCGCGCCAGCAGGAGGTGCTGACCCTCTACGCGTCCGGCGAGAAGGCCTCGCGGGTGGCGCGGTTGACCGGGCTCTCGGAACAGACCGTCAACGACTATCTGGGCCGGATCCGCCAGAAGTACGCCGACGCCGGTCGCCCGGCGCCCACCAAGACCGACCTCTACAAGCGTGCGGTGGAGGACGGGTGGCTGCCGGTGCCCGAGCGCAACAACCAGGCATGATCGCGGTCGACGCACCCGGAGTCTTCGCCCGCACCGCGGCCGCGGCCCGCATCCGGGTTCCCAGCCGCGCCCAGGTGCGCGCCGATACTCCCGCGGTGGAGCGCGTCATGCGCCGGCTGGGTCTCTCGGTCGGCGCGGGCGGGGTGATCATGGGCCTCGCCGACGTTCCGGAGATCACCGAGCAGGCCCAGTTCACGCCCGCCTGGTGGACGCCGGCCGCAGGCGCGCTCGCGTTCGGACTGTTCCCGGTACTGGCCCTGCTGTCGATCCGGTCGAGCCCGCGCACCATCCGGCTGATGTCGGGCTGTGCCGCGGTGGCCTTCCTGTCCGCGGTGGCGACCATGCTGATCGGACTCGACACCCACAGCATCGGCGCGAATTCGGTGTGGCTGTACCGGATGCTGCCGCTCGGGGTGCTCGCGGCGACGTTGGCGTGGCCGACGCTCGTCGCCATCGCCTATCTGCTGCTCGGGTCGGCGGCCGTCGCGTCGACGAATATCTATCTGGCCGAACAGTTCACGGCAGCGTCGGTGCTCAGCGCGTTCGCCCGCGCGGTCGGGTTGTCGGCGCTGTTCCTGTGGTGCGTGGTCTCGGCGCTGTCGGCCGCGGCCCGGGTGGACCGCGAATCGGTGGCGGCGAGCAGACAGGCCGCCGAAGCCGCCGCGGCCGCGGCGCGCGACAACGAGAGCGCCCGCTTCGCCGCCCTCATCCACGACGCCGTCCTGTCCACGCTGCTGGACGCCTCGCGCGGCAGCGAACCCTCCGACGTGTTGCGACGGCAGGCCGAACGCACCCTGGACCAACTCGACGAGATCCGGGTCGAATCGCGCGAACCCGATGTGCTCGACGCCCGTGCGGCCGTGAACTTCCTGCGCGCCTCGGTGCACGAGGTGAACGCCGGCGTTCGCTTCACCACCAGGACCTGGCCGGGCTTCGACGACCTGCGCATGCCCGCCGCCGCCGCACGCACCCTCGCCGCCGCCCTGGCCGAGGCGATCCGCAACAGTCTGCGTCACGCCCCGGTGCCCGGTCGCGCGGTGACGCGCACGGTGACCTGCACGATCAGCGCGGGCAGCATTCGGGTCGTCTTCGCCGACGACGGTGCGGGATTCGATGTGAACGCGGTCTCCGCGGACCGGCTCGGCATCTCCGTGAGCATTCTGGGCCGCATGCGCCAGCTGGCCGGCGGCGCCGGATTCGTGGAATCGCAACCCGGGGAGGGCACCGCGGTGACGTTGGTGTGGGGTGGTGACGGTGCGCACTGAAACCGGTCGGGAGCAAGCGTTCGGTCTGCGCGAGCTGCTGGGGCTGCGCGGCGGTACCGCCTGGCTGTTCCTGGTCCTTCTCGAAGTGACCATCACTCTCTACATGGTCCGCAACCTCGACACCACGAATGCGCTGCCCGCGGTGACCGCGCTGATCGTGATGGTGGTGGCCGGTGCGCTGGTGCTGGTGGCTCCCGGTGATCCGCTGCCCTGGACCGTGACGATCTTCGTCGCCGCCGCCGGGCCGGTCGCCACCGCGCTGACCTCCGCCGATCCCGGCACACCGGAAACCCGGCACATGGTGTGGACCACCTTCGCGACCTCGTATGTGCTGGCCGTGCTGGTACTGCGGGGCCGGATGGGCACGGCGTGGCTGGGCGTGGCCGGAGTCGCGGTCGTCATCGGTGTCGACGGCGCGCGGGCCTGGCTGAGCGCGAGCGCCATCGTCGCCGCGACCGTGCCCATCGGCACCGTCATCGCCATCTCGGTGTTCGCGCAGATCATGCGGCCCACCCAGCGGTCGCTGCGGATGTTGCGCGAGGAGGCGAGCGCCCAGGCCGCCGCCGAGGCGACGATGGCGGCCGCCGACGGCGAACGCACCCGGCAGCTGGAACGCCTGGACCGGGTGGCCCGCCCGATTCTGGAACGCATCGCCGAGGGCGCGGTCCTCACCGTCGGCGAACGCGAACAGTGCCGGCTGCTGGAGGCGGAACTGCGCGACGGTCTGCGCGCCCCGCAGCTGGTGACCGAGGAACTCAGCGGGGCCGCGCGGGGCGCGCGGGCGCGCGGGGTGGAGGTCGTACTCCTCGACGACGGCGGTTTCACCGATGCGCCGAAATGGTTGCGCGAGCGCGTCATCGACGTCGCCACCAGGGAATTGGACGCGGCGAACGCCGGCTCGGTGACGGTGCGCATCCTGCCACCCGGGCGGCGGGTGCTGTCGACGGTCCTCGCTCAGGCGCCCGATCGGGACCGCCGCACAGAGATCGGTCCCACCGGCACCGTGACGGTGATGGACTGACTCAGCTGTCGCAGCGGCCGGGGCCGCCCTTGCGCATCTGGTCGCGCAAGGCGCCCTGTACCGCGCCGGCGAGCCAGGAGTTCAGCGACTGACCGCTCTGGGTGGCGGCCTCCTCGGCGCGGGCCTTCAAGTTCTCGACCATGCGCAGGGTGACGCGGCTGATGTCGCCGGTCATCTCCTCGAAGGTCGGATGCGACTCCTCGGATTCGGACGCCGTGCGGCGTACCTCCACCTGTGCGTCGGTCCCCGACAGGGACACGTGCACGGTGCGATCGTCGAGGGTCGCGTTGATCTCGTCCGCCAGATCCGAGAGCGCGGCCAGCAGCGTCAGCCGCAGCGAATTCTCGGTGGCGGCGGCCAATGCCGCGGCGGTGGCCTGAGTCTTCTCGTCGCCCAGGGCGGCCGCGGCGATCAGATCGTCGCGCAGCCGGGCGGTGTACTTGTTCAGATCCATGACATCATTATGACGTCATCTATGACATCGCGCCAGTGCCGGAATGCCGTCACCGTTGCTGTCATTGCTGGAATGTGACCGGAATGTCTGCCGATATCACGGACGACGGTTCGGTGTCGTATCCGCGACCGGGTAGCCTTTCTGACCATGACGAACGGTGAATCGACGCGAACAGGGCTGCGCGCGTCCGGCACGGTCGGTGTCGCGATGGTGACCCCCTTTACCGCCGAGGGCAAGCTCGATGTCGATGCCGGCGTCGCCCTGGCCGCACGCCTGGTCGACCGCGGTGTCGACCTGCTCGCCATCTCCGGTACCACCGGAGAATCGCCGACCACCACCGAATCGGAGAAGTTCGACCTGCTGCACGCCGTCGTCGACGCCGTGGGCGACCGCGCCACCGTCATCGCGGGCGCCGGCACCTACGACACCGCGCACAGCATCGAGCTCGCCCGCAACGCCGAGCGTGCGGGTGCGCACGGTTTGCTGGTGGTGACGCCGTACTACTCGCGCCCGTCACAGGAAGGTCTGCTGGCGCATTTCACCGCCGTCGCCGACGCGACCGATCTGCCGGTGACGCTGTACGACATTCCGCCGCGCTCGATCGTGCCGATCGCCCCGGATACGCTGCGGCGCTTGGCCGAACATCCGAACATCGTCGCGGTGAAGGACGCCAAGGGCGACCTGGGCGCGGGAGCGGAACTGATCGCCGACACCGGACTGGCCTACTACTCCGGTGACGACGTGCTCAATCTGCCGTGGTTGTCGGTGGGCGCGGTCGGATTCATCAGTGTGATCGGCCATCTGGTGCCGGAGCGGCTGGTGCAGCTGCGCGATGCCTACATCGCCGGTGAGGTGACGCTGGCTCGCGACATCAATGCCGGCCTGTTGCCCGTCAACCGCGCGATGGCCCGTGTCGGTGGCGTGGCCCTGATCAAGTCGTCGCTGCGACTGCTCGGAATGGAAGTCGGCGAGCCGCGGCTGCCGCAGCTGATGCCCGTAGGTGTGAATCTGGAATCGATCGTCGCCGAACTGCGGCTGGCGGGGGTGCTTGCATGAGTGAACCGGTGAACCGTCGTCCGCGCCGGACCGCGAGCCGAGCGGCGGGAGCGCCGGCTCCGGCGCCGCCGCCCGCGCCGCGGGTGGAACCCGAAAAGCCTGCGGTGCAGCAGGTTTCGCCGCCTGAGCCAGCGCGTGCCGAACCGGCAGCCGAGCGTCGCGCTGCCACCGAGCAACGCGAGACCGGGTCCGCAGCGCAACGCGAGACCGCTCCCGCAGCGCAGCGCGAAACCGCTCCCGCGGCGCGCGAATCGGCTCCCGCCGCCCAGCGTGGCGAATCGGCTGCTGCCCCGCGTGGCGAACAGGCCGGTGACCGGGGCCGTTCCCGCCGTTCCGGCCGTGGCCGCCAGTCGGGCAGCCGTGGGCGTGCGGAACAGTCCGTGCCGCAACCTGTTTCGACGGGATTGCCGGTCGGCCTGCCGCCTAGGCTGCCGAAGCAGGGCCTGCGCGTCTACGCGCTCGGCGGCATCGGCGAAATCGGCCGCAATATGACCGTGTTCGAATACGGCGGCGCGATGCTGATCGTCGACTGCGGTGTGCTGTTCCCCGAGGATCAGCAGCCCGGCGTCGACCTGATCCTGCCCGACTTCCGGCCCATCGAGGACCGGATCGACGAGGTCGCCGCCGTGGTGCTGACCCACGGTCACGAGGACCACATCGGCGCGGTGCCGTTCCTGCTGCGGCTGCGTCCCGACATCCCGGTCGTGGGTTCGAAATTCACCCTCGCGCTGGTCGCCGCGAAATGCCGCGAACATCGCTTGCAGCCCAAGCTGATCGAGGTCACCGAGGGCCAGCGGACCACTCACGGCCCGTTCGACTGCGAGTACTTCGCGGTCAACCACTCCATTCCCGATGCGATCGCGGTCGCGGTGCGCACGCCGGCCGGGCTGGCCCTGCACACCGGTGACATCAAACTCGATCAGCTGCCGCTCGACGGACGCCTCACCGACCTGGCCGGGTTCTCCCGCCTCGGCGACGAGGGTGTGGACCTGTTCCTGGTCGATTCGACCAATGCCGAGGTGCCCGGCTTCGTCACCCCGGAACGCGAGATCGGCCCGGTTCTCGACAGTGTGATCGGCAAGGCCAAGGGCCGCGTCATCGTGGCCTCGTTCGCCAGCCACGTCCATCGCATCCAGCAGGTCGTCGATGTGGCCCAGCGCTACAACCGCCGGGTGTGCTTCGTCGGGCGTTCGATGGTCCGCAATATGCAGATCGCGCAGGATCTCGGGTATCTGAACATTCCCGAGGGCATCGTGGTCGATCTGGATCAAGCCGCGAATCTGCCCGTGCACAAACTGGTGCTGATCTCGACCGGCTCGCAGGGTGAACCGCTCTCGGCACTGTCACGCATGGCGCGCGGCGACCATCGTCAGATCAACATTCGCGCCGACGATCTCGTGGTGCTGGCGTCCTCGCTGATCCCGGGCAACGAGAACGCGGTGTTCGCGGTGGTCAACGGCCTGGCCCGGCTGGGCGCCACCGTGGTGACCCAGCAGAGCGCGAAGGTGCACGTCTCCGGGCACGCCTCGGCCGGCGAGCTGCTGTACCTGTACAACGCGGTCCGTCCCACCAACGCCATGCCGGTGCACGGGGAGTGGCGGCATCTGCGCGCCAACGCCGCGCTCGCGGTGGCGACCGGCGTGCCCGAGGAGCGGGTCATGCTCGCCGAGGACGGTGTGGTGGTCGACCTGGTCGACGGCATCGCCTCGATCGTCGGCCGCTATCCGGTCGGCCAGGTGTACGTCGACGGACTGTCGGTCGGCGACGTCGGCGAATCGACACTGTCGGATCGCCTGGTGCTCGGTGAGGGCGGTTTCATCGCGATCACCGTCGCCGTCGACGAGACCACGGGTAAGGCGGTGAGCGCGCCCGAGGTCAGCGGCCGCGGTTTCTCCGACGATCCGGGCGCGCTGATGGGCGCCCAGGAGCTGGTGGAGGCCGAACTGCTGCGGCTGGCCGGGGAGGGCGTCACCGATACGCACCGCATCGCGCAGGGCGTGCGGCGCGTGGTCGGCCGCTGGGTCGCCGACACCTACCGCCGTCGCCCGATGATCGTGCCGACCGTTATCGGCGTCTGAGCGCGCGCCCGGGGGAGCGCGCGGGGCCGTACTCCGCTACCTCCTCCGGGCTCCGACCCATTACGCTCGGCCCATGAGTATGGCTCAACGGGAGCGCCGGGCCCTGGTGTCGACCATGACGGCGGTCGGTCCCGACGCCCCGACCCTGTGCGGCACCTGGACGGTGCACGACCTGGCCGCGCATCTGGTGGTGCGGGAGCGCCATCCCGCGGCCGCACCGGGGATCCTGCTGAAACCCCTTGCGGGATACCTGGATTCGGTGCAGGCGAAGGTGTCGGAGAAGCCGTTCACCGAGCTGCTGGAGCAGATCCGCACCGGTCCGCCGTGGTGGTCGCCGCTGAAGCCGGTCGACGCCGTGGTCAACCTGACCGAGATGTTCGTCCATCACGAGGACGTGCGCCGCGCCGACCCTGAATGGAAGCCGCGCCCGCTGCCGGCCGAGGACGAGCGCAAGTTGTGGTCGGCGACGCGGCGGATGGCGCGGATGGCGTATCGCAAATCGCCGGTCACCGTCGTGCTGGCGACGCCGGAGGGCGAACGCGTGACGGCGCACAACGTCGGGGGCGATGCGGTGGTGCTTACCGGGCAGCCCTCCGAACTGCTGCTTCACGCGTTCGGCCGCAACGAGGTCCGCGTCGATGCCGCCGGCGGCGTCGATGATGTGGCCGCGGTCTTCGCCTCCGATCGCAGCGTCTGAGGCGGTCGCGCGCATCGTTTCCGGCCGCTGACGGCGTTGTGAGGTCGGCAATGATGTGGCTGGGATGGGTGTTGCGGATGGTCCCGATGGGGCTGTTGCGGCTAGCCTGAGGTCATGGCAGGTAAGTCCCGCGGCACCACGACGTCGAGTTCGCGGGCGGGATCCACCCGGGGGCGGGCTCCGGCGCGGACTCGCTCGGGAGGCTCGCGCGCCCGATCGGCGCCGCGCGGCCGCACCACCGCGACCCGCCGGCCGGTGC
>NZ_BAFQ01000132.1 GCF_000308375.1 Nocardia aobensis NBRC 100429 | reverse complement strand
GCCCGCTCGTGCGGCCCGTCCGGGCCCGTCGGCGGGTCGTCCGGGTCGTCCCGGCGGTGCGCCGGGTGGCGGCGGCGGTCGTCCCGGTGGTGGCGGCGGCGGTAACTACCGCGGCGGCGGCGGTGCCGGTGGCGGCGGTGGCGCGGGTGCGCCCGTGGCCGGTGGTTTCCGCGGTCGTCCCGGTGGCGGCGGTGGTCGTCCGGGTGGTGGCGGTGGTCGCGGCGGTGCCGCGGGTGCCTTCGGCCGTCCCGGTGGCGCCCCCCGCAAGGGCCGCAAGTCGAAGCGGGCGAAACGCGCCGAATACGAGAACATGCAGGCACCGTCGGTCGGCGGTGTGCGGCTGCCGCGCGGCAACGGCGAGATCATCCGTCTCGCTCGCGGCGCCTCGCTGTCGGACTTCGCCGAGAAGATCAACGCCAACCCGGCCTCGCTGGTACAGGTGCTGTTCAACCTCGGTGAGATGGTCACCGCGACCCAGTCGGTCAACGACGAGATCTTCGAGCTGCTCGGCGGCGAGATGAACTACGTCGTGCACGTGGTCTCGCCCGAGGACGAGGACCGCGAGCTGCTGGAGAGCTTCGACCTCAGTTACGGCGAGGACGAGGGCGACGAGGAGGACCTGCAGGTCCGCCCGCCGGTCGTGACCGTCATGGGTCACGTCGACCACGGTAAGACCCGACTGCTGGACACGATCCGCAAGACCAACGTCCGCGAGGGCGAGGCCGGCGGTATCACCCAGCACATCGGTGCCTACCAGGTCCTCACCAACGTCAACGACGAAGAGCGCCTGATCACCTTCATCGACACCCCGGGTCACGAGGCGTTCACCGCCATGCGTGCCCGTGGTGCCAAGGCCACCGACATCGCGATCCTGGTGGTCGCCGCCGACGACGGCGTCATGCCGCAGACGGTGGAGGCCATCAACCACGCGCAGGCCGCGGACGTGCCGATCGTGGTGGCGGTCAACAAGATCGACAAGGAAGGCGCGAACCCGGAGAAGGTCCGCCAGCAGCTCACCGAATACAACCTGGTGGCCGAGGAGTACGGCGGCGACACCATGTTCGTCAACATCTCGGCGCGTCAGGGCACCAATATCGAAGCCCTGCTCGAGGCCGTGGTGCTGACCGCGGACGCCGCACTGGACCTGCGGGCCAACCCGGATATGGACGCCCAGGGTGTCGCCATCGAGGCGCATCTGGACCGCGGCCGTGGTCCGGTGGCCACTGTGCTGGTGCAGCGCGGTACCTTGCGCGTCGGTGACTCGATCGTGGCGGGTGACGCCTACGGTCGCGTCCGCCGCATGGTCGACGAACACGGCGAGGATGTGGACGCGGCGCTGCCGTCGCGTCCGGTGCAGGTCATCGGTTTCACCTCGGTGCCGGGCGCGGGCGACAACCTGCTCGTCGTCGAGGAGGACCGCATCGCCCGCCAGATCGCCGACCGGCGCAATGCGCGCAAGCGCAACGCTCTGGCCGCGCGCAGCCGCAAGCGGATCAGCCTGGAAGATCTGGATGCCGCTCTGAAGGAGACCTCGGAGCTCAACCTGATCCTCAAGGGCGACAACTCCGGTACGGTCGAGGCCCTCGAAGAGGCGCTGCTCGGCATCGAGATCAGCGACGAGGTCCGGCTGCGGGTCATCGACCGCGGTGTCGGTGGTGTCACCGAGACCAACGTCAACCTGGCCTCGGCGTCGAACGCGATCATCATCGGGTTCAACGTCCGGGCCGAGGGCAAGGCCACCGAACTCGCCAACCGCGAGGGTGTGGACATCCGCTACTACTCGGTGATCTACCAGGCCATCGACGAGATCGAGAAGGCCCTCAAGGGCATGCTCAAGCCGATCTACGAAGAGGCCGAACTGGGTCGCGCCGAGATCCGCGCGGTGTTCCGCTCCTCGAAGTTCGGCAACATCGCCGGCTGCATGATCACCTCCGGGACGGTCAAGCGCAACGCCAAGGCCCGCCTGCTGCGCGACAGCGTGGTGATCGCCGATACGACGATCCAGTCGCTGCGTCGCGAGAAGGACGACGCCACCGAGGTCCGCGAGGGCTTCGAATGCGGTATGACGTTGGGCTACAACGACATCAAGGAAGGCGACATCATCGAGGCCTACGAGCTTCGGGAGAAGCCGCGCGACTGAGTCGTCCACGGTGAACGAACGTCACGTTCGGTGCAGACATCGACCGAACGTGACGTTCGTTTCGCCGGGCGCCCGTCGCGACATGTGAAGAGGTGAGCCGTTGTTCGTCGGTGCATTGGAGTTCGACATCCTGCTCGGCGATGTGCACTCGTTGAAGGAAAAGCGGTCGGTGATCCGCCCGATACTGGCCGAACTGCAGCGCTTCGGCGTCAGCGCGGTCGAGGGCGGGAATCACGATCAATACCGCCGCTCACAGCTGGGTGTCGCGCTGGTCAGCTCCGAGATGGGACATCTCACAGCGGTGCTGGACAAGTGTGAACGCCACGTGGCGGCCCGTCCGGAGTTACAGTTGCTGGCAGTACGCCGCCGCATCTTCGGACCCGAAGACTGAATGACAAGTGAGGAGGGCCCGCCATGGTGGATCAGGCCAGGGCACGCCGACTCGCGAAGCGGATCGTCACGATCGTCGGGACGGCGATCGAATACGAGATCAAGGATCCGCGGCTGCGTTTCGTCACCGTCACCGATGCCAAGGTGACCGGTGACCTGCGGGAGGCGACCGTCTATTACACGGTGATGGGTGAAACCCTCGCCGCCGAACCGGATTTCGCGGGCGCCGCGGCCGGACTGGAGAAGGCCAAGGGGGTGCTGCGCTCCAAGGTGGGCGCGGCTACCGGGATCAAGTTCACGCCGTCGCTGAGTTTCGTCCTCGACACCGTGCCGGATGCGGCGCGCGAGATGGAACAGCTGCTGGCGAAGGCCCGTGCGGCCGACGAGAAGGTGGCGCAGGTCGCGGCCAATGCCACCCATGCCGGCGACGCCGATCCCTATAAACCCGACCCCGACGAGGAAGACTGACCGCCACGGCGGTCGATGCGGTGGACGGGCCGGGTTCGCGACGCGGCGTCCCGGTTCTGTCGCCGGAGAATCGAGCTTGGAGATGACAGCTGTGACGTCGTCGGCGGATCCGGCCGCGGCCGTCGAGGTATTGGCGGCCGCGCGATCGGTGACCGTGCTGTGTCATGTGCAGCCGGACGCCGACACCGTCGGCAGCGGGCTGGCGCTGGCGCAGGTGCTGCATCGGCGCGGGGTGCCGGTACAGGTGTCGTTCGCCGAGCCGGCCGAACTTCCGGCATCGATGCGCTCGCTGCCGGGCGTGGAGTATCTGGTGCCGGCCGGACAGGTCGCGGCGCAGGTGGATGTGCTGGTCACCGTCGACTGCGGCAGCGTCGGGCGCCTCGGGGCGCTCGCGGACCGAATCGACGGCGCCGCAACCACTGTCGTGATCGACCACCATCGCTCCAACACCCGCTTCGGCGATGTGAACCTGATCGACGAGACCGCGGAGTCCACCACCAGTGTGCTGGCGCGGCTGTTCGACGCTTGGGGTGAGGAGATCGACCGCGACATCGCACACTGCCTGTTCGCCGGTCTGGTCACCGATACGGGGTGTTTCCGCTGGGGCGGTCCCGGCACCCATCTGCTGGCCGATCGTTTGCTGGCCACCGGAATCGACGGCGCGGGAATCACGCGCACGCTGATGGACACCCATCCCTTCGGCTGGTTGCCGATGTTGTCGCGAGTGCTCGGATCGGCGCGGCTGGAACCGCGCGCGGCCGGCGGCGCCGGACTCGTCTACGCCTTCGTCCACAGTGACGACTCCGACGGATTGCGGTCGGAGGAGGTGGAAAGCGTCATCGACGTCGTCCGCACCACCGCCGAGGCGGATGTGGCGGCGGTCTTCAAACAGTCCCGCACCGATGCCGGCTGCTGGACGGTATCGCTGCGTTCGCGCGACAGCGGTGTCGGCACCGGTGATGCCGTCGACGTCGCCCGCGTCGCGACCGGTCTGGGCGGGGGCGGCCACCGTTACGCCGCCGGCTACACCACCCACGGCACCGCCGAGAACGTGGTGGGCGATCTGCTCGCGGAATTGGCGCTCGGCCGGGAGAGCTGACCATGGCGGTGGACGACGCCGTCGGCAGCTCTACCGTTCACGATGCGGGTCCGCGCCGCATTCTCGGCATCGCGATCCCGACACTGGGAGTGCTTGTCGCCGAACCGATCTACCTGCTGTTCGATATGGCGGTGGTGGGTCGGCTGGGGGCGCTGGCGCTCGCCGGCCTCGCCGTGGGCGGTCTGATACTCGGACAGGTCAGCACGCAGTTGACGTTCCTGAGTTACGGAACCACCGCCCGCTCCGCGCGCCGCCACGGCGCCGGTGACGAACGCGGCGCGGTCGCCGAAGGGGTGCAAGCCAGTTGGCTCGCCGTGGCGGCCGGACTGGCGATCGTCGTTGTGCTGCAGGTGTTCGCACGACCGGTCGTGGATGTGATCGCCGGGGGCGACGATATCGCGGACGAGGCGTTGCGCTGGTTGCGGATCGCGCTGTTCGGGGTCCCGTTGATCCTGCTGACCATGGCCGGTAACGGCTGGTTGCGCGGTGTGCAGCAGACGCGGCGGCCGTTGGTGTATGTGATTGCGGGACTGCTTGTTTCGGCACTGCTGTGCCCGTTGCTGGTGCACGGCCTGCTGGGCGCGCCCCGGATGGAACTGGCCGGCTCGGCAGTGGCCAATGTGGCCGGGCAGATGGTCTCGGGCGGATTGTTCGTGGCCGCGCTGGTGCGCCGGCGGGTGCCGCTGCGCCCGCATCCGCGGGTCATGCGCGCGCAGCTGGTGCTCGGCCGGGATCTGATCGTCCGGAGCCTGGCGTTCCAGGCATGTTTCGTCTCCGCCGGCGCGGTCGCCGCCCGGTTCGGCGCCGCCTCGGTGGCCGCCCACCAGCTCGTGCTGCAGCTGTGGAATTTCCTTGCCCTGACGCTGGATTCGCTGGCCATCGCGGCGCAGACCCTCACCGGTGCGGCGCTGGGCTCCGGTGACGCCTCCGGTGCGCGCGTGCTGGCGCGCCGGATCACGCTGTGGTCCACCCTCTTCGCGGTAGTGCTCGCGGTGGTCTTCGCCGCCGGGTACACCGTCATCCCGCAGGTGTTCACCGACGATCCGGCGGTCCTGGATCGGGTGCGTGTCATCTGGTGGTTCTTCGTGCCACTCATTCCCGCCGCCGGGGTGGTCTTCGCACTCGACGGCGTGCTGCTGGGCGCGGGCGACGCCTCATATCTGCGCAACACGACGATGGCCGCGGCGCTGCTGGGTTTCCTGCCCGCCATCTGGCTGTCGCTGAGCTTCGACTGGGGTATCGCCGGAATCTGGTCCGGGCTGAGCGCGTTCATCCTGCTGCGCATGATCGCGGTCGGCGCTCGCGCGCTGTCGGGACGCTGGGCCCGGACCGGAACCGAGATTCCCCGGTCGGTATGACCGCGCATCGCGAGCCCGGTCGATGGTCGCGGCGCCTGTTCGCCGACTCCGGGGGCGGGTATGCCCGCACGCGTGGGCCGGGTGTGCCGGCACGACGATGATCATGGGATGGTGGAACGGTGATGCCTAAGTTGATGGCGGTGAGCGATATCCATGTCGGTCATCAGGGGAACAAGCCGGTGGTCGAGCAGATCCGCGCGGATTCGCCGGAGGACTGGCTGATCGTCGCCGGCGACGTGGGGGAGAAGACCGACGACATTCGCTGGGCGCTGCGCACCCTGCGCGAACGCTTCGCCAAGGTGATCTGGGTTCCGGGCAATCACGAATTGTGGACGACCACCAAGGATCCCGTGCAGATCAAGGGTGCTCCCCGGTACGACTATCTGGTTGCCCTGTGCCGCGACCTCGATGTGGTGACCCCGGAGGACGAGTTCCCGGTGTGGGAGGGCGCGGGCGCCGAACAGTACGGCGGACGGGTGACGATCGCGCCGCTGTTCATCCTCTACGACTATTCGTGGATGCCCGAGGGCGCGCACACCAAGGCGGAGGCCCTGACCATCGCCCGGGACCGCAATGTGGTCGCCACCGACGAATTCCTGCTGGCCAGCGACCCCTATCTGACGCGCGACGCGTGGTGCCGGGCCCGCGTCCAGTACAGCAAGCGCCGGCTCGACGCGCTGGAGCCCGACACCGCGGTGGTGCTGATCAATCACTTCCCGATGCTTCGCGAACCCACCCGGATGCTGTTCTATCCGGAGTTCTCGCTGTGGTGCGGCACCGAGGACACCGCCGACTGGCATACCCGCTACAACGTCGTGTGCTCGGTCTACGGCCACCTGCACATTCCGCGCACCACCTTCTACGACGGTGTCCGGTTCGAAGAGGTCTCCCTCGGCTATCCGCGCGAATGGCAGCGCCGCGGACTCCCGGACAAACTACTGCGCCAGATCCTGCCCGCCCCCGAATACGGTCCCGGCGACCTCAACGAATGGGGTGGCCACTTCAAGATCACCCCGGAGATGCGGGAAGCCGCCGCGGAGATGCGCCGTCTCGCCGACCGCCGCCGCGGCGTGCGCTGACCTGGCGCTTCACCACGGCCGCCGGCGTGCTCCCCGATAGTCCAGGCAGCCGCCGCCGGGCCGGCTCGCCGGGTGGGTTTCGGTGTGCTCGCGATAGATTCGCAGGCCCTCGCGAATTTTCCACGCGGCCCGCTCGAGCTGATCGGGGGTCAGCGCCTTGTCGAAGGCCGCCGCGTCGACGAGTTGGGCTCGTACCTGTTCCAGGTTCAGTCGTGCGTACTCCAGCGGGGTGAGCTCCATGCGCGGGAGACTACTCCACTTCGAACATACTTTCGATACCCCCGCTGCGACGGGCGGCTCTGCGGAGTCCGGCTAGGCTCGTAGCGCAGACAGGGGCGACTCAGGAGGCGGTCATCGAGGAACAGGCGCGCGTCATCGGCAGCATTCTGCCCGCGGGAGTGGCCGCGGCGGAGCTGTTGCGGTATCCGGAGGATCTGAAACCGCATCCCGGTGAGGAACATCTGATCGCGCAGTCCGTCGAGAAGCGGCGGCGCGATTTCATCGGCGCCCGGCACTGTGCGCGGCTGGCGCTGGCCCAGCTCGGCGAGCCACCGGTGGCGATCGGAAAGGGCGAGCGCGGGATGCCGCTGTTCCCGCGCGGGGTGGTCGGCAGTCTCACCCACTGCGACGGTTACCGGGCGGCGGTGCTGGCACATCGGCTGCGCTGGCGGTCGGTCGGCATCGACGCCGAACCGCACGACACGCTGCCCGAAGGCGTGCTGGACTCGGTGAGCCTGCCCGCCGAGCGGGACTGGCTGCGCGGCGCGATCCCCGCCACCGGACTGCATATGGACCGGCTGCTGTTCTGCGCGAAGGAGGCCACCTACAAGGCGTGGTTCCCGCTCACGCAGCGCTGGCTCGGTTTCGAGGACGCCCACATCACCTTCACCGTCGACGACACCGGTACCGCCGGCACCTTCCGCAGTGCGTTGCTGGTTCCCGGGCAGACCGTCGACGGCGGTGCGCCGCTGACCGCCTTCGACGGACGCTGGACGATCACCGACGGGCTGATCCTGACCGCGATCGTGGCCGGCTGATGGCCGAACGCGAGGCGGTCGTCGATCCGCTCGGCGGGCTGCTCATCATCGACAAGGACGGCGGGCAGACCAGCCACGACGTGGTCGCGCGCTGCCGGAAGATCCTGCGCACCAGGAAGATCGGCCACGCCGGCACCCTCGACCCGATGGCCACCGGCGTGCTGGTGCTCGGTGTCGAGCGCGCCACCAAACTGCTGGGCCTGCTGAGCCTGACCACCAAGTCCTACGCCGCGACCGTCCGCCTCGGCCAGGCCACCGTCACCGACGATGCCGAGGGGGAGGTGCTGGCCACCATCCCCGCCGCCCATGTCGCCGACGTCGATATCGCCGACGTCGATATCGCCGACGCCGATATCGCCGACGCCGTCGCCGCGCTCACCGGCGATATCGAACAGGTGCCCTCGACGGTCAGCGCGATCAAGGTCAACGGCGAACGGGCGTACGCGCGCGCCCGGGCCGGCGAGCAGGTGGAACTGGCTGCCCGGCCGGTCACGGTCTCCCGGTTCGACATTCTGAGTCGTCGCGATATCGACACCGGCGCAACGACATTCGTCGATCTGGACGTCGAGGTCGACTGCTCTTCGGGCACCTACATCCGTGCCCTGGCCCGCGATCTCGGCGCCACGCTGGGGGTCGGTGGACATCTGACCGCGTTGCGTCGGACCCGGGTCGGCCCGTTCACGCTCGAACACGCCCGCACCGTGGATCAGCTCGCCGACGATCCGAGCCTGAATCTCGACGTCGAT
>NZ_BAFQ01000133.1 GCF_000308375.1 Nocardia aobensis NBRC 100429 | reverse complement strand
GGGGATGAGGTATGTAGTCGGTCGAAAGGCCGCCCGTCGTGCCGGAGGTCGCCGACGGCGTTCAGCGTTTCCAACTCCACGGTGCCGACGACGCGCGGAATTGCCCTGTGGTGCAGAGCTTCTCGACGGCTGCCCACCACACCGCGCATTCCGGCCCGAACGGTGTCCCGGAAAGGACTCCAGCATGCGAGCGATCACCGTGCGCGACCGTGATTCCGGTATCGCCGGGCTCACATTGACCGACATACCCTACCCGCACGCCGCGGAGAACGATGTCGTGGTGCGGGTGCACGCCGCCGGCTTCACGCCCGGCGAACTCGAGTGGCCGGCGACCTGGTCCGACCGCGCCGGTCGCGATCGGACACCCACCATCCCCGGGCACGAGTTGGCCGGGGTCGTGGTCGAACTCGGCTACGGAACCACCGGTCTCACCGTCGGCCAGCGGGTTTTCGGGCCGACCGACTGGGCGCGCGACGGATCGCTGGCCGAATACACCGCGGTGGAGGCTCGCAACCTCGCCCCGCTCGCGGCCGATATCGACTACACCGTGGCCGCGGCGCTGCCCATTTCGGGCCTGACCGCATGGCAGGGTTTGTTCGACCACGCGCACCTGACGTGCGGCCGGACGGTCCTGATTCACGGCGCCGCGGGCGGTGTCGGCTCGATCGCCGTGCAGCTCGCGCGCGAGGTGGGCGCACACGTGATCGGCACCGGCCGAGCCGGCGACCGTGACATCGTGCTCGGACTCGGCGCACAGGCCTTCCTCGACCTGGACGGCGACGACCTGCGGGACGCCGGTGCGGTGGACGTGGTATTCGACGTCATCGGCGGCCGAATCCTTGAGCGATCGACCGAATTGGTCCGTCCCGGTGGCACTCTCGTCACCATCGCCATGCCGCCCACCACGCAGCCCAGGGACGGGCGGGCCGTCTTCTTCGTCGTCGAACCCGACCGTGCGCGCCTGGCCGACCTCGCCGAGCGGGTCAGGAAGGGGCGGCTCGAGCCCATCGTCGGCTCCGTGCGACCGCTCACCGAGACCGCGTCCGCGTTCGCCCGCCGCCACCGCACGCCCGGCAGAACGATCATTCGGGTCGCCGACGAATAGCGCTGATGTGCCGAGGAGCGCATTGACGTATTGACTGGCTGGTCATTAGTATTGACTACATGGTCAATAAGACGTCCGCCGCACCGGTCGAGCCCGATCGTCTCGGCATGCTGGTGTGGGCCTATCTCGTGACTGCGGTCGCGACCGTTGTCGCCCTGGCGATTCTGACGGTGACGGCCCCGCACGAGGCACCGCGCGAGGCGTGGGGGCACGCGGTGATCGTGGCGGCGTTCGCGGTGCTGCTGCCCTTGCGGTTCCGGTCGGCACGTCGTGGCAGCGTCACGGCGCTGCGTGCCGTCGGCGTAATCGCGGCCGCGCTGTTCCTGGTGAACGTCATCGAGGCGTTGCTACCGCATTTCGTCCCCGGGTGGATGCGTTTGGAGATGCTCGGCATCGCCGTGCTGATGGCGCTGATCATCCTCCTGGTCGTTCGCGAGCGGATATGACGGCCGCGAATCAGCGCGCTCGGCAGCGGCTCAGCGCCGAGGCCCGCCGCCTCCAATTGGAGACCGCCGCGATCGAGATCGTCGGACGGGACGGGCTGGCCGCGGCCACCGCCGATGCGATCGCGCGCGCCGCCGGGGTGTCGAAAGGCTTGCTCTGGCACTACTTCACCGACTTCGACGACCTGATGGCACATGCCGCCCGGCGCGCGTTCACTTCGCTCGAAGCGGACGTAGCGGCCGATATCGACCTCGACGCCGATGTCGACGATCTGCTGCGAGCGGCGATTCGGCGCGCGGCGCAACTGCCCGCGACTCACGGCGCCGAGCTGCGAACGATCCGCCAGATCGTGCTCAATCTGGGCGCGTTCGGCGGCGGTGCCGCGCTTCGCGACCGCGAGTACAGCGCCCTGTATGCCCGGCAGGCCACACTCCTGCGGCGCGGTCAGGCACAGGGGCGGCTGCGCGCTGATCTCGATCCGCACCTGCTGGCGGTGACCTACCAGGGGATGGTCGACAGCATGCTCGAATACCTCGACACGAACCCGGACATCGACCCCCTCACCTACGCCGACCACGTCGCCGACGTACTCCTGGCCGGGATCACCCCGGCGCGGAAACGATGAACCGGGCACGCTCCTCGTCGGATCACGAGACGGCGGCAACTCGGCAGCGCCGTCGAAACCCTCAGCGCATCGAGTTGGCTCGCGACCGCACGCCGATACGATTGCTGCGCTGAACTACGAAGCCGCCACGGCGCTTACGCTCCACCGGCCGAGGCAGGCGCAACGCCCTGACACCTGTGGCCCCGGTGATCCGGGCCTCCGAGTTCGAACCCAACGGGTAGGAGCATTCATGAAAGTCTCCGTCATCGGCACCGGACTGATCGGCTCCCAGGTCATCGAGCGTCTCACCGCTGCGGGAAACGAGGCGACCGGACACTCCCGCTCGACCGGCCTCGACCTGCTCACCGGGCAGGGCCTCGACGGCGCGCTGGACGGCGCCGAGGTCGTCGTGAACGTGACCAACTCGCCGACCTTCGACGACGCGTCCGTCGACTTCTTCCGTACCACGGTGACCAACCTGCTGGCCGCCGCGCAGGCCGCCGGTGTCGGGCACCTGGTGACGCTGTCCATCGTCGGCGTCGACCGGGTGCCCGCCCTTGCCTACTACCGGGCGAAGACCCTGCAGGAGAACCTCGTCGAGGCGGGACCGATCCCGTACTCGATCGTGCGCGCCACCCAGTTCATGGAGTTCATCGCGCCGACGATGGATTCGACCACCGACGGCGACGCCGTCCACCTGCCCGCCACCCCGATCCAGCCCATCAGCTCCGCGGAGGTCGCCGCCGAGGTCGCGGCGGTGGCCACCGGCTCACCGCTGCAGGGCATTCGCAACATCGCCGGCCCCGACGTCTTCGCTCTCGACGAACTCGGCCGTCTCACGCTGGAAGCCACCGGCGACCGCCGCCACGTCGTCACCGACAACACCGCGGGCCTGTTCGCCGCGGTCGAAGGCGACGAACTGACAGCGCCGCCCGACGCCCAGCTGGCCGCCACGCACTACCGCGACTGGCTGCGCTCGCACTGACCGAATGTGCCTGCCGGGCGGAGATGATCAGCGCTCGTGGGTGATCCGGTGGCAGGCGAGCACCTCCGGCTCCGAAAGCGGTTCGGGCACAGGCGGTTCGAGCTGATCTGCGCGACCGCTGCCGCCGGATGGATCGGTCATCTGTCCCTCTCTCGTTCCCGGCCACTCCCGCGGTGATCGAGCTGAGCGAGGTGCTCGTTGGTGTCCGGAGCCGTCGGCGATGCCTCTCTCGAAAGACGCCGAGCGCCTCGGGTTCCGGCGTCATGGTTGCTCATCTGCGGCATCCGCCCGCGCGGTGGTTGCGGGCCAACCCATCGTTCGCGCTCCGCGCCGGCTATGCGACCCAGAAGTCGATCTCGCGGATCTGAGGGCTGTCGGGCTTCAGGTACCAGCTCTGCCAGGAGTCGCTGTCGACCAGGCCCTGCCATCGCAGATTCGGTGGTTGCAGGTGCCGGCGGAAGCGCCACCGGTACTGGTTGTAGACGGACATGATGTTCGTCGCGTACGCGTCCGCCAAGCCCGGCGTATCGCGAATGAGGAGCAGGTTCTCGTCATTGGTCCCACTGGCTTTCGGGCCCAGGTTGTGCGACCCGGTGAGCACGACGGGGTTCGCCCCGAAGGGGTCGATCACGATGACCTTGCTGTGCACCATCGCGAATGCTCGGTCCAGCTTCTTCAATTCTTCGCGGAAGAACATGGTCGGCGCGTCGATGGCCGCGGGGAGGACGACGTCGAAGTCGGCCTTCTCGGTGTTGTCCTGATCGAACAGGTGCACCGGATTGGCCGTAGTGCTCGGGTCCTGATTGAGGACGCCGCGAATGTAGAGACGTCGGTCGTCGGGTCGTCCCGCGCGAGCCGTGTCCAGAATCGTGTTGAGCAGGGTGTCCTTCGGTCCCGGATTGAACATCAGGAAGAGGATGCCGGTCTCCGCGCCCGTGATGAGCGTGCGTGCGTCGTCGAGGTCGACCTGTCCGACGGTCGGGGTGAACCACAGTCGCACCCGGGCCGGATCCACGGTCTCGTCCCGGGGTGTGCTGTTGTCGGTGCGCAGGCTCGCCGGTGTGGCGTCGCCCGCCTGCTCGAGCAGGTCCCACTGGTGCCGATATTGTTCGGCCAGGGCCGGGTCCTCGATCAGGAGCGAGTTGTTGGCCTGAGTGCACAACCCGGTCATGGTCCAATTCTGGCTGCCGGTCCACACCCATCGCGGTGTGGATTCCTGGTCGCAGACGACCAGGAACTTGTTGTGTCCCAGAGCGCGCGGCGAACACATGCGATCGTGCAGGTCGATCTGCCCACGCAGTGTGCCGCGCGCCTCGGCGTTCTGATCGTCCCCCTTCTTCTTCACGCTTCCGTTCGCCAGTACGACGTGCGCGTGCTCGCCCAGCTCGGCCAGGGCGGCTTCCAGCTGAGGATCGTCGAGTTCGTACAACGCCGCGTATACCTCGGATCCGTCCCCGGCGGCCTTGTCGAGCAGCGTGAACAACCGCGTGCCCAATGGTCCGGCGAGGTAGTTCCGGAGTGGATCGCCGGTGGTCTCGAGCACGGTTTCCAGCTTCGCGTTCTGCAGTTCGTGGCCGGTGACCCCCAATCGGCGTGAGACCCATTGTGCGGCAACGATTCCGCGGTTGAATACCGCCTCGATATCGGGCGATGCCATATGCGTCAGGGTGATCTCGTCGGTCCAGTCGCTCGCCGCGTCCGGGTCGGGGCGCAGGTTGGCTTTGTCGTCCCCGACCATCGGCAGGACCCGATAGGCGACCTTGTCGCCGGGATCGGCCATGTAGTCGGTCCATTGATATTTCTGAATCGGCCAGTTCGTGGACGCGCGACGTTCCCCGGCGGTGGCCTGATCGTCGGTGAAGCCGACCCAAGTGCTGACGACTTCTTCGATGCCGTTGCGTCGCCGCATGAGCGCGAAACCGCGGCACCCCGGAATGAACCCGTCGGGTTTCCATGCGACCAGTGCGTCGTCGCCGTTGTGATGAATTCGTACCAACATGTCCTTTCGCCCTTCAGAAAAGGATTACCAGGGCGAGCGGATAAACGTAGTTCACTCCGGGAGAACGGCCCGCTGGCGTAGTCGAAACCCGCCGTTGTCATGCGGACGGTAATCCCGGAAACCGGATCACCCGGTGATCCAAAAGATATGGTGCCCTTGAATTTTAGTGGCTGCCACACCGCGTGGGGAGAGCCATTTCTACTCGAATCCGGCTGATATCTCCGGTTGAATCCGGGTAGCGTGCTACCCGAGATTTCGACAGTTTCGACTGCCATGGTGGGAATGGTGTGCGGTGCCGGGCGCGCCGTGCCGAGCGATACTGTTTCGGCGCGATTCAGGGTCGATGATTCACATCCGGCGTCGCCGGTTCACCCTTCATCGGGGCGAAGGTAGTTCGAGTACGCGGTTGTCGTAGGGGTTGGTGACGTACAGGTTGTGCGCATCGTCGACGGCGATGCCCTGCGGACGGTTCAGTCCGGTCATGTGCACCGCCTCGGGGGTGGCCGACCCGGCGTGAAGTTTCATCACTCGGCCGTTCCAGTCGCAGACATAAAGGGTGTCTTCGGAATCGACGGCAATCCCTGTCGGTTTGTCGAGGCCGTCGAAGGGCAGTGTCGTTGGAACGGTCGAGCCGGTGGTCAGCTTCAATACGCGATTGCGGCCGGCTTCGTTGGCGTACACCGTCCCCGTAGAGTCGATCGCGACACCGGTGACATGGTCGAGTGTCGGGAACGGAAGGGGAGTCGCGGTCGTCGATCCGGTCGGCAGTTTCCAGACCGTACCGGTGCCGTTGTCGGAAACGTACACGTCGCCCGATTCGCTGACGTCCAGGCCGATGGGCTCCACCAGTTCGGGGAAGGGCAATGTCGCGGGGACGATCGATCGCGCACTCAACGCGAGAACATGATGGTTGTCGCTGTCGGCGACGTAGAGGTTGTTCGCTCGGTCGACCGCCAGTGTGAAGGCCAGTCCGAAATCGGTGAGAGGGAGCATCGACGGTGTGGGCGCACCCTTCTCCCATCGCCACAACCGGCCGCGGGTGGTGCTGTCGACGTGGTTGGTGCTCGTCGCGAACCTCGTGCCCGCCACGTAGAGGGTTCCGGCGTGGTCGATCGCGACACCGAGGGGTAAGGAAACGTCGTCGAAGGGGAGTGCGGCCGCATTGCTCCGCGCGAGCCGCTCCCGGTGTTCGTACGCCTGGTGCACGAGCGCGGCGACGGACGAAAGGACCAGCGCCGCGGCGGCGACGAGGACGAGCGCGGCGTGCGCGCGACTGTGTCGGAACGGCCGTCGCGCGCCTGCGGCGAGCCGGTCCTGCAACAGGGCATGCCGGAATTGGTAGACGCTGCCGACTTGCCGGAGCACCCCGCGGCGATGGGCGGTGCGATAGAATTCCATGTCCCGCAACGGCATTCGCCCGGCCAGCCATAACCAGACGGATGCGATCGTGTGCCGGCCGGAGGCCGTGAGGAAATACGAGATCACGAAGAACGCGACGGCGAAGACGCCGATGTCCTGGGCGCCGAGCGCGGCGGCCGAGCTGATCGCGGCGTGGAGCCAGGTGGCCGCGCCGGCGGCGACCGCATAGGCGAGGCTGTAGATGACGGCCGCTCGTCGATCCAGGCGCAGCGATGCCAGGGGTCCCATCGGCCGGTCCAAGGTGACCGGCCGATCCAGCGCGACGGCGAGTATTCCGACGGCGAGGCCGAACGGCGGACCGACGAGCACACAGTCTCGTGCCTTCTGTCCGGCATCGGGAAGGTCTGCCGCGAACCAGAGCGCCGCCGCTCCCACTGTCGCGGCGATCGCCGAAACGACGAGCAAACGCAGCAGCCTGCCTCGTAGCCGCAGTTGCAGGCTCATCGGCCGGGTTTCCCACGGCAGGAATGCGAGGATGACCGCAGGGGCGATGCCGAGCCGGACACCGGCCTTCGCGGCGCGCAGTGCCGGTTCCCATACTGCCTTCCCACCACCGAGCATGTCTCTCACGATCGGTAGCACGAACGCGCCGGCGAGTACCCCGGCCACGGTGACCGTGACCGCTGCCAGAATCCGTGGCTGGCCCGTCGTCGTCCGTCCGGCGCCGGCGGCGAAAACCGGCCGCAGAATGCGACGGCCGAGCTGCACGCCGAGTGCCGAGCAGAGCCCGACGATCGGTCCCACCGTCAACCACTCGCTCGGCACGTCGAGAACTCCGTCCCGCACCGACTCGTGCCGTACCGCAACACTTTCAGCCGACGCGCCGATTGCGTGGATCAGCCCGAAAACGATCCCGACGACGGCCGCTGTGCCGGCGATCGGCCCGATTCTCGCCCGGAAGCGCCCGGCAGTCGTATCGGCGATTCGAGGTGATTCTCGGAGGACAGCGGTGGGCGACCGTGCCGGAGGTACGCGCAGGAAACCGACGACGAGGGCGATGAGCAAGAAGGTCTCCGCGACGTATTGCGCGGCGCCGAGTGCACTGGCGGCTATCTCGGACCGATAGCTCGTGTCGATCCATGCGCGGTAGGTCAGCCCGCCGACGGCGAGCGCGGCGATCGAACCGAATGCCATCACCGTGGTGAAGCGCCCAGCCTGGCGGCGGAATGTCGGTCTCTCGCGGTCCAGGTCTGCCAAGGTGAAGAAGCCGATGACGACCGCGGCGAGCGATCCCAGCCGAACAGACCACTCGACACTCTCCCCCCATCTGGTCGATGTGAAGCTGTCGGTCGGCCATGCCGCTGCGAGCGTCACTGCCACCACGAGCATCCCGACCGCGACTCCCGACACCACCGCGAACAATGGCGAGGGAATGGCGAGATGGCGCTTCCACCAGGCCAATTCACGATCGCCACAGCGGTCGAGGTCACCGGCGAGGAGCCGAAGTCGGCGTTCGGCGTCGACCACCGCGTCGCCGTTGCGACCCGCGGGCGAGCTTTCGCCCGCATAGCCGGCGGGGATCGCCTGGTCGAGGAGGTGCGTCTCGACGGCCTCCCGGGTATCGAAGGCGGTGGCGTCGAGCAGCTCACCGGGGTCGGCGCGTCCGTCACTGTAGGCGGACCGCGCCAGCGAGGTCATCAACGGAGTCGTCAATACCGAGGCCAGGCGATCCCGCGGATGCTCGTGGAGATGGGCGAGGACGGGATCCCACTTGTTCCGTCCCCGCCGCGGCGCCGACGTGACTCGCAGATAGGACGCGACCTCCTCGAGCCCGAGCGGGGTCAATTCGATCACCGCGGCGGCCGTCACGACGTCGCCGGCAGCGTCGACCGCGGCCTCGTACTCCGCCGAGCGGCTGGTCAGCAGGAGCGGGTCACCGACGGTGAGGGTGCGATTCAACGCGGTGATCACCTCGGCACGCAGCTCTTCGGGGACTTCGTCGAGGCCGTCCAGAACCGGCCAGATCCGGCCCCGGATGATCAGATCGTGCGCCAGCGTCGATCCCGAGGCGCCGCGTCCGCCGAGCAGTGGATAGTCCACGCACAACCGCGCTTCCATCCACGTCGCCAGGCTCGCCTCGCCCGGATTCCACGACGCGACCGGCATCAATACCGGGACGGGATCGCCGGGGCTCCGGCGTCGCACCGCGGTCAGGGTGAACTGCATCGCGAGCACCGATTTTCCCGATCCGGGCTCGCCGAGCACCACCAGCCGCCGTGAGGGGATCCGCTCGAAGACCTCGACGATCTCGCGGAGCCGTCCTCCCAGTTCGATCGGGGTGTCGCAGCCCTCGACGCCGCGGATCACCTCCCAGTAATCCATCACCCCGTCTCGTCGACAGTTCTCCCAGTGCAGTTGCAGCGGCCGCGGGTCGGGCAGCCGGCGCAATCTCTCCTCCGCCTGCCACTGCTCGCGCACCGCGCCGGCCAGCGCCTCCAAGGCGGCATCGGGATCGACGGTGGTCCGCTGTCCCGGCCATCGTGCCGCCACCGCGGTCAGCACGCCGATGACCGCGGTGATCAGGCCCGCGACCTTTCCGATGGTTTCCCATCCGGATGCGAGCCAGACCCACAGCAGCAGTCCGGTCACTCCGATCAGGGCGATTCCGACAGGCAGTCGGCGCGCCCACGTGGTACCCACGACACCATTCCCTCGTTCGGAAAGGCCACCGGTACGTCCGAGCCGGCGGCTCGCCTCGGTGTGAAGCAACGTGCTCAGCGTGGCTCGCCCGCGTGTGTTCCACACGAGTAGTCCGCTACCTCAATCGATCGGGCGGCTCTCAGACCGGGATCGGGTGTTCCGATGAGTAGGAGACTCAGGTCACAAATGCGGGCCGAGCCGCCAAGCTGGGCCGTATGTCCAACACAGTGATCGGCAGTATCGACAGCATCGCCGAGGAGATTCGCAACGGGGCCGACGAGGGTGATTCGCTGGGCCGGCTGCCCGACGACATGGCCAAAGGGCTGAAGGACGCCGGCGTCATCCGGATGCTGCAGCGCAAGAAGTACAACGGCTACGAGTCGCATCCGCGCGAGTTCGCCGAGACGGTGATGAAGACCGCGAGCCTCTACGGATCCGCGGGCTGGGTGGCCGGGATCGTCGGCGTGCACCCGTGGCAGCTCGCCTTCGCCGATCCGAAGGTGCAGGAGGAGGTTCTCGGCGAGGACACCGACACCTGGATGGCCTCGCCGTATATGCCGGGCGGTGTCGCGGTGCCGGCCGACGGCGGATACGTCATGAGCGGGCGCTGGCAGTTCTCCTCCGGCACCGACCACTGTGACTGGATTTTCCTGGGCGCCTTGGTGGGCAATGCGGACGGCACACCGGTCATGCCGCCGCAGCCGCTGCATGTGATCCTGCCCCGCTCGGACTACGAGATCGTGGCGGATTCGTGGGATGTGGTCGGGCTGCGCGGCACCGGCAGCAAGGACATCGTGGTGAAGAACGCGTTCATCCCCGAGTACCGGGTGATGGATCAGGGCAAGGTCATCGACGGGAGCGCGGCCGCGGAATACGGCGTCACGGAAACGCTGTACAAGATGCCGTGGTCGACGATGTTCCCGCTGGGCATCACCTCGGCGACGATCGGCATCTGTGAGGGCGTGCTGGCCGCCGGCATCGACTATCAGCGAAATCGGGTGGGGGCCACCGGAACTCTGGTCAAGGACGACCCCTACGTCCTGCACGCACTCGGCGAATCGGCCTCTGAGATCGATGCCGCCCGGCAGCAGTTGCTGGCCAACGTCGACCGGATCTGGGACCTGGTCGACGCGGGCAAGGAGATCGATTTCGAAATGCGCGCCCGAGTGCGCCGGGATCAGATCCGGTCGGCGTGGCGGGCGGTCCGCGCCGCCGACGACATCTTCGACCGCGCCGGCGGCAACGCGCTGCGCATGGACAATGCGCTGCAACGATTCTGGCGCGATGCCCACGCCGGGCTGCACCACGCCATTCACGTCTCCAGCACGACCTATCACGCCGCGGCCATGGCTTCGCTGGGTGTGGAAGTGCCGCAGGGTCCTCTGCGCGTGATGATCTGACCGAGCCCGAACAGAACGCGAGTTACTTCATGACCGAAAGCGGTTGTCCATGACTGAAATCAAGGGGCTCGGCTATGTCCGGGTGCTCGCCACCGATATGGATCGCTGGCGCGAATTGGGCTTCGATGTGCTGGGATTCGCACCGGGATTCGGAGACGAGACGGATGCGCTGCATTTCCGTATGGACGAGCGGCCTTCGCGGATCACCGTCGAACGCGCCGATGTCGACCGGGTGAGCGCGGTCGGCTGGGAATTGCGCGACGGACCGGCGCTGCGCCGGCTGGAAGCGACATTGCGCGCCGCCGGATACGAATTCACGCCCATGTCACAGGAATTGGCCGACCGCCGCAAGGTCGAAGCCGGTATCTGCATGACCGATCCGGGTGGCACACCGCTGGAGTTCTTCCACGGACCGGTCCTCGAACACAGTCCGGTCGTCACCAAGTACGCGCAGCGATTCGTCACCGGCGCACAGGGACTCGGGCACGTGGTGATGCCGACCGCCAACTTCGAGGAGTCCTACGCCTTCTACACCGAAACGCTGGGCTTCCTGTCCCGCGGCGCATTCCGGATGCCCTCGCCTCCGGGGACCGGGCCGTTGCGCATCAGGTTCCTCGGCGTGAATCAGCGCCACCACAGCCTGGCGATCATGCCCACGCTGGAAGGACGCGACCCCGGGCTGATCCACGTGATGGTCGAGGTCGACTCGCTCGATGCCGTCGGGCGTGCCCTCGATCGGGTGATGGCACGGGATTTCCCGGTGTCCTCGACGCTCGGCCGCCACACCAACGACAAGATGATCTCCTTCTACGTCGGGGTGCCCGGTGGCTGGGATATCGAATACGGGACCGCGGGCGAACTGGTCGACGAGTCCTACTACACCGCCGAGGAGATCACCGCCGACAGCTACTGGGGCCATGAATGGTTGTGGGCCAAGCAGATGAAGCAAGCATGAGAGGCCGATCGGCGATGAACTCCAGCGAAGACCACACAGCCGAGCACGAAGTCGATCTGCTGGTCGTGGGATCGGGCACCGGTCTGGCCGCCGCACTCACCGCCGCCGAGGCGGGATTGTCGGTATTGGTCGTGGAGAAGTCGGAATATGTCGGCGGTTCCACGGCCAGATCCGGCGGAGCGTTCTGGGTACCGGGCAATTTCCTGCTGCGCGAACAGCAACCGGCCGACGATGCCCGCGCCGCAGCGACGTATGTCGAAGCGGTAGTGGGTGATTCGGCACCACCTGAACGCGGCGCGGCCTTTCTCGAACACGGTCCCGCCGCCGTCGAGATGCTCGCGCGAACGACTCCCATGACATTCATGTGGGCCGACGGCTACTCCGACTATCACCCCGAACTGCCGGGCGGATCGGCGGCGGGACGCACCTGCGAGTGCAAGCCGTTCGACGCGTCCCAGCTCGGTGCGCACCGGTCGCGGCTGCGTCCCGGGGTGATGGAGGCATCCGGGCTGCCGATGCCGGTGACCGGCGCGGATTACAAGTGGCTCAACCTGATCGCCCGCACCCCGCGCAAGGCACTGTGGCGCGGCATGAAGGCCATGGCGATCGGCGTGGGCGGACTCGCCCTCAAACGTGAGTACATCGCCGGTGGGCAGGCGCTCGCGGCGGGCCTGTTCGCGGGTGCGATTCGCGCCGGGATTCCGATCTGGACCGACACCTCGCTGGTGCGACTGCTGGTGGGGGAGGACGGCGCGGTCACCGGAGCAGTCGTCGACCGTGACGGCGTCCGCACCGAGGTCACCGCCCGGCGCGGAGTGGTGCTGGCCGCCGGTGGGTTCGACCACGACACCGAGATGCGGCGAAAGTACCAGTCGGACCGGCTGGTCGAGCATGCGAGCCTGGGCTGCGACACCAATACCGGCGACGCCATCACTGTGGCGCAGGAGGCCGGCGCGGCGATCGGACTGATGGATCAGGCGTGGTGGTTTCCGGCCGTGGCCGCGCTGCCCGGCGGGCAGCCGGCGGTGCTGCTGGCCGAGCGTGCGCTGCCCGGATCGTTCATCGTCGACCAGAGCGGGCGGCGCTTCGTCAACGAGGCAACCGACTACATGTCCTTCGGTCAGCGGGTACTCGAGCGCGAGCGCGCGGGTGATCCGGTGGAGGAGATGTGGCTCGTCTTCGATCAGCGCTACCGCAACAGCTACATCTTCGCCGCGGGCCTGTTCCCGCGTCAGCCGTTGCCTCAGCCCTGGTACGACAACGGCATCGCGGCGACAGCCACCGATCCGGCAAGCCTGGCACGGGCGATGGGTGTCCCCGCGGACGCGTTCGCCGCGACCTTCGACACCTTCAACGCCTCCGCGGAACTGGGTGTCGATCACGAATTCGCCCGGGGCGCAAGCGCCTACGACCGCTACTACGGCGACCCCACCATAGGTCCGAATCCCAATCTGCGGCCGCTGGGCAGGAACAGAACCTTGTACGCGGTGAAGCTGGTGCTGTCCGACCTCGGAACGTGCGGCGGTGTGCGCGCGGACGGTTCGGCCCGCGTGCTGCGTGAGGACGGCAGCGTCATCGAGGGCCTGTACGCCATCGGCAATACGGCGGCCAATGCCTTCGGCAACACCTATCCGGGCGCGGGCGCCACCATCGGCCAGGGATTGGTCTTCGGCTACATCGCCGCGAAAACCGCTGCGGGACATCTCTCTTTTCAAGGACGGTAGATATGACGACGACGCATGACGAGGTTCGCCGGATCGAGGCCGGGACGGTGCCGACGCGATTCGCGCGCGGCTGGCATTGTCTGGGGCTGATCCGGGACTTCGCCGACGGCCGGCCGCATTCGGTGCAGGCCTTCGGCACCAAACTGGTGGTGTTCCGCGGTGAGGACGGCCGGGTCAACGTCCTCGACGCATTCTGCCGGCATATGGGCGGGGACCTGTCCGACGGCGAGGTCAAGGGCAACGAGATCGCCTGCCCCTTCCACGATTGGCGCTGGGGCGGCAACGGGCGCTGCAAGCAGATCCCGTATGCCCGGCGGGTGCCGCCACTGGCACGGACCCGGGCGTGGACCACGCTCGAGCAGGACGGCATGTTGTTCGTCTGGAACGATCCGGAGGGCAATCCGCCGCCGGAGGGAGTGACGATCCCGCGGATCGCGGGCGCGGGCGACCCCAACTGGACCGATTGGCATTGGTACACCACGGTCGTCGACACGAATTGCCGGGAAATCATCGACAATGTCGTGGACATGGCGCACTTCTTCTACATCCACGGTTCCCTGCCGACCTTTTTCAAGAATGTTTTCGAGGGACCGGTGGCGACGCAGTATTTCGAAAGTGGCGCCCGCGACGATCTGCCCGGACCGGTGGGGCAGCCGCAGTTGCTCGGCACCTCGTCGGTCGCCTCGTACTATGGGCCGTCGTTCATGATCGACGACCTCGTCTATCACTACGAGCACGGTGACTACAAGACGGTGTTGCTCAACTGCCACTATCCGATCGACGAGAATTCGTTCGTGCTGCAGTACGGCATCATCGTCGAGAAGTCCGACACGCTGCCCGAGGATCAGGCGATGGCCACCGCCGTCGCGCTCGGCGACTGGGTCAAGCTCGGCTTCGAGCAGGACGTCGCGATCTGGAAGAGCAAGGCGCGCATCGACAATCCGCTGCTCTGCGAGGAGGACGGCCCGGTCTACCAGCTGCGCCGCTGGTATCAGCAGTTCTACGTCGACGTCGCCGATGTCGCCCCCGAAATGGTCGACCGGTTCGAATTCGAACTCGACACCACGCGACCGCTGGCCGCCTGGCAGGAGGAGGTCCGCGAGAACGTCGCCCGCAAAGCCGCGGAGGCGACCTCGTGACGCCGATCGACGAACGCATCCGGGAAGTGCCCATGGCGCCGGTCGAGTGCCGGCAGTGCGGTGCGCGCGTGCTCGCTCGCAAGAGCAGCTGGGCGCAGACGAGCATTCAGTGGGACGCGGAATCGAGTGCCGCGTGCGTGGAACGTCACGCCGCCGGCACACTCTCGGACGCGGCGATGCGGCACTGCTCGCAGCTTCGTGAATCGATCTGGGCCGCTGCGGAATCCGGAGATCTACGCGTGCTCGACAGCGCGGCGCGCTGAGCGGATATCGAGACCGCGGGCCCCTGCCGTCGTTGGACGACAGGGGCCCGTGCGGTATCTCCTCGATCGATCCGGCGGCCCGCTGGTGCTCATCGGTAGCGTGGCCGGAATCAAGAACAGCCCGGGCACCCTCTACTCCGCCACGAAGTGGGCAGTGGTCGGCTTCGCCGAAAACCTCCGCCTGCACGCCACGACCCGCGGCATCGGAGTCACGGTCGTGAACCCGGGCATGATCGACACCGCGTTCTGGCACGGACAGGTTCCGCCCCTCGCGATGGGCCCGGATGCGGTGGCCGAGGCGATCGGTTTCGCGCTCGGCCAACCGGCAGGCGTGGACCTCAACACGGTCACGATCCGTCCGATCGGCCAGCCCGCCTGACCTAAGGGACAGCGGGCGCACCGATGCTCTCTGCGGCGAAAGCCCCTGTGCCGCAACGTTACTCGTGACGGTCAGACGCGCACCGGCTGCGGGCCTCTCCGCGGCGCCGCGAGCGCCACGCGCCGGATCTCGCTCGCCGCCAGCCGCACGTCCGAGACGACCGCGCTGGTTTTGATCGAGCGCGTCGGACCACACAGGGACACCGCCACGCGCCCTCGGTCGACATCGATGTCGAGCGCGGCCGCGACCACCGTCACTCCCAGCGCGCAGCCCTGCGAGTCCACCGCGACCCCGCTGCGATCGCGCACCTTCTCCAGTTCACGCTCCAGTTGCCGGCGAGTCCGCATGCTGTAGCAGGTCGGCGCGCTGGCGAAGGCGAGCTCCGGCCACTGCTCCGGTTCCATCGCTGCCAGCAACGCGTGCCCGGCCGCGGTGAACTCGACGGGCTGGCGAGCGCCGACCGCCCACTGGCGCCCCGGCGTCGGCCAGGCGCCCACCCGGTTCAGATGCAGGATCTCCGCGCCGGACAACAGGCTCAGATGTGCTGTCAGGCCCGTGCGCCGGTGCAGTGCGGTCATGACCGCCATCGCCACGTCGTTGACGCTGCGCTGGCGCACCACCTGCGACCCGAGCTCGAACATCCTTATGCCCAAGGCGTATTCGAAGCCGTGGCGTTCCACCCAGCCGAGTTCCACGAGCCGCTGCAGGATTCGATGCGCCGACGAGCGCGGGAGATGTGAGCGCCGGGCGATATCGGCCAGCGTCATGGGCCGCTGCCCGACGAAGGCCTCCAGCAGGGACGCCACGCGATCGATCATCGCGTTGGGGGTTTGTTCGAGCTGCACCGTTGCCACCTGTTGCCTCCAACCGCCAGACATGTGCAGAATATGACTACCTGTCAGATTCTGACAGGTCTGAGTCTAAGGAGGGTGCAGGTGGATGTAAAGCAGATCACATCGATGTGCTCGAACGGATCGACGAATGCGAACCCCTCCAGACGTTTTCCCGACCGCGTTACTGTGGACTGCGATCAAGGAGGACAGAGGTCGTGAGCAAGTCGTCCAGGCCGACGCTGACCGAACGCCGCGCGGAGGAGTTGCGCCTGGCCATCGCGAATACCGCGCGCGATATGTTCGTCGCCGACGGTGACACCTCCGCGACCGTGGAACGCATCTGCGAGACGGTCGGCATCGCGCCGAGGACCTTCCACCGCCACTTCCCGGTGAAGGAAGACGTCATGGGGCCGCTGTTCCGGCGCAGCCAGGCGATCATCATCGACTTCCTGAAGAACGCGCCGGCCGACGCCGACGTCGCCGAAACACTGGCGCGCGCGTTCACCACCGAGGTGTACAAGCGCCGGACACCCGAATCCGACCGCAAATTCATGACGCTGATGATCCATACGCCGCAGTACCGTCTGCGCTGGCTGGAATGGGGCGAGCAACTCTGCGAGCCGATCACGGAATTCCTTTCGGCGAGAGTCGAACTCGGTGACGATCCGTTCCTGCGCAGACTCCCGGCGGAGCTGATCGTGCACACCAGCCGCCAGGCCTACATCCAGTGGGTCGACGAGGAGGGCGGCGGCGACTTCTCCGAGGTGGAGGCCCTGCAGCTACGCGGTATGAAGATGCTGCTCGTCGGTCTGCGGGCGGTGATGGCCCAGCCGTCGGTGCCGGTCCCGTAATCGCGCGGCGGAACCGGCACCGATGTGGTGGCTAGCGGGCGAGGAACGCCGAGACGGTCGCCTCCCACGCCTGCTTCTGCTCGATCATCACCCAGTGTCCGCAGTTCGGGAAGATGTGCACCTCGCCGTGGGGCAGGGTCCGCATCGCGATCAGCGACATGTCGACCGGGCTCACCCGGTCGTCGCGTCCCCACGTGATCAGCGTCGGAACGGAGATCCGGCGCAGATTCGCCCAGCCCGGAGTGGCATCGGCGGCGCGCGCTGCCTCCGCCATGCGCGCCAGCGCCGCGCGGCCGTACATCCGCCGTGAATTCTCCAGGACGCCGGGTTCGGTGGCCTGCTCCCAGCGCTGCTCGATCAGTTCCTCGGTGAGCAGCGCCTGGTCGTAGACCATCGAGCGCAGCCAGGCGACCAAACTGTCGCGGGTCGGATTCTCGACGAACTCGCTGAGCCGGATGATCCCCTCGCCCGGCTGCGGACTGAAGATGTTCGTGCCGATGCCGCCGATGGTGACCAGACGTTCGACCCGCTGCGGCGCGGCGAGAGCGAATTCCGTTGCCACGAAACCGCCCATCGAGTTGCCGATGATCCGGACGGTCTCGAGTCCGAGCCCGTCCAGGAACGCGGTGACCGCCAGCTGCGCCGACATCATCGGATGTGCCGCACCGAAGTCGTCGCTGACCCCGAATCCGGGGAACTCGAGCACCAGCGTGCGGTAATGCCGGGCGAAGGTCGGCACGTTACCGCTGAAGTTACGCCAGCCGGTGACACCCGGCCCGGACCCGTGCAGCATCAGCAGTGGCGGGCCCTCGCCAGTGTCGCGGTAGCGCAGCACGCCGTGTTCGGTGGGCAATTCCAGTAGTTCGGGTACCGAGCGGGTATCGACGGAGGTCATATCCCGAGCCTGCCATCGCCGTGCCGCTGCACTGCCGACATTTCCCGGTCAGCGGTCGACGCGTAGGCCGTCGTTTCGGTTGCCGGCATAGATCGGCGACCCCCGCGGGCTCGGCCGAACCGTCGTGGCGGTCGCCGTAGATCGCGTCCCAGGGCCCTGCGATTGTGCTTGAATGTGTCTAGAACCTGTTTCAGTCAGCGATGACGGCCCGGTGGTTGATATGCGTGCGACACGTCCCGATATCCCGGCGAATTTCGATGTCACGGATCCGGATATGTGGGCCCGGCGGGTGCCGGTCGAAGAGCTGGCGGAACTGCGTCGTGCGGCTCCGATCTGGTGGAATTCGAAGCCGCCGCACAGCGACGGTTTTCCGGACGACGGATTCTGGGTGGTGACCAAACACGCCGACGTCAAAGAGGTGTCTCGGCGCAGCGATGTGTTCTCCAATGCCGAGAACACCGCGCTGCCGCGGTACGGCGTCGAACTCACCCCCGAGCGGATGGAGATGCAGCGGCTCGTTCTGCTGAATCAGGATGCGCCGCAACACACCAGGATGCGCAAGCTGATCTCGAAGGGATTCACCCCGCGGGCCGTCAACGGGCTGCGCGCGGAGTTGTCCGCCCGCGCCGAGGCCATCGTGGCGGCGGCGGCCGAGGCGGGCGCGGGTGACTTCGTCACGCAGGTGGCATGCGAACTGCCGTTGCAGGCGATCGCGGAATTGATCGGCGTGCCGCAGGAGGACCGGATGAAGATTTTCCGGTGGTCCAACGAAATGATCGGCTACGACGACCCGGAGTATGCCGGCGTCGACCCGCTGGCCGCTTCCACAGAACTCCTCGCCTACGCCTGGCAGATGGCCGAAGCGAGAAAGTCGCGGCCGTCCGACGATATCGTGACCGAACTGGTCCACGCCGACGTCGACGGCGAAGCGCTGACCTCGGAGGAATTCGGCTTCTTCGTCATCCTCCTGGCCGTGGCCGGCAACGAGACCACGCGTAACGCGATCACGCACGGAATGATCGCGTTTCTCGAAAACCCCGGCCAATGGGAGCTTTTCAAGTCGCAGCGACCCAAGACCGCCGTCGACGAGATCGTCCGATGGGCCACACCGGTGAGTACGTTCCAGCGAACCGCGCTGGAGGACACCGAACTCGGCGGCGTGCGCATCCGGAAGGGGCAGCGGATACTGATCGTCTACCGATCCGCGAATTTCGACGAAGAGGTCTTCGACGCTCCGTTCACCTTCGACATCACCCGGAACCCCAACCCGCACTTGGCCTTCGGCGGCACGGGCGCGCACTTCTGCATCGGCGCCAACCTGGCCAGACTGGAGATCGATCTGATCTTCAACGCCGTCGCCGACCACCTCCCCGACATCACCAAGCTGGGCGACCCACGGCGGTTGCGGTCGGGCTGGTTGAACGGCATCAAGGAATTCCAGGTGCGCTACCGGGGCGAGTGAAGGGCCGTCTCCGACCGGCCGGATGGCGTGGACGCACCGACCGCCGATGATTTTCGGACGCACGCATCGTCTCTTCTGCGACTCGACAGAATGGATGAACCGATGCAGATCCTGGCCCGCCTGTGTATGACCGCCGATGGTTACGTGACGACTCCGGATGGCTGGCCGCCTCAGGTCATCGATCCGGTGCACGGTCCGGGCAGTCACGGCATCGCCGAATTCCTGCGTACCTGCGAGGCCGCGTTGATGGGCCGTACGACCTTCGAACCGGCGCTGTCCGCCGATCGCTGGCCGTGGCCGGATCTCGAGGTCTTCGTGCTGGGTTCGCATCGGCCCGAGGGCACCCCCGACGACGTGACCGTCGACGACGATCCGGTGCGGCTGCTGGAGAAGGTACGTGCGGCCAATCGCGGCGGCGATGTCCATCTGATCGGTGGGCCCGCCACGATCGAGACCTATCGCGCGCTCGGTGTCCTCGACAAACTCGAGCTCGTGATCCTGCCGTTCTTCGTCGGCGGCGGCATACGCCTGACCGACTCGCTGGATCCGCGGACCGATCTCGCATTCGAGAGCTCGCGGCCGTTGGACGGTGGTGGCGTGGAGATCGTCTATCGAGTGTTGCCGGCCGCCGAGCAGCCGTCGTAGCCCGGGGTCCTCAGGCGTTTCCGTATCTGGCGGGGCCGTCGTCGGCGGACTCGGCAGCGTGGACGGTGTGCAGGATCCAGTTGCCGCGGGCGCCGGATTTGGCGTCGTACAGCGAGGTGTCGGCCGCGTCGAGCAGCCATTCCGGGTCCTTGCCGGCGATCGGTGTGACGACGGCGCCGATGCTGGCGGAAATGTGGAGCCTGTGCCCGCCGACGATGAGGGGATGCGACAGTGCGCCGCGCAGGCGATCTGCGACATCGGAGACCCGTCGCGTGTCGGCCGGGGGCGGGATGAGGGTGACGAATTCGTCGCCGCCGATCCGTGCGACCAGGCATCCGTCGTCCTGCAGGCTGTCGTGCAGGCGACGGGCGACGGTGGCCAGCACCTGGTCGCCGACGCCGTGACCGTATCGGTCGTTGACCTCTTTGAAGTGGTCCAGGTCGGTGAAGCACAGCCCCATCTGATCGTTCTCGCCGGCCGTGGAGATCACTGCTCTGAGCGTGTCGAGCAGGTGGCGGCGGTTGGGCAGCTCGGTGAGCGCGTCGTGGCGCGCCTGGTAGTGGAGCTGCTCCTGCAGTTGGTGGCGTTCGGTGACGTCCTCACCGATGGCCAGCAGATAGTCCGGGCCGAAGGCGCTCCGGACATAGGTGATCGCGAATGTGGCCCAGCCGGTGCTGCCGTCCGCGCGCTGCAGGCGCCGTTCGATCTTCGCGGTACCCGCCCTGGCGGGTACCAGGTCGTCGTAGACCATCTGGCGGATCGCGGCCTGATCGTCGGGGTGGGCGAAGTCGTAGACGCTGATCCCGCGCAGTGAGTCGACCGGTACGCCGATCATGTCGGCCAGATGTGGATTGGCTTCCAGCAGAACACCGTTGGTGTCGCCGATAGCGATGGCGATGGAGGCGTGGTCGAACACGAGCCGGAACCGGCGCTGGCCTTCCTCGACATCGTCGGCCCGGATCGCTTCGGCCAGGAAATGGTGGCCGTGTCCGAACGCGACGAGCAGGGCGGCCATGCGCCGGCCGGTGTCGGGGTGGTCGCTGAATTCCGTGAGCCTGTGCAGTACCGGGGCGGACACGACCGGGACCGCCGGATCGGTGAGCTGGGCACCCGCCAGCGCCGCTCCCACCCGGGAGCCGGCGGCCGCGTCGAAGACCTCCGCGGTGAGACCGGCGTGGACTTCTTCCAGCAGATCGCGCAGAAACGAGATTTCTACGTCGGCGTAGGAAGGGTGGGCGGTGATCGTCGCGAGCGCGCGCTCCCATTGCTGGGCGAGTGCCGTGCTCAGATCATCCACTCCAACTCCCCATGTCCGATGCGCTTGTGCTGCTACTTCGGGTGCCCGGCGATAGTCCCCCGGCTGGTACTGCTGATCGAGACGCTGCAGTCAAAGGTACTGCATGCCCGATTCGTCACGTCATCGGCGGACTACCTATGGGTGGTGGGCCTCGGCGAATATCGACCGGCCCTTGTAGCGCGAGGTGGCGCATTGCCACACCCAGCTCGCCTGCACGCATTGGTCGAGGTCGTCGGTATAGGCGGTGACGGCGGTGGCCAGCGGCGGACCGAGTGTGGCGCAGCGGTCGAGCAGGTCGCGGCGCAGCCCGCGGAAGTGTGTGAATCGCTCACGCACGATCTGCGCGGCGCCGAGTACGGCGTCGGCCAGCGTCGCGCCGGGCGTATTGAGCAGCAGAATCGAGATGAGGTTGAAATCGGAACGGTCCACGATGACCTCCTTCTCGAAGGAGAAGACATCGTTCATCAGGGCGCCGACTTCGGCGGTCAGGCGCTCCAGCGTGCGCAGGTCTTCGGCGAGGCCGGCGGCTGCGAGCTGCTCCCAGGGCAGGGTGGTGTCGCGCGCGAACTCGCACAGCTGGATCGCGGGGTACATCCCCGAGACTTCGTTGCGCAGGGCTATGTAGTCGTCGACGCTGAGCAGGTCACCGCGTGCGCCGACGTTCTGATCGCGGATCGCCGAGCGCAGGTGGTCGATCGTCGATGCGCGGAATCGCTGCAACCATACGGGCTCGGCTTGTTCGGTGAGGGTCGTCAAGAATTCGAGGCTCGCCTCGACGATGGGCGTGGAGTTGTCCGGCCGGATCCGGCCGGACTCGAATAATCGACACAGATGGTCGACTTCCCGCTGTGCTTGTGCTCGTTCGTCCTCGGACAGATGGCTGAACTTCTCGCGGCCCACCGTGTCGTTGAGTGCGAACAGGATCGCGTTGTAGACACCGATCGTCGTCATCCGCGGCAGGTCTATCGTGCGCGGATGCAGGTAGGGTGTCATCGAATTGTAGGCGGCACCACCGCTTTCCAGCCAGATCCGGTGTCTGCGACAGAACGTCTCGACCGCCTCGCACGCCTGGGCGCCGAACCGGTTCGGCGCGAAAGTGCCACAGTATTCCGCGATATCGCAGTCGTCGGTGCTGAACAGAGTGCGCAACGACCATCGATCCCCGTGAAGAAGTGACTGGTACTCGGTGTGCATGGCGGCGATATCCGATTCGATATGAGGCATGTACTGCACGAACGTCTCCCAACCAAGAGTGGCATCAGCCGACCCGAAAGTGTCGCCGACAGTTGGCGATACCCGGTACCAGTATTTCACCGGGGTCGAAGGGCGCTGGGCTTTCGGCGAACGGTCCGCAGTTTCGGAGCGCGAACTCGTACTCGTGGCCCGCGGAAGGCCGGACAGGTGCCGACCGTCGACGATCATCGATACCGCAACGACTTTCGCGCAGATCGACAGCTGCTCGAGTTCGGGCGAAGCGACATCGGAATCGGCCAGCCTGTCGGGTGGGGCTACCGGCGAACTCGGGCGCGGCTCCTATTACTAGCATGGCGATTCGAAGTGGAGACGGTGTCAGAGCCCGTCTCTAGGGTGGGGCGATGGCCTCGGTGAGACAGGTCCAAGTCACCTTCGACTGCGCGGAACCTGAGCGCGTCGCTCGTTTCTGGTCTTCGGTGTTGGGGTACGAGCATCGGGGTTCGGCATGCGTCGATCCCTCGGGCGTGGGGCCGCGCCTGTACTTCCAGCGCGTGCCCGAGGGAAAGGTTGTGAAGAATCGGCTGCATCTGGACGTGCGGGTGGGGACCGGGCTGGTGGGTGAGGAGCGCGTGACCGCACTCGAGTCCGAATGCGCGCGACTGGTCGCGCTCGGCGCGGTACGGGTGCGCCTGCTGCGTGCTGATGGCGTCAACGAGTCCTGCCTGGTGATGCAGGACATCGAAGGCAACGAGTTCTGTCTCGACTGAGGAGCCCGTTCCGGCTACGCCGGGCTGTGGTCAGGATGGCGCGGTGACAGTTTCCGGGGACGGGCGCGCGGGAATCGATGCGGAGCTGGTGGCGCGCTTGATCGCGAGACAGTTTCCGCACTGGAGCGCGTTACCGGTCAGGCCGGTGGCCGACGACGGGTGGGACAACCGCACCTACCGCCTCGGCGAGGACATGGCCGTCAGGTTGCCGACCGCAGCCGGCTACGCGCCCGCCGTCGCCAAGGAAAGCCGCTGGTTGCCGCGATTGGCCCCCGCACTGCCGATACCGGTGCCGACGGTCCTCGGTGAGGGAGCACCCGCCCTCGGATATCGGTTTCCGTGGTCGGTGCGCCGCTGGATCCGGGGCGAGACCGCTGATCGCGCCGAGATCGAGAATATGACCGAATTCGCCGTCGCTGTCGCGGAATTCATCCGCGCGTTGCAGCGGTGCGATACCACCGATGCTCCGTCGGCCGGTGCGCACAGCTTCTACCGAGGCCGAGCACCGGGTCACTATGACTCGCAGACCCGTCACTGCCTGACCATCCTCACCGGTTGCGTCGACACCGTAGCGGCCACGGCGGTCTGGGAGAAAGCCTTGGCCACCGAGTGGGACCGGGACCCGGTGTGGTTTCACGGCGACATCGCCTCCGGCAACCTGGTTGTCGACCGAGGGAAGCTGGCGGCGGTCATCGACTTCGGCACCTGCGGGGTCGGCGACCCCGCCTGCGACCTGGTCCTGGCGTGGACGATGCTGTCCGGCGACAGCCGCGAAGCCTTCCGCCGAGCACTCGACCACGACGGCGCCACCTGGGCGCGTGCCCGCGGTTGGGCGCTGTGGAAGGCACTGCTCACCCTCGCCGAGTATCGCGCCACTGATCACGAACTGGCCGGTCGGGCACAGCGCCTCGTCGACGAAATAATCAGCGACGAAAACTGACAGCCATCCGCGAGATCCACCAGACTTGAATCACCACCCCGCGAAAACCACCAACAGGACGAGGTGTGCGGTGGTTTCGTGGTGCCGGTGGCTCCGTTACGCCGGGGAGGGGCCGCGTTGGGTGGGTTCATTGTGGGCAGCGTGGTCGAATGCGCGGTCGTAGATTTCGTCGATGATCGGGTTCTTGGCCAGGTTGTAGTCGGCCGGAGTAGCAACAGTTTTCGCGGCGAGGTCGCGCTTGGCGGTTTCGTAGAGGTTTCGGTCGGCGGGGTGGGTGCGTAGCCAGTCCCGGAAGATCAGATGTCGGATGTGTTCGGGCGCGTTCGGGCTGAAGACGTGCAGGTTCACGGCCGGGTCGGTACGGGTGAGCATGCGGTGCTGGTGCCAGGAGGGCTCCCGCAGAACCAGGCGGAAACCGGCCCGTTCCAGGTGGGGAACGTAGGCAGGCTCGTCGGCGGAGTCGGCCACGATGAGGTCGATGTCGATGATCGGTTTCGCGGCCAGGCCAGGGACCGCGGTACTGCCGACATGCTCGATGGTGATCATTCGACCGGCCAGCGCTCGCCGGATCGCGGCGGCCTGCTCGTCGAATATTCGGGGCCAGCACGGGTCGTAGGGAACGAGCACGACAGGTTCGCCCTTCGGGGGACTTCCTCCGACCCACGCGGCGGCCATCTGTTCGGGGGTACTGCGCAGTCGTTGGGTGATTTCAGGCGGAAACGGCACGGTAGACACACCTCCTGGCACCGATAGCAAGCTTATGAACCTACCTCGCCGGCGAGGGTGTGGAGTTCGTTGGCTGGTGAGACGGCCTCTGGCATCGACATGACATGCATGGCGCGGGGTCCGAAAGCATAGTGATGAGACCTGTTCACCGGCAACGAAGGTCGGGTATCCATGCGCCGACTCGACGAACTCGAAGTCGAAGACCTCTTGTTCTCCGACACTGTCGCCCGCCTCGCGACGATCGATTCGCACGGTTATCCGCACGTCACGCCGATCTGGTTTCTGTGGGTCGACGGAGTCTTCTACCTGACCAGTTACGCGGGCCGCCCGCACCTGGACCGAATCGTGCGAAATCCACGGGTGGGCCTGGTCATCGACGTGGAGGCCGCGCTCCGTCCCGACGGCGAGCGTCCGAACAAGCAGGTCCGGGTGATCGGTGACGCTACCGTGTCGCCTGATCGTGGCAGCGTGTGGACCGCACGCATCCGAACCAAGTATGTCGATGCCGTGACCCTCGCAGCCCAGCACGCGGCGCACCGGGAAAGGGCACTTATCACGGTGGTTCCGCGCACCATCACGGCCGTCGCGAGTATTTGATCGGGAATTCCGTTGAAGCCGCACACGCTCTGCCGACAGGATTCGGTATGACTTCCAATCTCGTACAACACTATTCGACTGCGTGGAGAGCGATCGCCTGGCCAGATCTGTCCACGGCCGCCTGGAACTTCTCAGCGACGAAATCGAAGCCGCTGGGCTCCGCGAGGTCCAGATCTACGGCATCGAGGGGCCGACCTGGCCGGCGCTCGACCGCGCCGACCCGGTCGACGTCCCTGCGCTCCTGACAGCCGCGCTACGGTGCGCACGACTGCTGGAGCAGGATCCGGACATCATCAACACCAGCGCGCATCTTCTGGCGATTGCCCGAACTGCTGGGTGAGTCTTCTCGACCGGCGAACCCCGCCGTGAACCTCGAGAGAGCAGGATGGGAGCCGAGACTGTGGATCTTCCCGACGGACGGGCGACGTGATGCACCCGAGGTCGACATGTTTCTACGGGAGGGGGACACCCAAGTCTCGCTCGTGCGCTTGTTGTGGTGACCAGATCGAGTGGCGATAGTGATCGCGCAACGACGCGGGTGGTGTTGCGGGGGAGGGGGTCGGCGACGATTGCTGGTCCTCGAAGTAGAGATCGCGGCCCAGGGCGTCGACCAGCCGGGGGATGTGGTGAGCCAGGCTCTGGGTGTCGCCGATGGGATAGCCGAAGCTGAGATGTGCTGCCGCGGAGAAGATATGGATGCGGCCGATCCACGGCGCTCGGCCGGGGTGTTTCTCGGTCAGCTGGAACCCGTTGTCCAGGTAAGGGGTTTGCGCCAAGGCGGGATCGGTGAGATCGGGGCCGGGGCGGTGCCGGTCGCCCCACAGCGCGATATCGTCGGCGATGCCGCGCAGTTCGGCGCGGGTGCGCGGATCGTACTGGTATCCCGTTCCGGCGATCACGAAGTCGAAAATGTGCCTGCCGTCGGCCGCCTCGACGACCACCCGGTCGCCGGCCTGCGTCGCGGCGGACCAGGGTGCGTCCAGGTGGATGTGGAAACCGGCGAATGCCGTGGCGCGCCTGACCGATTCGAGCGGCACGCTGCGCCCCGCCCGAGCGGCGAGCACCCGCTGGCGCCAGCGAGCCTCGTCACCGCGCCGATGATAGTTGTTGCGGGCGCCGAGATTTCCGGACGGTCCGGCCCCGCCCGCGCCCTGCACGATCAGATCGGGCCTGCGGGTGAACAGATGCACCTCGGCGGCGCCCGCCTCCAGTGCGGTCGCCGCCGCGTCGAAGGCCGAGGCCGCGGCGCCGAGCACGCCGACCGTTTTCCCGGCCAGCCGGGCGAAATCGATGTGGTGGCCGGTGTGGGCGAGCAGGCTCGCCGGAATGTCGCCGAGTTCGGGCGGCAGATACGGGCCGCCTGTTCCCTCGACACCGTTGGCCAGCACCAGCTTTCGAGTGGTCTCCTGGATGGTGGTTTCGGTGCCGTCGGGTCGGCGCACCGTCAGGGTGAGGGCGTCCGGTGCCGGCGCGATATCGGTCAATCGGGTGTGGTGGCGCACCGGGACGCCGAGGTGGGTCTCGATCCACTCGATATAGCGTGCCCAGGTCAACCGCGGAATACGCGACAGGCTCTCGTAGGCCTCCTCCCCGTGCACCGATTCGTACCAGGCCTGGAAACTCAGTTCGGAATAGCCGAATTCGGGCTCGGGCCACTGCTTCGGCGTGCGCAGATCGATCATGCGCGCGGTGGTGGTCCACACTCCCTTCGCACCCGGCGCGGCGGCGTCGATAACCGAGACGCGGGCGATACCCGCACGGCGCAGCGCGAATCCGATGCCCAGACCGGCTTGGCCTCCGCCCACCACAACGACATCGTGATCGGCCGCCGAGGGCTGCACCCAGTTCGCCGGATCGGGACCGAAACGGCGCAGCACACGCGTCGTATGCCGATCGGCGGATGTATTGGATTCGACCACAGGACAACCCATTTCACTCGGCCCGGGGATACTGCCCGACTGTCACCACCGCGCGGCGCGGCGGCCGTCGGCACACCGGGAGCTTCACGTGACACCCGATGCGTCACGCGGTCACGGCGACGGAACACCGCGCGCCGCCTTCGACAATGTAGGGGCGGAGCCCGGCGCGCACACGATTTACGGTCCGGCCAAATTTAAAGCCTGATTCGCTGCGGTCGAACGTTTATGGGAATCCTGGCCACCGCACGTGAAGGCCGACTGTAGTGACCGTGTAGATAATCTTGCCGATCGCAAACGGGTGCGATTCGAAGCGGTGGGCATAGTCTGGGCCGGACATCCAAACATCGAACCTCCAGGTGGTCGGCGCGATGACAAACCGAGCCGCAGTGGCCGATTCGCCATTCGGCCACCTTGCCGCCATCACCGTGCCGCCGAAATTCTGCGGGCGCTCCTGAAATGGCGGCCCGCATTTCTCCCGAGCCGGAATTGCCGATGACCGCGACGACGAAAGTTCACCTGCCGTGACCCATCACCACATTGTCGGCGCCGCCCTGGACGGGGCGCAGGTAGCAGCGATATTCGATCGGCACGGTACCGGAACAGCGGAATTCGGTGCCCTCCTGGACGGTTCGGGAATCGATTTCGTCGTGCTGCGCCCGGACTCCGCGACCGTGCGATTCGACCCCTCGGTCGCCGCCGCGGTGTTGGCGCGGCACACCCGGTCGGTGGGCCTGGTGGTGGCCGCCGCCCCGCTGCGCGATCACCCTTACAACCTGGCCCGGCGGCTGGGTTCGATCGACCACGCCAGCGGTGGCAGGGTCGGCTGGCTGGTGCTGCTCGGCGAGCCGGCGGCCGCCGACGGGCGCAGTGTGTGGACCTCGGCGCTGCGTGGCGACGTTCCGGCCGACGCGGTGCGCGCCGTCCGCGAACTGTGGGAGAGCTGGCCGCCGGACGCCGTCGTGGACGACCGTGAGCACGGCGTGTTCACTGATTCCGCGCGCATCCGATATGTGGATCACACTGGTGCACACAGTATTACCGGCCCGTTGAACATTCCGGAACCGCCACAGATCAAACCACCGATCTTCGCCGAGTCCCCGGTGCCCGCCGAATACCACGACCTCGGCGATCTCGCTGACGTCGTGCTCGGCCTGCCGGCTACGCCGGTGCGTGGGCCGGTGCTGCGATGGGTCGACGCCGGGTCGCCCCCATCGTCCACCACCGAAGCCGCCGGCGTCGTGATCGCGGGGGAGGGGTCGCCCGCGGCGATCGTCGCCGCAGCCGCCCGCCATGTCACGGCGACTGCCGCGCCGCCGCCCGGCACCACACTGCGTGCGCGGCTCGGCCTTCCGGCGCCCGCACCGGTGCTTCCGCGCGATGCGCGCAGCGCCTTTCCCGCCGCTTGATCCGGATCGACGAGGAGACTCCATGACCGCCACCGCGCAGCCCGCGCATGTGATCTTGAACGTCAACGTTCTCGACGTAGGAATCGCGCCCGGCGCGTGGACTCTCGACGACGTGCACGCGGGCGCTTTCGTCGACGCCGGGCATTTCGTGCGGGCCGCCCGGACTGCCGAACGCGGCACCCTCGACGCGCTGTTCCTCGCCGATGGACCGGCCCTGCGCGAAGATCCCCGGCACAAACCCGGACGCGCGCTCGAGCCCGGCGTCATCCTGTCGGCGGTCGCCGCCGAGACCGAGCACCTCGGGCTGATCGGCACCTTGTCGACCACATTCAACGATCCGGTCGAACTGGCCGAGCGGCTGCTGTCGCTCGACCACGCCTCCGGCGGGCGGCTGGGCTGGAATGTGGTCACGACCTATTCGCCCGCGGCGGCCGGCAATTTCGGGTTGAGCGAGATGCCCGATCGCGATGCGCGCTACCGCCGGGCCGAGGAATTCGTCGACGTGGTGCGCGCACTGTGGGACAGTGCGATCGACGGGGGTGTCGTCCACCACCACGGCGAACACTTCGATGTGGAGTGGGGACTGCGCACGCCGCCCTCGGCGCAAGGTTATCCGCTGTTCGTCCAGGCCGGCGGTTCGCCGGCCGGGCGGATCCTGGCCGGCCGCAGCGCGCACGCCGTGTTCTCGGCGGAACTGACGGCGGCCGCGGCGATCCGGCACTACCGGCACGTGAAATCGGTTGCGCGCGAAGCCGGTCGCGATCCCGGCGAGGTGAAGATCCTGCCGGGACTGACCACGATCATCGGCTCCACCGAAGCCGAAGCGCTGCAACGGTTTCAGACCCTGTTCCGGTCGGTCGACGAGGGCCCCGAGCGACGACGGCTGGAGGCGACTCTCGGCGTGCCGCTGGATTCGCTGGATTTCGATCGCCCACTCCCGGAGGCGGTGCTGGCCGGTCCGCCGGATCCGAGTACCTTCTCCGCCTCCCTGGGCTTCCGGGAGTCGATCGTCGAACTGGCCCGCGAACGCGATCTGACGCTGCGGGAGTTGATTCGGGAACTACACGGCGGCGCCGGCCATCGCGCGGTGATCGGGACACCCGAGGACGTCGCCGACACGATCGAGGACTGGTTCCGCCGCGGCGCGGCCGACGGCTTCAATCTCATGCCCGATGCCTTTCCCTCGGGCCTGACCACCTTCGTCGACGAAGTGGTCCCGATTCTGCGCCGCCGCGGGCTGATCCGGCACGAATACGGCGAGTCGACGCTGCGGGAACGCTTCGGGTTACCGGTGCCGGCTCCCGCCGCCGTGCGAGTGTGAACGGATATGGCCCCTCGACGTATCTGCACGGTATCTCTCGTCTTCGTTCAGATCCGCTTCAACGACGGTGTAGTCGATCTGGCCGATCACAACCCTCGGAACCGTCCCGAGACCGGCCTAGCCTGAGCGCACGCCCCGAGGCGTCCGATCTGACGAGCGCATCGCGCCGCCCCTGAAACGAATCGAAACCTATGTCACACAGAAGAATTCATCGCCGTCCGGTTGCGCTGGCGCTCGCCCTGCTCACCGCGGCGGTGGTCGCCGGATGCGCCACACCCGCCCGGCAGGTCGCCGTGAGCGACGACAACGCCACGCCCGTACCCGGCGGGACGTTGCGCTTCGGCGTGCTCGACGCTCCGGCGAATCTCGACCCGCACTCCGGCAGTTCCTATCCCGAATCGCTGATCACCAGCAACATCACCGACAAGCTCGTCTACCAGAATCCGAAGACCGGTGCGCTGGAGCCGTGGCTGGCCACCTCGTGGCAGTACAACGACACTCTGACCCAGTTCACCTTCCACCTGCGCGACGACGTCACCTTCAGCGACGGAACGAAGTTCACCGCCGATTCGGTGAAAGAGAACTTCGATCTGCTCGGCCGGGGCGATCAGCGACTGGGAATCGTTCCGGTGACCGCCTACTGGGTGGGATATCAGGGCACCGAGGTGGTCGATCCGACGACGGTGCGGGTCAGTTTCGATCGGCCCAGTGCCGGGTTTCTGCAAGCGTTGTCGCTGTACTTCTCCGGAATCGTGGCGCATTCGACGCTGGTTCTGCCGAAAGAACAACGCAGCCAGGCCCAGAATGTCGTCGGAACCGGGCCGTTCACCCTCGCCCAGCACGTCTATCAGCAGAAGACGGTCCTGAAGAAGCGGCCCGGTTACCACTGGGCGCCGGCGAGCCGTAAACACAACGGTGACGCGTATCTGGACGCGGTCGAGATCGACGTCATCCCCGAAGCCGGGGTGCGCACCGGTGCGCTGCGATCGGGAACCGTCGACGCCATCCTCGACGTCAACAACACCGACGAGGCGCCACTGCAGGCGCAGGGATACCGGATCGTGCCGCAGCTCATTCCGGGCCGCGACATCTCGCTGGATCTCAAGACCGACCGCTTCCCGACCGACGACAAGGCCGTGCGTCAGGCGGTGCAGCTGGGCTGGAGCCGCGACGCGCTGGTCAAGACGGTGCTGACGTCCAGCTACAAGGTATCGAGTTCGGTTGTGTCGGAGCGTGTTCCGGGATACGTGGACTTCTCCGCGCATCTGCGTGAGGACCAGGGCAAGGCCGAACAGATCCTCGAGGCCGACGGCTGGCACAAGGGCGCCGACGGCATCCGGGTCAAGGACGGGCGGCGCCTGCAACTCGATCTGCTGGGCATCGACAATCTGGTCAACAACAAGCCCGCCTACCAGCTGATCCAGCAGGATCTGCGCAAGATCGGCATCGACCTGCAGCTCAATGTGCTGCCGATTCCCGACTACACCGCCGCCAGTACCCAGCAGGGCCGCTGGAACATCCAGGTCGCCAACCAGAGTCGCGCGGATATCTCGGTGCTCGAGCAGGTGTACTCCCCGCAGTACGGGAATATGGCCAAACTCGCGCTGGGAAGTCCGGAGGCGAACGAGGCGGTCGCGAAACTCAGCGCGCTGAGCAAAACCCTCGACCCCGCCCAGCGGGCGAAGGCCGCCGAGCAGGCGCAGCGGTATCTGCTCGACGAGCAGGTGCTGACCGTGCCGGTGTACAACCCCGCGCAGGTGACCGCCGCCGGTGCCAAGGTGCACAACATCGGCTACGAGGCGCAGTCGCGAAATGTGTTCTACGACACCTGGATCGAGCAGGGGTAGTCGTGCTGCGCTATGTGGCCGCGAAACTCGCGCAGGCCGTGTTCGTGGTGTGGGGCGCCTACACCGTGACCTTCGCGCTGCTCTACGTCCTGCCCTACGACGCGGTGGACGTGCTGTTCGATCCGGCCCAGGGTGATCTGATCACGGCGGGCGACAAGCAGAAGGCCCGGGTCTACTACGGTCTGGACCACTCGCTGTTCGGCCAGTACCTGCACCGTCTCGGGCAGGCCGTGCACGGTGATTTCGGGCGCTCCACCCGGACCGGACTGGACGCGTGGGCGATGATCAGCGGGGTGCTGCCGCAGACCGCGGTGCTCGCGGTCACCGCGCTGGTGCTGGCGGTGGTCCTGGCCACGGTGGTCGCGATCGTGGCCGCGTATACGCGATGGCGGTGGCTGGCGGAACTGTTCGCGACGTTGCCGGCGGCCGGGGTGTCGATTCCGGTGTTCCTGCTGGGATTGGCGGCGCTGCAGGTGTTCTCGTTCCGGCTGGGCTGGTTTCCGCCGATCGGCAACGACGGCGTCGCCAGCCTGGTGCTGCCGGCGGTGACGCTGGCGATCCCGGTGTCGGCCCCGATCGCGCGGTTGCTGCTGGAGAACCTCGACAGTGGAATGCGGGCGGGCTATGTGACGGTCTCGCTGGCCAAGGGCGCGACCCGGCTGTGGGTGGTGGTGCGCGAGGTGCTGCGCAATGCCGCACTGCCCGCGCTGACCATCGCCGGGGTGACCTTCGGGAATCTGCTGGCGGGCGCGGTAATCGTCGAAACCGTGTTCTCCCGTTCGGGTTTGGGCCGATTGACCGAGACGGCGGTGCGCACCCAGGACGTCGCGGTCGTGCAGGCCGTGGTGGTGCTCGCGGCAGTGATTTTCGTGGTGGTGAATCTGATGGTCGATCTGGTGTATCCGGTGCTGGACCCGCGGCTGCGGGCTCGGCTGTACGCGCGGAGCCCGGCATGAGCGGGTCAGGGCCGGAGGCGGCAGCGCAGCGTCACCACGCAGGCCCCCCGCTCGTGCCCGTCGAACACGGCATGAGCGGGTCGGGGCCGGAGGCGGCAGCGCAGCGTCACCACGCAGGCCCCCCGCTCGTGCCCGTCGAACACGGCATGAGCGGGTCGGGGCCGGAGGCGGCAGCGCAGCGTCACCACGCAGGCCCCCCGCTCGTGCCCGTCGAACACGGCATGAGCGGGTCGGGGCCGGAGGCGGTGGCTGTGCTCGACGAGGTGGAGCTGCACGCAAACGAAGTGCGGCGCCATCGTTTTCATCGGCTGGTGCGCACGGCGCGCACTCGGCCGGGACTGGTTCTCGCGTGGCTGGTGGTGCTCGTGGTGATCGGCTGGGCGGTGGCTCCGTCCTGGTTCACCGATCACAGCGCGGTCGAGGGCGACCCGGATTCAGGGTTCCTGCCGCCGTCGTTCGCCCATCCGTTCGGCACCGACCGGCTCGGTCGGGATCTGCTGGCCCGCGCCATCTACGGCACCTCGACCACCCTGACCGCGACCCTGCTCGCGGTTGCCCTCGGATTTCTGGTCGGAACCCTGATCGGATTGCTCAGCGGGATCGTCGGCGGCCGGCCCGACGCCGCGGTCATGCGCTGTGTCGATGTGCTGCTGTCGATCCCGGCCTTGCTGCTGGCGATGACAATGGTCACCGCGCTCGGCTTCGGCACGGTGAATATCGCGCTGGCGGTGGGCGTTTCGGCGGTCGCCTCGTTCGCCCGGGTGATGCGCTCGCAGGTCCTGACCGTGGCGGGCAGTGATTTCGTGGCCGCCGCCTACGGCTCCGGAGCCGGATTCGTCCGCGTGGTGGTGCGGCACGTGCTGCCCAATTCGATCCGGGCGGTGCTCTCGCTGGCGGCACTCGAATGCGGTACCGCGGTGCTGGCGGTCGCCGCGCTGGGCTTCCTGGGTTACGGGGCACCGCCGCCGCAGCCGGAATGGGGTCTGGCGGTCTCCGAAGGCCGCGACTTCCTGGCCACCTATCCGTGGATCGCACTGTGCCCCGGCGTACTGATCGCCGTGGTCGTGCTGTCGGTGAATCGAATCGGACGCGCGTTGGGAGAACAACGATGAGCACTACCGGACCCCTGCTGCGGATCGACGATCTCACCGTCCGGTATCGCGATGCCGCCGCGCCCGCGGTGTCGGGGGTGTCGCTCGAGGTCGCCGCCGGCGAATTCGTCTCGATCGTCGGCGAATCCGGCTCCGGCAAGAGCACCACCATCCACGCCGCACTCCGGCTCCTGCCGCCGGCCGCGCAGGTGCGCGCCCGGGCACTCGAGATCGGCGGACAGGATGTGTCGCGGTGGAGTGACCGGCGACTGGCGCGGGTGCGCGGCCCGGTGGTCGGCTTCGTGCCGCAGGACCCGGGAACGTCGCTGAATCCGGTGAAACCGGTGGGCTGGCAGGTGCTCGAGGCGCTGCGACTGCATCGGCGCGCCGACGCTGGACGTGAGCTGGTCGTCGAGAAGCTGGCGGCGGCGGGATTGGCCGCACCGGAGCGGGTGTACCGGCAGTATCCGCACGAATTGTCCGGCGGTATGAAACAGCGCGTGCTGATCGCGATCGCGCTCGCCAACGATCCGGTGCTGCTGGTCGCCGACGAGCCCACCTCCGCCTTGGATGTCACCGTGCAGAAGCGAATTCTGGACCGGCTCACGGTATTACGCGAAGAGTTGGGTTTGGGCGTGCTGCTGGTCACCCACGATCTGGGGGTCGCGGCGGAGCGGTCGGACCGGTTGCTGGTCATGCAGCGCGGCCGCATCGTGGAGCAGGGGGCGGCGGCCGCGGTGCTGTCCGCGCCGCGCCACGAGTACACCCGCCGGCTGCTCGCCGCGGCGCCCGCCGCGCATTCCGGGCGGCTCGTGCCCTCCTCGGGGGCGCCCGTCCGAGCCGAGGTGACCTCCGCGCCACCGGTTCTGCGGCTGTCGGAGGTGACGAAGTGGTTCGGCGGGGGAGTGCGGGCCGTGGACGAGGTCTCGCTCGCGGTGCGGGCGGGGACCACACATGCGATCGTCGGAGAGTCGGGTGCGGGGAAATCCACCCTGGCCCGGCTCGTGGTGGGCCTCGAACGCCCGGAGGCGGGCGCGGTGTGGCTGGACGACGTCCGCGTCGACGGCAACGGCCGCCGCCCGCGCCCGCTGCGCCGGCAGATCCAGCTGGTGTATCAGAATCCGTACACCTCCCTGGACCCCCGCTTCGACATCGCTTCGATCATCGGCGAGCCGCTGCAGGCGTTCGGCCTGATCCGGGACCGCGCGGCGCGGCGCCGGCGGGTGGCCGAGCTGTTGGACGCGGTGGCGCTGGACCGCGCACACCTGAGCAGGGGTCCGGCCGAATTGTCCGGAGGCCAGCGCCAGCGTGTCGCGATCGCGCGGGCGCTGGCCGCCGAACCCCGCGTCCTGGTGCTCGACGAGGCCGTCTCCGCACTCGATGTGTCGGTGCAGGCGCAGATTCTGCAGCTGCTGACCGATCTGCAGGCCGAACACGGGCTCACCTATCTGTTCATCACGCACGATCTGGGTGTGGTGCGGCTGATCGCCGACGACGTGACCGTGATGCGCAACGGCCGGGTGGTCGAAACAGGTTCGGTGACTTCGGTTTTCGAGTCGCCGGAGGAGGAGTACACCCGCACGCTGCTGGCCGCGGTGCCGGGGGCGCGGGTACGGCTGCCGGTGCCGGCGTGAGACCGGCAGCTACACAGAATCGTTCTGATCGTAAGGATTTCCTCCACGATCACCCGCTGGCAATGATGAACACCGGATGTCCCGCAGTCGAAGCGAGGGACCATGTACGACATTCGACGGCTGATCCTCCTGCGGGATCTGGCCGAACATACGACGATGACCGCGGTGTCCGAACTGCACGGCATCACCACCTCGGCGGTATCGCAGCAACTGCGCATCCTCGAGGACGAGGTCGGCGTCGTGCTGACCCGCCGCGAGGGCCGCGTACTGCGGCTGACCAACGCCGGGCGTGTCCTGGTGGATCACACGTCGCGGATCGTGGCAGCGCTGGAGGAGGCGGAATCCGCGGTCAGCGCCACCTCGGAGGCGGTGACCGGGGTATTGACCGTCGCCACCTTCCGCACCGCTCAGATGCGCTTGGCGCTGCCGGTTACCGTGCGACTGCGCGCCGACCATCCCGGGCTGCGGGTGCGGCTGGTGGATCTGCGGCCGGTGGATTCCGTTCCGGCGGTGCGTCAGCAGGACGTGGACCTGGCGATCACCTATTCGTATTCGTTCCGCTCCCGGGATCTGCCCCTGGGGCTGGCCTCGGAATACCTGTTCAGCGACCCGCTGGTCCTGCTCGCCCCGCCGCAGTGGCGGGAGCGGGTCCGGGAGCACGGGTTGAGCAGTCTTCGCGATGCCGACTGGATCACCGCCCTGGACGGGGAGCCGTCGGTGGCGTCGGTGCATTTCGCCTGCCGGGAAGCGGGATTCGCGCCGCGGATCGAACATCGCAGCGGAAGCTTCGAAGGTATGGCCGAGATGGTCGAGCACGGGCTGGGAGTGACGATCGTGCCGGAGATCTCGGTCGCCGACCGGCATACCGGACTGGTCGCGTGCTCGATCGACAACGGCGTCCGGCACGTCGGTGTGACGTATCGGCAAGCCTCGCTGGAACGACCGGCCGTGGCGGCGGCGATCCGTGCGCTGCGCTCGGTCGCCCAGCCGCTGCGCCTGGCGTCGTGACATCGCGGCCTGCGTCGCCGCGAAGCTGTCGCAGGTCGAAGGGAATCGTTCATCCCGATACGGTCGCGCGGCTGCTGGGCCGGCGATCCGGAAAGGAGTGACCGTGGCGCGTCGCCAGGTCCATCTCAATGTCAATATTCTCAATGCGGGCGTCTTCGGCGGGGCGTGGCGTTTCCCGGGGGCCGATCCGGAGGCGAGTTTCGGCCTGGACCACTATGTGCGGATCGCGCGGACTGCGGAGGCCGGGAAGTTCGACGCGATCTTCCTCGCCGACGGGCCCGCGCTCCGCGACGATATCCGGTTCCGGCCGTTCAACAGCCTGGAACCGTCGGTGATCCTGGCCGCCGTGGCGGCGGCTACCGAACGGATCGGATTGATCGCGACACTGTCGTCGAGCTACAACGATCCGTACGACGTCGCGCGCCGCTTCGCCACGCTCGACCTGCTCAGCGGCGGCCGGGCCGGATGGAACGTGGTCACGACCGCCGGCGCCGAATCGGCCCGCAATTTCGGCTACGACGACGAATTCGACCACGCCACGCGATATCGCCGCGCGGCCGAATTCGTCGACGTGGTGCGCCAACTGTGGAACAGCTGGGAACCCGGCGCCCTCGTCGGGGACAAAGCGGCCCACCGGTTCGCCGATGTGGACCGCATCCACCGGATCGACCATCGCGGTGAATTTTTCGATGTGGCAGGGCCGTTGAACGTCCCGCGCTCACCGCAGGGTGAGCCGGTGATCGTCCAGGCCGGCGCCTCGGACGCGGGGCGGGCGCTCGCCGCGACGGTCGGCGAGGTGATCTTCACCGCCGCGCAGACCGTCGCCGAAGCGTCCGAGTACCGACGCGATGTGTCCGCGCGCGCGGCAGCGGCGGGCCGTCCGCCCGGCAGTTTCCTGGTGCTGCCGGGGTTGTCCACGGTGATCGGCGCCACCGAGCGTGAGGCGGCCGAGCGCCGAGCCCTGCTGGACGAACTGGTGCCCACCGAATACGCGCTCAATCGTCTGGCCGACCAACTCGGTGTGGATCCGGAAGTGCTGCAACCGGATTCGCCGCTGCCGTTCGACAGCCTCCCCGATCCGCGGGCGGCGGGTGGTTCGCACACCTTCCGCCGGGTGGCCGTCGACCTGGCCCGTCGCGAGAACCTGACCGTGCGGCAGCTGCTGCGACGCCTCGGCGGCGGGCTCGGGCACCGCATCGTGACCGGCACACCGGAGCAGGTCGCCGACACCATCGTCGAGTGGGTGGAGGCCGGGGTGGCCGACGGATTCAACCTGATGCCCGATGTGCTCCCCGGCGGCCTGGACGACTTCGTGACGGGTGTGGTGCCGATTCTGCAGCGGCGCGGCGTCTTTCGCGCCGAATACCGCGGCAGCACACTGCGATCGCATCTCGGCTTGCCGATACCGGAACCGATCCGCACCCCGGAGGTGGCGCGATGACGCGCGAACTGCATTTCTTCGTCAATGTCGGCAGCTCCGGCTACCACCCCGCGGCCTGGCGCGAAGACGATCTGCCCGCCGACGCCTTCATCCGTTTGTCGCACTATCGCCGGACGGCCGAGATCGCGGAACGGGGTGCGCTGGACGGGCTGCTGTTCCCGGACATCCCCGTGCAGCAACCGTCGATCGCCCGCGCGCCGGCGGCCACCCTCGATCCCATCCTGCTCACCTCCGCCCTGGCGGTGAGTACCGAGCGGATCGGCTTGATCCCCACCGCCACGACGACGTTGAACCGGCCCTACAACCTGGCGCGGCGAATCCTGTCGCTGGACCGGATCTCCGGCGGCCGGGCGGGATGGAACGTGGTCACCACCTTCGCCCCGGATGCCGCCCGCAACTTCGGTCTCCACGACCTGCCCGAGCGGGAGGAGCGTTACCGGCGTGCCGCCGAATATGTCGACCTCACCCTCCGGCTCTGGGACAGCTGGGAGGACGACGCCCTCATCGGGGACCAGGCCGCCGGTCGGTTCGCCGATCCGGCCCGGGTGCACGCGGTCGACCACGACGGTGAGTTCTACCGGGTCGCCGGGCCGCTGAACGTGCCGCGCTCGCCGCAGGGGCGGCCGGTGCTCGTGCAGGCGGGTGCGTCGGGGCCCGGCCGGTCCTTCGCCGCGGCGTGGGCCGAGGCGATCTACACCACCCATCTGAGCCTGACCGGTGCGCAGGAGTTCGCCGCCGAGATCCGCAGCGCCGCAACAGCTTCCGGCCGCGATCCGGATGCTGTCCGGATTCTTCCCGGCCTGATCCCGGTGCTGGGCTCGACCGAGCGGGAGGCGCAGGCGGCGTTCGATCGGCTGCAGCAGCGGTTGCACCCCGACAGCGATCCGGTGCGATCGCTGGCCGCCTGGCTCGGACATCCCGACGAGGTGCTCGATCTCGACGCACCGCTGCCGCCACGGTTGCTCACGCTGCCCGAGGGGCGGATCGGCCCGCAGGGCTTCTTCTATTCGCTGACCCGGTACGCCGCCGAAACCGGATATACCGTGCGGCGGTTGCTGACCGAATTCCTCGGCGGTCACCGTGTCGTCGCCGCTACGCCGGACGCGGTCGCCGACCACATCGAGCACTGGTTTCGTACCGGCGCGGTGGACGGGCTCACCATCATTCCCGCCGTCTTGCCGGCGTCGCTGGCCGATTTCGTCGACCAGGTGGTGCCGCTGCTGCGCACCCGAGGACTGTTCCGGCGCGAATACACCGGCACCACCCTGCGTCACCACCTCGGGCTGGCGGAGCCGTCGAATTCCTTCGCACCGGCCCTCGCGGCCGCCGACAGAAAGTGACAACCCACCGCATGACATCCCGCTATCTGGGCCGCACCGGTGTACTGGTCAGCCCACTCACCCTGGGCGCCATGAACTTCGGCGCCTGGGCCAACCGCGATCACGACGACGCGATCCGGATCATCCATCGCGCACTGGACGCCGGCATCACGGTGGTCGACACCGCCGACGTGTACTCGCAGGGCGAGAACGAGCAGATCGTCGGAAAGGCACTCGCGGGCCGGCGCGACGAGGTGTTCCTGGCCACGAAATTCCACGGGCAGATCGGCACCGATCCGAACAGCCGCGGCAATTCGCGCCGCTGGATTCTGCGCGCGGTCGAGGACAGCCTGCGCCGCCTCGGCACCGATCACCTCGATCTCTATCAGATCCACCGGCCCGATCCGGACGTCCCGCTGGAGGAAACGCTGGGCGCGCTCGACGATCTCGTCAGAGCCGGCAAGATCCGCTACTACGGCACCACCACGTTCGAACCCCATCAGCTGGTGGAGGCGCAATGGGTGGCCGAGGATCGGCAGCTGCACCGGCCGGTCAGTGAACAGCCGCCGTATTCGATCCTGGCGCGCGGTGCCGAACGGGCCACGCTGCCGGTGGCCCAGCGCTACGGGCTCGGGGTGCTGACCTGGAGTCCGCTGGCCGGTGGCTGGCTGTCGGGACGCTACCGCGACGGTGGGCAGGCGCCGGAATCCTCACGGCTGCAACGCCAGCCGCATCGTCACGATCCGGCACTGACGGTGAATCAGCGCAAACGCGCCGTGGCCGAGGAGCTCGCGAAACTGGCCGACGAGGCGGGGCTCTCGCTCGTCCACCTGGCCCTGGCGTTCGTCCTGCAGCATCCGGCGGTGAGCTCGGTGATCATCGGACCACGCACCCTCGACCAGCTCGAAGGCCAGCTCGGCGCGGTCGACGTGCGCTTGAGCACCGATGTGCTGGACCGCATCGACGAGATCGTCGCGCCCGGCGTCACGATCAGCCCCGCCGACGAGGGCTACCTGCCGCCGTCACTGACCGAATCCACCCTTCGCCGCCACCAGCCAGGAGCCCGCCGATGAGCCTGTCCGACCTGCGCACCCTCGGCCGCACCGGCGTGCGGATCAGCCCGTTCGTCCTGGGCGCCATGAACTTCGGGGCGCGCGGCAACACCAGCCACGAGGAATCCGTCGCCCTGATCCATCGCGCACTCGACGCCGGGATCAACACCATCGACACCGCCGACACCTACTCGCGGGGTGAATCGGAGATCATCGTCGGCAAAGCGCTGGCCGGTCGTCGTGACCAGGTGATCCTGGCCAGCAAATTTCACAATTCGGTCGACGACGATCCGTCGCATCGGGGTAACTCCCGGCGCTGGATCGTGCGCGCGGTGGAGGATTCGCTGCGCCGCTTGGGCACCGATCATCTGGACCTGTATCAGGTGCACCGGCCGGAATCGATCACCGCGATCGACGAGACCGTGGGTGCGCTCGACGATCTGGTGCGCGCGGGCAAGATCCGTTACTACGGCACCTCGGTGTTCTCGCCCGCCGAATTGATCGAGGTGCAGTGGTCGGCCGATCGGCGCCGGTGGCACCGCGCGGTCAGCGAACAAGTGCCCTACTCGCTGCTGGTCCGTGGCATCGAACGCGAAACTCTGCCGATCGCAAGGAAATACGGTCTCGGCGTCCTCACCTACGGTCCGCTGGCCGCCGGCTGGCTCAGCGGTAAGTACCGGATCGGCGCCGACCAGCCGGCATCGCACCGCGCGGACCTGATCCCGGGCCGCTTCGATATCGACGCCCCGGCCAACGCGGCGAAACTGGCCGCCGCCGACGCGCTGGGCCGGTTGGCCGAGGAATCGGGCCTGAGCCTGATCGAGCTGGCGATCGGTTTCGCGGGTTCGCATCCGGACGTCTCGGGCATCATCATCGGCCCCCGCACCGGCGAGCATCTGGACACCTACCTGCGCGCCGCCGATGTGGTGCTGGAATCCGAGGTGCTGGACCGGATCGACGAGATCGTCCCGCCCGGTACGTATTTCCACGAACGCGACACCGGCAAGATCCCCGACGCCCTCGCCGATCCGGCGTTGCGCCGCTCGGCCTGACGCGGTTCGGTCCGCCGCCTCGGGAGGCCTGAACTAATCGTGCAAACTTGGCCCTGTTACGCAGTTTTCTCGCAATCTCGTCGAGGTTTGCACGATTAGTTCAGGCGCCGGTGTGACGACCGCGCGACGGTTGTGGCGTGGCCGAGCCGGTGCGCTCGATCAACTCTTCCAACTCGAGCTCCCCGGCGCGGGTTTGCGCGCCCGCCTCGAGTGCGGCGGAAAACCGTTGTACCGCATCGGATCCGGTGAACAGCGGCATGAGCAGCTCGAGCTCGGCGGCCAGGCCCTCGGTCAACGGCAGCTCGCCCGCGGCCCGCACGGCGCGTTTGGCGGCGGCGACCGCGGCCGGGGGATGACCGGCGATGCGGCGGGCGAGGTCGTCGACGAAGGCGTCGAGTTCATCGGCGGGCAGGGCGCGGTCGATCCAGCCGTAGCGTTCGGCGGTGCGCGCGTCGTAGAGCTGCGCCCCGAGGACGACCTCCAGCGCCCGGGAGCGGCCGATGAGCCGTGGCAGCAGCTGTGTGCCGCCACCACCGGGAAAGATGCCGAGCGCCACCTCGGGCTGGCCGAACCACGCGTGATCGATTGCGGCGTAACGCAAATCGAGTGCGAGCAGGAATTCCGCACCACCGCCGCGGGCCCGTCCGGTGATTTTCGCGATCGTCGGCTGCGGCAGAGCTCGGTAGCGTTCGAGCAGGGTCGGCCCGGGACCGGTGGCATAGGTTTCGAGCGCTTGCGGATCGGTGACCAGACGCATATCGCCGTGCGCGAGAAAGAATTCCGGGTTCGCGCTCGCGAAGACGACGACCCGGGTGCCGGGATCGTCGCGCAATTCGGTGTGCAGCCGGTCGAGGTCGGCTACCAGTGCTTCGTCGAGCAGATTGACCGGGGGATGGTCGATGGTCACGGTGGTGACGCCGCGGTCGGAATCGACGGTCAGAGCGGTGAAGTGAGCGGACATGACACTCCTGACTTCTTTTGTAGAACTCAGACCCTAGCTGACTTCGCATTCAGAACTCAACCGGTAGAATCGCCGCCATGGAATGGGCATCGGTCGGATTGGACAACTGCCCGGTGGTCCGCGCACTGGAGGTGGTCGGCAGCCGGTGGACGCTGATCGTCCTGCGCGAACTGTTCAACGGCGTCCGGCGTTTCGAAGACATCCAGCAGCATCTGGGGGTGTCGACCTCGGTGCTCAGCAAGCGGCTGGCGGACATGGTCGACCAGGGGCTCGCCGAGCGGCGGCCCTACCGTGCCGACGGACGGCGCGAACGGTACGAGTATCTGCCCACCGAAAAGGCATGGGATCTGTATCCCGTGGTCGTGGGCCTGACGCAATGGGGCGACCGCTATCTCGCGGATCCGGAAGGCCCGCCGGTGCGCCTTGTCGACGGCCGCACCGGGCAAGAGGTCGTCGCCGCGGTGGTACCCGCCGACACGCCCGCCTGCGATCCCGCCGATATCGAGGTGATCGCCGGGGCATCGATTCGGCGGGTCGCCGGCGGGCCGGAGTGAGGGTGTCGGCGCTCAGCCGATGAGCTCCCCGCGGGAACGGTTCGCGGCATCGGGCGCCCAGGCGGCGTGCAGCCTGGCGTAGCGGCCTCCGGCGGTCGAAAGCTGCTCGTGGGGGCCGTCTTCCACGATCCGGCCCGCGTGGAAGACGAGGATTCGATCGGCGATCTCCGCGCTGTGCAGCCGGTGGGCGATGGTGACGGTGGTGCGGCCGGAGGTCAGCTGCACCAAGGCGCGCTGCAATCGCACATCGGTGGCCGCGTCGACGCCGCTGGTGGCCTCGTCGAGCACCAGCAGATCCGGATCGGTCAGGGCGGTGCGCGCCAGGGCGACCAGTTGCCGTTCACCCGCCGACAGCGCTTCGCCGCGGCGGCCCACCACTGTCTGCAGGCCGTCGGGAAGGTGGTCGATCCATTCGCGCAGGCCGAGCCGGTCCAGCACGTCGAGCACCGCCTCCCGGGAGGCGCCGTCGCGCCCGAGCGCTATGTTGTCCTCGATGCTCCGGTCGAACAGGAACGGATCCTGCGGCACGATCGCCACCCGCCGCGCGAGCACCCCGCCGTCGATGTCGCCGGTATCGATATCCCACAGTGCGACCCGCCCTCCCGAGGGCAGTAGCTGCCGGGTGATCAGTTTCGCGAATGTGGACTTACCGCAACCGGTTTCGCCGACGACCGCGATGTGCTCACCCGCGCCGATCCGCAGATTCACCGGACCCAGCGCGAGCCTTCCCGGCACGTAGCCGAACGTCACCCCGGCCAGCTCGACGGTCGCCGCGCCGGACGGAAGGGCGGTATGCCGGGGCGTCCGCGAGCTGGTCGGAGCGTCCAGAACGGCCGCCACCCGGCGCAGTCCGGCCTCGGCGTTGCGGGCATCGGCGAGGCTGGTGACGGCGAACTGCATGGGCCGCACGAAGAAGGTGGCCAGGAACAGGAATGCCACGATGTCACCGGCGCTCGCGTGCAGCGGGCCGATGCCCGCGGCGGTGCCGACCACGATCACCGAGGTGGTGATCAGTCCGCTGGCCCACTCACCGACCGACATGTTGAATCCCACCGGCCACAGGGTTTTCCGCTGTGCGGTGAGGACGGCGTCGATGCGCCGCTCGGTACCCGCGCGCATCCGCTCCTCGATGCCGTAGCCCCGGATGGTGTCGATGCCGAGCAGCAGTTCCAGTAGTCCGGCGTACAGTTCGCCGATGCGCACGCGCACCGCGTCGAAGCGTTGCGATACCAGTCGCTGCAACCGGCGACCGGCGATCGGGACGAGCGTGCCGATGATCAGCACCAGCACCGCCAGCGGCCACGAGTACACCGCCATCACGGCCAGAGCCAGCACCATCTGGCAGATGTTCTGCACCAGGGTGACTCCGCCCGACTGCGCGTAGACCGTGACCATGTCCAGGTCGTTGGTGACGCGGGCGACCAGGTCGCCGCCGGAATCGGCGCCGCGGTCGGCGGGATCACGACGCAGGACGCGGGTGAAGGCCGCGGTGCGCAATTCGAACAGGAATCGTTCCACGATCCGGATCAGGCGGCGGTTCACCAGCGAAGAGCTCAGCATCGCGGCCAGGACTGCCACCACGCCGACACCGACCGCCGCGAACACGATATGGGACCGCGCGGACGGCGTGGTGTCGGCGAGCAGGGCGTGATCGAGCGCGTACTGAATGGTGACCGGGATGACGATGCGACCGCCGCCGGCGACCACGACCAGCAGCGCGATACCCAGCAGTGCGGGGCGCGGCACGGGCGCGTGGCGGTCGAGCCGGCGCAGCAGTGCGGGAATCGAATCACGGTGCGCTACAGCAGATGTCATCGCAGAGTCTCCGCCGTGTCGTAGGCGCCGAGCAGATGTCGATACCCGGGTACGGTCGCCGCCAGTTCCTCGTGCGGGCCGTGCGCGACGATGCGACCGGCCTCGAGGTAGACGACGGTGTCGGCGAGGGAGATCGTCGCGGCCCGATGGCCGACCAGCACGACGGTGGTGTGCCGGTCGGTTCCCGCGTATTCCGTGCGTAGCCGCTCCACCACGGTGTGCTCGACCAGAGGGTCCAACGCGGAGGTGGTGTCGTCCAGCAGCAGCAGGCGCGGTCTCCGAAACACCGCGCGGGCCAGAGCGATTCGTTGCCGTTGCCCGCCCGACAGCTGCGCGGATTCGGATACCACGGTGTCGAGCCCGCCGGGGAGCGCCGCGACGAAATCGTCCGCGCCGGCCACACGCAGCGCGCGCCGGACCGCGTCGTCGCCGGCGGTCGCGCCGAGGGTGATGTTGGCCCGCAGGGTGTCGGTGAACAGAAAGGCGTTCTGCGTCACCAGGGCGGTGCGATCGCGCAATGCCGCGGGGCTGAGCTCGCGGGTGTCGACGCCGTCGACGGTTACCGTGCCCCGATCGGCTTCCAGCAGATGGGCGATGAGGGCCAGCAGGGTGGTCTTCCCGGAGCCGGTCGGGCCGACGACGGCGACCAGGCCGCCGGGCGGAATACACAGCGCGATGTCGTGCACCACCCGCGCCGCGGTGTAGCCGAATTCGGCCGCGGTGAGATGGACCGCGCTTCCGGAGACAGGCAGTCCGGGCCGACATCGCCCCTGCGCGGGGCGTTCGGTTTCGGCCGCGGTGGCCGCCAGTTTGTCCTGTCCGGCGACGCCCAGGGGGAGCACCCCGAGAAAGCGCGCCAGGACGTTCAGCGGGATCGCGGTGGTGATCAGCAGATAGACGACCTCCACGAGCGTGCCGACGCCGAGCTGCCCGGCTTCGATGCGGCCGACCCCGACCGCGAGGATCACCAGCGCGGCCAGCGGCGGCAGCAGCTCGATCGCCGGTTCGAAGATCGCGGTGGCGCCGCCGACCCGCAGATTCGCCACCCGCAGCCGGTCGGCCGATGCCTCGAACCGCGCGATCTCCTGGTCGGTGATGCCCAGGGTGGCGATGACCTGACGGCCCTCGATCGCCTCGTGCGCCAGAGCGCTGAGTACGGCGCGCTGCTGCTGGGCCCGCTGTGCTCGCGGTGCCAGCACGCGCTGATAGGTGAGATTCGCGGCCAGTACCAGCGGTATGACGATCACGGCGATCACCGCGAGCCAGGCGTCCGCGAGCGCGATATCGACCATCACCAGCGTCAGCATCCCGGTCATGCCGACGGCGAACGGGAAGTGCTGCATGGGATCCCAGGCCATCTCGGTGTCGGAAACCGCATGCGAGACGAGATATCCGGCCTGGTGACGCCGATGCCAGGACACACCCAGGCGTAGATACTGCGCGACCACGGCCTTGCGGGCCGCCGCGGTGGACCCGAACTGGATGTTCCCGGTCGCGACCGTCCGCCCGATGATGGTGACCGCTCGCAGCAGCGAGACCCCGAGTACGAAGACGGCGCCGACGGCCCCGGCGGCCCACCCGAACCCGTGGTGGGCGAATCCGGCTACCACGATGTGGTCGGTACACCAGCCCACCGCCTTGGCGCCCAGCACCATGCAGCCGCCGTTGACGATGCTGCAGAAGAAGGCGATCGCCGCCATCCGCGGATGCCGGCGGCAGCCGCGCGCCAGGCTCGCCAGCCCGCGGCGCAGCGTGTTCGCGCCCCGCTCGGTCTCGATCCCCGCCACGGCCAGGACGGGATTGCCCCCCATGCTCATGAAGCCGACTGCCGGTGCACCGAATCTGCCACGCGTGCCACCGGCACCTCCTCATCTGTCGATTCGTCCACTGTCGCGAAGTTCGTTGTTTATGGCAACGAACTTGATCGGCGTGATTCCAAAACCACCATCGGTGTCCCGGCCGGGGGAGAACAAGACAGTTCCGCTTATCGAATCGTTCAGTTCAACTGAATGCTTCGGGCGTCAATGATTAGGCAGGGCAAGGGATTTCAATCATCGTGAGCGCACCCGTCGATTTCTCCCGGCTCGGGTGTTCCACTGTGGCGACCACTCAGGCCGCGGACGATTCCGGCTCCAGGAGGACTGTCATGACCCCGATATCACGACCGGATTCGCCGGCCGAAGCACTGGTACGCATCCGCGAGGTGCTGGCCGAATTCGCGAAGGGCGCCGGGGAACGCGACCTGTCCTTCGAACACCCCGACGAACTGATCCGCGCACTGGGTGACGCCGGATTCGGACGCCTGCGGGTGCCCGTCGAATTCGGCGGCTTCGACGTCGACCTGCCGACACTGTTCGATCTGCTCGCCGAAGCCGGCCGCGCCGACTCCAACATTCCGCAGATTTGGCGTGGACATTTCACCACCACCGAAATCCTGCGCGCCGAAACCGACTCCGAGGTGCGGGCCTACTGGCTGCACCGGATCGGCGCCGGCGCGGTATTCGGCAATGCGCAATCGGAACCGTCGGCCGTGATCGCCGCGGCGGAGGCCGCCGGCACCGTGACCGGTGAATGGGGCTCGACCACCACCCGGGTGCGTATCGACGAACACGGCCGGCGGCTCGTTTCGGGAACGAAGTTCTATTCCACGGGCTCGCGTTTCGCCGACTTCATCCGCGCGGCGGTGGCCGACGAGGACGGCAATCGCGGTTTCGTCGTCGTGCCCGCGCACCATCCGGGGGTCACCCACGCCGACGACTGGGACGGTATCGGGCAACGCCAAACCGGTAGTGGCACTACACTTTTCCACGATGTTCCGGTCGAGGAGCACGGTGACATCGGCCGCTACCGGGAGTCGCTGCGCGGTCTGGACTCGTTCGTGCAGATCGTGCATCTGGCGAATCTGACCGGTATCGCGCGCAGTATCGTCGCCGAAACCGTGGATCTGGTGCGCGGGCGCACGCGCACCAGTCTGCACGCGCTGACCCGCAACGCCGCCGAGGATCCCGAGGTGCTCGGTGTCGTCGGGCGGCTGGAGGTCCGGCGCCGCACCGCCGAAACCCTGCTGCGCCACGCCGCGGTGACCCTGGAGGCGGCCCACACCAGCGGGGCGGAGGCCGATTTCGGGTACGCGTACGTCGAGACGTCCGCGGCCCAGGTGGCTGTCATCGAGGCGGTGCTCGACGCCGCGACCACCGCCTTCGACGCACTCGGCTCCTCGGCGGTGCGCAACAGCGTGCACCTGGACCGCCATTGGCGCAACGCGCGCACGCTCGCCTCGCACAACCCCGTCGTCTACAAACCGCGGCTCATCGGCGATCATCTGGTCAACGGGGTGACGCCGCAGCCGGGCTACTACCGGGACCGGCCCTCGGTCGCCGATGCGGGCGAGGCGGCCGCCGAGGTGGGGAACGACCGGTGAGCGACCGTCTGCACATCAACGTCAACATCCTCAACGCCGGAGTGTTCGGCGGGTCGTGGCGCTTCCCCGGGACCGACCCGCTGGCCAGTTACGGCATCGACCACTACACCTCGATCGCGAAGAAGGCCGAGGAAGCCACCCTCGACGCGGTATTCCTCGCCGACGGGCCGGCGCTGGATCCGAGCATCGAATATCGCCCGGGCAACAATCTGGAGCCGACCACGGTGCTGGCCCGGATCGCGGCGCGCACCGAGCGGATCGGGTTGATCGCCACGCTCTCGTCGTCGTACAACGATCCCGTCGAACTGGCCCGCCGCCTCGGTGATCTCGACCATCTCAGTGGTGGCCGCTTCGGCTGGAACGTGGTCACCACGGCCGGGCCCGTCGCTGCGCGCAACTTCGGCCGCGATGCCGAACCCGACCACGCGCTGCGGTATCGCCGGGCCGCGGAATTCGTCGAGCGGGTCGTCGCGAGCTGGGCCGAGCGCACCGAATTCCGTTCGCCGCAGGGCCGGCCCGTGGTCGTGCAGGCCGGTGGCTCCAGTGACGGTAAGCGGCTGGCCGCGCGGGTGGGGGAGGTGATCTTCTCCGCCGAACAGGACCTCGACACCGCGCGGGCGTTCCGCACCGAATTGCGGGACGGCGCACGGGCGTTCGGCCGGAATCCGAATGAGATCGTGGTTCTGCCCGGGCTGTCCACCGTGGTGGGCAGCACCGAGGCGGAGGCGGCTCGGCGCCGTGAGTTGCTCGACGAACTCCTGCCCGACGCCTATGCGCGGACCCGGCTGGCCGGACAACTCGGCATCTCGCTGGACGGTCTCGCCGACGACGAGCGCATCCCCGCCGGCCTGCTGCCCGAACCCGACGACGCCGGCGGTTCGCAAACCTTCTACCGGGTCGTCAAGGACATCATCGATCGGGAGCGCCCGACACTGCGGCAGCTGCTGAAGAAGCTGTCCGGTGGCGGTGGGCACCGCATCGTGGTCGGCACCCCGGAACGGATCGCCGACGACATCGAACGGTGGTTCCGGGCCGGCGCGGCGGACGGATTCAACGTGATGCCCGACGTATTGCCGTCCGGATTCGATGATTTCGCCGACCACGTGATCCCGGAACTGCGCCGGCGCGGGTTGTTCCGCACCGAATACGACGGCAGGACGCTGCGCGATCACCTCGGTCTGGGAATTCCCGATGTCCCCGTGGGGGTGTGGGACCGCGGACCACTGGAGGTGGCGCGATGAGCATTCCGCTCGCCCCGGACCCGCAGCCCGAACGGAGGACAGCATGATGAGCACCGTTCCGATCCTGATCGATGTCGCCGTCGGGGCGGCGGCATCGGATGCGACCGCCTCGGAGTCCGGCGCCCGATCCGCTTCCGGCGCTGCCGCATCGGCAATCGATGCCGGTGAGCTCATGTCGATCGAGTGGGCGGCGCGTATCGCCGCTGCCGCGCAGCAGGCCGGTGTCGCCGCCCTGCGGATTCTCGACTCGGCCGGGGGCCGGCGCGCCCTCGATCCCAGTATCGCCGCCGCCTATCTGGCCGGGCAGGCCGGCGATATCGGCTATCTGGTCGATATCGCGACCACGCACAACGCGCCCTACAACGTCGCCCGCCGGGTGCTGTCCTTCGACCGGGCCACCGGCGGCCGCTCGGGAGTGGTGCTGCGTCCCGGTGACGGTGACGAGGTGAGCGATGCGGTCACCGTGCCCTCGCCTCCGCTGCCTCCCGGACGACGCTGGGCGGAGTACACGGAAGTCCTTGCCCGCCTGTGGGAATCGTTTCCCCGCGCGGCGCTGCTCGGCGATCGGGAGCGTGCGCGGGTCGTCGATCCGGCGCTGATCGCGGGAATCGATCACGAGGGCCGCGGCTATCGCGTCGCCGGGCCCTTGGACGGTCCGTCGT
>NZ_BAFQ01000134.1 GCF_000308375.1 Nocardia aobensis NBRC 100429 | reverse complement strand
AAGGCCACCCAGTGTCGTCCGGGCAGGATGTTCGCGTCCTGCAGATCACCGAGACCGTAGGACAGCACACCGGCGGCGATCACGATCAGCGCGAGCGCGGTGCGGTTGAAGAACACGCCGAGGTTGAGTTTCACCGACTGCCGGTACAGCAACCAGCACAGCACCACCGCGGCGGCGAAACCGAGCGCGGCGCCGACCAGCGGTGCGACCGTGGTGCCGGATGCCTTCACGGCGGTCCAGACGAACAGCGTCGATTCCAGGCCCTCGCGCCCGACGGCCATGAAGGCCGTGATAGCCAGCGCACCCGCCCCGATCGCGGTGGCGCGGGCGACCTCACCGCGAAGCTGACCGGACAGCGACGCGGCGGTGCGCCGCATCCAGAACACCATCGCCGTCACCAGTCCGACCGCGATCACGCTCAGGGTGCCGCCGACGATTTCCTGGCCGGAATTCGAGAGCACGCTCGTGGAGTAGGTGAGCACGGCCGCGAAGCTGGCCGCCACCGATACCGCGCCGAGCAGGCCGAGCCAGACGGGAGTCGCGGAGACCGGGCGCTGCGGGGTCGACGTCTTGCGCACGGCAGCCAGCAGGATCGTCACCACGAGTCCCGCCTCGAGGCCCTCCCGCAGGCAGATCAGTAGATTCGGTACAGCCTCGGCCCAGCTCACCGTCCAAAGGTAAGGCATACCTATACCACAGGTCCAATCCTGCACGCCTGTAGCGAGTACTCATTGCCGCAGATGGGGTGGTATGCGAGGTATGTCCGTATTAGCCGGTCCGGTTCTCCGGCGCGTCGTCGATCAGCGTCACCGCTTCCTCGAGCAACGCCTCCACGATCATCGATTCCGGCACCGTCCGCACCACCTCGCCCCGGACGAAGATCTGACCCTTGTGATTGCCCGCCGAGACCCCGATATCGGCCTCCCGTGACTCACCCGGGCCGTTGACGATGCAGCCCATCACCGCGACGCGCAGCGGCGCCGGAAAATCCCGGAAGGCCGCCTCGACCTTCTTCGTGAGCTCGAAGACGTCGACCTGGCAGCGACCGCAGGTCGGACAGGACACGATGTCGAGGGTGCGGGGGCGCAGCCCGAGTCCCGCCAGGATGTGGTGCCCGACCTTGACCTCCTCGACCGGCGGCGCCGACAGCGAGACCCGGATCGTGTCGCCGATTCCCTCGGACAGCAGGATCCCGAACGCGGTGGCCGATTTCGCGGTGCCCTGCAGCGGCGGACCCGCCTCGGTGACCCCCAGGTGTAGCGGATAGTCGCAGCGCTGGGCGAGCAGCCGGTAGGCCTGGATCATCGTCAGCGGATCGTTGTGTTTCACCGAGATCTTCAGTGCGGTGAATCCGTGCTCCTCGAACAGCCCGGCCTCCCACAACGCCGATTCGACCAGGGCGGAGGCCGTGGCGCGACCGCCGTGCCGGTCCAGGATGCGCCGATCGAGGGAACCGGCGTTGACCCCGATGCGGATCGGCACCCCCGCCGCACCGGCCGCCGCGGCGATCTCGCGAACCTTGTCGTCGAAGGTGCGGATGTTGCCCGGATTGACCCGCACCCCGGCGCAGCCGGCGTCGATGGCGGCGAAGACGTAGCGCGGATTGAAATGGATGTCGGCGATCACGGGGATGGCCGAGCGGCGGGCGATCGTCGGCAGTGCCGCGCAGTCGTCCTGGGTGGGCACGGCGACGCGGACGATATCGCAACCGGCAGCGGTCAATTCGGCGATCTGGCGCAGCGTCGCCTCGACGTCGGCGGTGACGGTGGTGGTCATCGACTGGACCGAGATGGGTGCGCCGTCGCCGACGGGCACCGAACCGACGTCGATGCGCCGGCTCTCCCGGCGTGGTCGCAGGGGCGGAGCCGAGGGCTCGGACAGGAATACGGCCGTCATCGGATCCTCTCGGTCGCGGGTAACCACTGTGTGCAGGCGGCGGCGATGCCTTCGCCGGTGAGGCCGTACTCGGTCAGGATGCTGTCGCGGGAGGCGTGGGCGATGAATTCGGTGGGCAGGCCGAGGGCGCGGACCGGGGTGGCGCCGGTGTCGCGGGCGACCGCGTGCATCAGGTGGGTGCCGATCCCGCCGGCGGCGATACCGTCCTCCACGCAGACGGTGAGCCGATGTCGTGCCGCGATCGCCGGCAGTCCCGGATTGATCGGCCACACCCAGCGCGGATCGACGACGGTGGCGCCGAAACCGCGGTCGGCCAGCAGTTCCGCCGCGCGCAGACACGGCCCGGCCATCGGGCCGACCGCCACCAGCAGGATGTCGAGCGGACTGCGCGGCCCGCGGTACAGGATATCCATCCCGTCCATTCGCGCCAGCGGCGAAATATCCGCTCCGGCAGTAGCTTTCGGATAGCGCACCGTGGTGGGGCCGGCTGTGGTGACGGCTTCGCGCAGTAGTTCGCGGATCCGGCCGGGATCGCGCGGACAGGCGATCCGCATCCCCGGCACGCAGGTGAGCAGCGCCAGATCCCACATCCCGTGATGGCTGGGCCCGTCCGGGCCGGTCACGCCGGCGCGGTCCAGCGCGAGGGTGACGGGCAGTTCGTGCAGGGCGATATCGAGCAGTACCTGGTCGATGGCACGGTTGAGGAAGGTCGAGTACACCGCAGCCACGGGATGCATACCGGCCGCGGCCAATCCCGCCGCGGACGCCAGCAGGTGCTGTTCGGCGATCCCGGAATCGAAAACCCGCTCCGGTGCGCTCCGGGAGAATTCGCCGAGTCCGGTGGGCAGCCGCATCGCCGCGGTCAGGGCGATCACCTCCGGATGGTCGCGGGCGATATCGGCCAGTTCGGATTCGACGATATCGGTCCAGGTGGGGGCGGGTTGTTTACGCGGCGCACCGGTGACCGGATCGATCACCCCGCACGCGTGCATGCGGTCGGCCTCGTCCGCCTCGGCCGGGCCGAAGCCGCGGCCTTTGACCGTCACCGCATGCACCACAACGGGTTTGGCCAGTGCGACCGCCTTGTGCAGGGCCGTGCACAGGGCGCCGATATCGTGGCCGTCCACCGGGCCCAGATAGCTGAAACCCAAGGCGTCGAACAGATTTCCGGAGACGATGTCACCCTCGCGCAGCCCGGTGAGATGGCCGGCCAGCGCACCGACGGTCGGATCGTAGGAGCGCCCGTTGTCGTTGAGCACCACCACGACCGGCCGCCCGCCCGCACCCAGATTGTTCAGACCTTCCCACGCCACACCGCCGGTCAGCGCCCCGTCGCCGATCACCGCCACCACCCGGCGATCGTGTTCGCCGCGCAGGTGGAAGGCCTTGGCGATGCCGTCGGCCCAGGCGAGACTGACCGAGGCGTGCGAGTTCTCCACCCAGTCGTGCGCGGATTCGGTGCGGTTCGGATAGCCCGCGACCCCGCCGGCCTGCCGCAGTGTGTCGAAGGTGGATGCCCGCCCGGTGAGCAACTTGTGCGCATAACTCTGATGTCCGGTGTCGAAGACGAGAACATCGGTGGGCGAACGGAATACGCGATGCAGCGCGATGGTCAGTTCCACCGTCCCCAGGCTGGCGCCGAGATGGCCGCCGGTTCCGGTGACGGTCTCGACGAGGCGATCGCGTAACCGCTGCGCCAGCGCGGGCAGTTCGTCGTCGGACAACGCGGCCAGCGCGTCGGGTCCGGTGAGGGCGGCGAGCGGGTCCGGCCCGCGCGGCGAGGGGTTCATGCGTGGCTCACCTTCCGGTGGGGGAATTCGACCCGGTGTCGATTCGACTCAGCTGACGGCGGCGCGGATCGTCTCCTTCAACGAACCCAGGGTCGCGACCACCGCGGTCGGCTCGTATCCGCAGTGCGCCATGCAATTGGAGCAGCGCGGATCGTTGCCGCGGCCGAAGGCGTTCCAGTCGGTGTCGTCGATCAATTCCCGATAGGTGGCCACATAACCGTCGTCGAGCAGATAACACGGCCGCTGCCACCCCTTGAGCGAATACGACGGAATCGCCCAGGCGGTGCAGTCGAAGTCGACCTTGCCCTCCAGGAAATCCAGATACAGCGGGGAGTGGTTGAGCCGCCACTTCTTGCGGCGCCCGTCGGCGAAGGCCTTGGCGAACAGCTGATGGGTCTCCTTCACGCCGAGCCAATGCTCCTGATCGGGCGCCTTCTCGTAGGCGTAGCCCGGCGCGATCTGCATATGGTCGATCTCGAGCTCGTCGTTGAGATAATCCAGGACGTCGATCACGTCCTGCGGCGAATCCACGTCGAAGAACGTGGTATTCGTCATCACCCGGAATCCCGCGGCCTTGGCCTCGCGGATCGCGGCCACGGCCTGATCGAAGACACCGTCCTTGCACACCGAGGCGTCGTGGCGTTCGCGCAATCCGTCCAGGTGCACCATCCACGCGAAATTGCGGTGCGGTGCGAACTTGTGCAGATGTTTGGGCAGCAGCACCGCGTTCGTGCACAGGAAGACGATCTTGTTGCGGTCGAGCAGCTGCCGCACGATCTCGTCGATCTGCGGATGCATCAGCGGTTCGCCACCGGCGATCGACACCATCGGAGCGCCGCATTCCTCGATCGCGCCGACGGCCTGCTCGACCGGCATCCGCTGTTTGAGCAGCGTATGCGGATGCTGAATCTTGCCGCAGCCCGCGCATTTCAGATTGCAGGCGAACAGCGGCTCCAATTCGACCAGGATGGGGAACTTCTCGCGCCGCAGCAGCTTCTGCTTGGCGAGATACGCTCCCAGACGTACGGATTGACGGAATGGCATGGCCATTCAGCTCACCTCCCGAGGCAGGTTGAATCGAACACTCTCTTCGGTCACGGTGGTGTGGCGGACCCGGAGGGCGCCGAGCCCGGACAGGGCCTCGACCAGGTCGTCCACCAGATACGGCGGTGCCGACGCGCCGGCGGTGACGCAGATGCGGCGGGTGCCGGCCAGCCAGTTCAATTCGACCTCACCGGCGTCCTCCACCAGATGCGCCGCCACGCCCTCGGCCGCGGCGACCTCGGCCAGCCGCAGCGAATTGGAGGAGTTGCGCGAACCCAGCACCAGCACCAGGTCCGATTCGCGGGCCACCGCGCGCACCGCCTGCTGGCGATTGGTGGTGGCGTAACAGATGTCGTCCTTGCGCGGCCCGCTCAATGCCGGAAACCGTTGCCGCAGTACGGCGGCCGTGGCCTCGGCTTCCGCGACGGCCAGGGTGGTCTGCGTGACGTAGGCGACCCGATCCGGATCCGGTGGCGACACCCGGGCGGCCGCTTCCGGATCGGCGACCACGACGACGTTCTCGGGCGCCTCGCCGCGGGTGCCCACCACCTCCTCGTGCTCGGCGTGCCCGATCAGGAAGACCGTCTTGTCCGCGGCGGCGAAGGCGCGCACCTCCGCATGCACCTTCGACACCAGCGGGCAGGTGCCGTCGATCACGCGCAGGCGGCGGCGTTCGGCCTGGCGGCGGACCTCCGGGGCCACCCCGTGCGCGGCGAGCACGACCACCGCGCCTTCGGGCACATGATCGAGCTCCTCGACGAAAACCGCTCCCCGCCCGGCCAGTTCGCGCACCACCTGGCTGTTGTGCACGATCTGACGCCGCACGTACACCGGTGCGCCGAAGCGGTCCAGGGCCTGCTCGACGATCTCGATCGCCCGCTCGACCCCGGCGCAGAACGAACGCGGACCGGCGAGCAGGATCTCGCGATCACCGGTCGCCGCCGACCACCGGTCCAGCGCCGGCGCCGCCGCGCGCAGTGAACGCAGTGCCCGCACCCCACGCCATATCGTGCCCGGGCGGAGCAGCGGCGCGTCCGGGGTGTCGACGATCGCCCGGATCGCGACGGCCTGTCCGTCGGGGGCGTCGGCGGCGAGGAACGCCGTTTCGGTATCGACGGCGAGCGCGCCGGACTCCGCCAGCGCGGCTCGCGCCCGGCCGGTGACGACGCGTTCGGCGGAATACACCGGCCCGAGCCGTGCCGGCAGCCCGAGTCGCAGCAATTCTCTGTGCAGCAGAATCGCTGCGGGACTGGGTAATTCGGTACCGTTGCGCCGAATCTCGCTGGCCACCACGAGATCGCCGGGACGCAGCTCTGTGGTCAGCGCACCCGCGACTCCCGCCACCGCGACCGGGCCCGCCGCGGCGGCGTCGTAGCGCCGCCGCGGACCCCGCCCGGTGTGTACCACGGGCGCCGTGGCGGCGCCCCGCAGTGCTGCCCACTCCGATAGGAGCGGGGCGCAGACGGTTCCGGGCCGGGTCATACGGTCAGCTCCCGTCCCGACCGGCAGTGCCGGTTCCGTTCGAGCGCGCGGTGCCGGCGCTGAGGTCCTCGCCGCCCGATGCGGTCTGTCGCCGCACATACCGCCCCAGTGCCCAGATCGGGAACACCAGCCGGTACAGGTGGTAGTTGATGTAGAAATCGCCGGGGAATCCGGTGCCGGTGAACAGGTCCTCGTCCCAGCCGCCGTCGGGTCGCTGTGTGCGCACCAGCCAGTCGATGCCGCGGCGTACGGCGGGAGAGTCGTGTTCCTCGGCGGCCAGCAGGGCCAGCAGCGCCCACGCGGTCTGCGAGGCGGTGGATTCGCCGCGGCCGACCCATTCCGGCTCCCGATAGGAGCGCAGATCCTCACCCCATCCGCCGTCGGCGTTCTGATGGGCTTCCAGCCAGCGCACCGCCGCGCGGATCGTCGTCGACCGCGGGCTCGTGCCCGCCGCGACCAGCGCCGGTACCGCCGCGCCCGTGCCGTAGACGTGGTTGGCGCCCCAGCGCCCGAACCAGGAACCGTCGGACTCCTGATGATCGAGCAGCCAGCGCACGCCGCGCCGGCATGCGCGATCACCGCTGCGGCCGAGTACCGCCAGCATCTCCACCACGTGCGCGGTCACATCGGCCGAGGGCGGATCGGTGACGGCGCCGAAATCGCAGAACGGCAGTTTCGTCGGCAGGATCGAGGTGTTGTCGGCGTCGAAGGCGCCCCACCCGCCGTCGGCGGACTGCATGCCGACCGTCCAGCGCACCGCGCGTTCGATCGCGGTATCCAGTACACGGCGGTCCGGATGCGAAACCTGATGCAGCGCAATGACGATCTCGGCGGTGTCGTCGGTGTCGGGGTAGACGTCGTTGGCGAATTCGAACGCCCAGCCGCCGGGTTCCAGATGCGGCCGGCGCACCTGCCAGTCGCCGCCGGCGGTGATCTGCTCACCCAGCAGCCAGTCGGTGGCCCGCAGCACCGCCGGATCGTCCGGCGCCACTCCGCCGTCCAGCAGCGCGGCCGTCGCCAACGCGGTATCCCACACCGGTGACTGGCAGGCTTCGAGCCGCCGTAGCTCGCCCTCCGGTGTCTGTTCGCGGACGACGAAGCCGTCCAGGCCCGCGATGCCCGCCCGCATCGCCGGATGATCGAGCGGATAGCCCAGAAGGTGCAGGGCCAGTAGCGAATACACCCACGGCGGCTGGATTCCGCCCCAGCCGCCGTCGGCCTCCTGGCGGGCCAGAATCCACTCCGCGGCGTGCCGCATCGCCACATCGCGCAGCGGATTCAGCGGCAGTCGCGCGTAGGTGTGCAGTACCGTGTCGACACGCTGGAACACTCCGGCCAGGGAGGTGAGCGGCGCGCGGCGGGCCCGGGGCGCGCCGGTCCGCAATTCGTCGATGCCGAACGGCAGCGGGCGGCACGGCCGCAGTGTGGCCACCACGGTCAACGGCACCACGGTCTGGCGGGCCCAGCATCCCCAGTCGTAGATGTTGAGCGGAAACCAGGACGGGAACAGCACCAGCTCCGGTGGCAGATTCGGCAGATCGTCCCAGGACCACAACCCGAACAGCGCCAACCAGATTCGGGTGAAGACCCGCGAGGCCTCGATCCCGCCTTCGGCGCGCACGAAGTCGGCGGCGGCGCGCATATGCGGTGCGGCGGGGTCGTCACCGGCCAGCCGCAGGGCCACCCACGCCTCGGCGGTGGTCGACAGGTCGCCGGGGCCGCCGTGGAAGGTCGCCCACGTCGCGTCGGCGCGCTGCTGTGATCGGATCCAGCGCGCCGCCGGCTCGGTCACGTCCGGGGTGGAGATGCCGAGGAACTCCCGCAGCAGCAGATCTTCGGCGTCCATCGTCACATTGGTCGCCAATTCGCCCTTCCACCAGCCCTGTTCGTGCTGGGAAGAGCGCAGCAGCCGCACCGCCGCGTCGGTGGCGGCGCGGACCGCGCTCAGTTCGCCGGCGCCAGGCGCCGGATCGAACGCGGTCCGCCGGTTCGCTGCCGAATTGCCGGTGTGGGTGACTGTCATTCCTATGCACTCCGTTCCACGATGAAATCCGCCAGGTCACAGAGCTCCCGGCGGTATTCGGGGGTGAGGGTGGCCGTGGTGAGGGCCTGCTGGGCGGTGCGCACCCGCCGCCGGGCCTCGGCCCGTGCCCAGCGCCGGCCACCGGCGGTCTCGACCATGTCGGCGGCGGCCCGCAGATCGTGCTCGCTCGGTTCGCCCGATTGCGCCAGCCACTGCGCCAGCGCTTGCCCGGCCGGGCGGCCGGATTCCAGGCACCAGGTGACCGGCAGCGACTTCTTGCGCGAGCGCAGATCCGAGAACACCGGTTTGCCGGTCACCGCCGGATCGCCCCAGATGCCGAGCAGATCGTCGACGAGCTGGAAGGCGAGGCCGATGTCGTCGCCGTAGGCCTGCAGCGCCGCGACCGTCGCCGGTGGCGCCCCGGCCAGGACGCCGCCGACCGCGGCACTCGCCGAGAGCAGCGCCGCGGTCTTGCCCATGGCCATGCGGATACATTCGGCCAGGCCCACGTCGTTGCGATGTTCGAAGTCGACGTCGGCGGCCTGGCCGATGATCAGCTCCTGAGTCGCCTTCCCGACCAGCCGGGCCGCCGCCATCGCATGCGGGGAGCCGGAATCGAGCAGCACCTCGTGCGACAGCGAGAGCATCGCGTCACCGGCCAGCACCGCGACCGGATCTCCCCACACCGCCCACACCGTCGGGCGATGCCGGCGGGTGGCGTCGCGATCCATCAGGTCGTCGTGCACGAGCGAGAAGTTGTGCACGAGTTCGACCGCCACCGCACCGGGGACTCCGCAGAGTCCGTCGCCGCCGGCGGCGTGGGCGGCGAGCATGGTCAGCCGCGACCGCACCGATTTGCCGCTGTCGGCGACGACCGGGCGGCCGTGTTCGTCGCAGAAGCCGAGGTGATAGGCGACCATCGGGCGGATCGCGTCGTCGAGCCGTCCGACGGCGTCGGACAGCGCCGACCGGACGGCATGACCGTCGGCATCGACCGTGGACAGGGTTGTCACCGTCATCTGATCACCTCCGATATCCGCGTGCGGGGTTCGGGCGTACCGGTGCGCTCGGCGGCACCGGCGCGGGGACGGAACCCCGCCAGATACGAAATGACCTCCGCCGCGGCGGCTTCCCCGCTGCGCACGGCGGCCTCCATGGTCGCGGGCCAGCCGGTGTCGGTCCACGCCCCGGCCAGCGCCAGACCGGGCGATGCGGTGGCCGCGGGCGGACGCAGCCGCGCGCTGCCCGGCGCGGGCCGGAACGTCGCATGGCGTTCGCGAGTGACGAAGAAGTCGGCCACCTGTGCCGTACGGGCGGCGGGCAGCAGCTGTTCGAGGGCGGGCAGGAATTCCCGGCGCAGCTCGGCGACCGGGCGATCGATGAATGCGTCGGCGGCGGAGACGGAGACGGCCAGATACTGCGCGCCGGCGGGAAGCGGGCCCGTTGCCCCCGCCGCGCCGGGGCCGTCGGTCGTAGCCGCGCCGCGGGGGCCTGCCTCGGTGCGCAACCCGGATGCATCGGTCCGGTCGAACACCCACTGCACGACCGTGCCGACGCCGGCTCGCAGCGGTTCGTCCATCACCGGCCGGTCGTAGAGCACATGAATGTTGACGATCGGCGAACTGCCCAGGGCCGCAGCCCAATTCGCGGGCAGGTCCACCGCGTCGGCGGGCAGCAGCGTCTGCGCCGCCGTCGGGGGCACCGCCGAGACGACCGCGTCGGCGGCATATTCGCTGTCGCCGGTGTGCACCGACCAGCCGGCCTCGGCCCGCCGGACGGCTGTGACCTTCTCGTGGATCACCGTCGCACCCGCCGCGGTGAGTGCCGCCTGTCCGGCGTCGCCGTGCAACTGGCGCAACGGGATACGCGACCAGCCGATATCCGCCGCGTCCGAGTCGGTGAGCAAGCCGACCTGGAATACGGTGGCGGCCAATGCCAGCGATACGTCGTCGGCCCGGGCGTTGAGGGTGGCAATGCCGACCAGATCCCACAGGCTGTCGACGGCATCGCGATCCTGACCGTGCGCACGCAACCAGTCACCGAAACTCGTTGCGTCCGTCCGTGGATCGGTGGTGTCGACCGCCCGCAGTGCCAGCGCGGCCCGGACGAAGCGTAGCCGCGCGCCCGGCGACAACCAGGGATAGCGCAGCAGCGCCCAACTCAGATGCAGCGGCGCCGGCAGCGGCAACCGCCGCAACCGGCCCACCCGTCCGCCGCCGGATACCGGGATGTCGAGGCGCGGTTGCAGCCGGACCGCATCGCGCATGCCGAGCCGATCCAGCAGCGCGAGATAGCGGTCGCAGCAGCGCAGGAATACGTGCTGGCCGTTGTCGATCCACAGCTCACCACGGGGGAACGAATGCGTCAGCCCGCCCAGCCAGGGCCGGGATTCGAACAGCCGCACCGCATATCCGGCGTCCGCGCAGCGCAGGGCCGCGGTCATCCCCGCGAGCCCGCCGCCCACCACGGCCACCCGCGCCGTCATCGCGGGCCCCACCCGAATGTGGTCATCGAATACTGCAGTAGCGCGCCGGAGGCGACGCGTGTCTTCTCCCGTCCGCTCAACGACAGCCGCCGGTTGTAGACGGCCACCGGATTGGCGCGGATGCGCTCGTTGAGCCGCCGGTAGATACCCGCCATCGCCGCGCAGCAGGCGGCACTGCGGCCGTCCAGATGCGGAATCAGACGCAACCCCAGGCAGTACCAGTTCTCGGCGCGCTCGGCGCCGGTGCGGATCAGCGCGGCCAGTCCGCCGTTGGGATCGTCGAGCGCCCCACCGGCGTCGAGTTCCAGTTGGACGCCGAAGCGCCGCAGTTCGTCGCGGGGCAGATAGACGCGGCCGTTGCCGAGATCCTCGCGGATATCGCGCAGAATGTTGGTCTGCTGCAACGCGATCCCGAGCTGATCGGCGTACAGCGGCGCGCACGGATCGCCGCCGGAGCCGAAGATCGACAGGCACAAGCGGCCCACCGCCCCGGCCACGCAGCGGCAGTAGTGGGTGAGCTCGCCGAAATCGGTGTAGGTGACGCCGTCGACATCGGCCTGCACCCCGTCGATCAGTTCGCCGAACGCGCCCAGTGGCACGGGATAGCGCCGAGCGGTGTCGGCGACGGCGAACAGCACCGGATCATCGGTTCCGGCGCCGCCGGTGACCTTGTCCAATTCCTTGCGCAACAGGGTCAGCGCCTCGGTTTTGGCGGCCGGTTCGCCCTGCTCGTCGCCGATATCGTCGATGCGCCGTGCCAGCGCGTAGAGAGCGCACAGCGCCGAGCGCTTCTCCGGGGGCAGCAGCCGGATGCCGTAGTAGAAGTTCTTGGCCTCGATGCGGGTGATCCGTTCACAGGTGTCATAGGCCGCCACCGTGGTCGGCCCGGTCGCGATACTGCTCACTGCGGCACCACCGTGGCCTTGCCGAGCAGCGTGACCATCGAGGCCACGGTGTCGACGTGCCGGGGCCGCACCGGTTGGCTCCACACATCGCCCTCGGCCACGCGCAGCGCTCGCGCGGTCGCGCAGCCGCCCGCGAGATATCCCGAGACCGCGAGCCGGGCCCATCCGGTGAGCCGGGCGACCAGCGGAGCGCCTTCGCCGAGCATCGATTCGCAGCGTTCGACCTGGGTGAGCACCACCGTCCGGCACGCCGGATCACCCGGTCCGCCGGTGGCCAGCGCCGCTTCCGCGACCCCGGCTGCGGCCAGATCGTCCTGCGGCAGATAGATGCGCCCGGCCGCGTAGTCCTCGGCCACGTCCTGGCAGTGCTCGAGAACCTGCAGGGCCGAACACACCCGATCCGACAGTGCCACCGTGTCCGGGGTGGACTGGTCGAAGACCGCCAGCACCAAGCGGCCCACCGGATTCGCCGACAGCCGGCAGTAGCCGAGCAGATCCTCGAAGGTGGCGTAGCGGCCGACGCGCTGATCGAGCAGATTCGCCTCGATCAATTCCTGGAACGCCTCCTGCGGCAGATCGCACGCCGCCACGGTGGGGGCCAGCATCTGCAGCACCGGATCGTCGGGTGTGCGACCCTGGTAGAGACCGGCGAGGTCGGCGCGCAGCGTCAGCAGGTGCGACACACGATCGCCCGGGGCCGCGTCGCCGACCTGGTCGATTAACCTGGTGGCTGCGTAGACCGCGTGCAGGTGCCGGCGTGGTTCGCGCGGCAACCACCGCAGCGCGACGGGAAAGTTCTCTTCCTTTTCACGGGCCCGCAGCCAGCGGGCCGGGGCTGTCGCTGCGTCCATGATTCGATGGTGAACGCAACACAGGGCTCAAATCTTCAACCGTTGAAGTGATTCCGGTTGGCGTTTTTTGTATCCGGAAGATAATCGAGTCGGAGAGGACTCGAATGAGCGATTCCCATAATGAAATTCCGATAACACCGGAGGCATTGGAGCAGCTTTCGGAGGAACTCGACGCTAGGATGCCCGATCTTCTGGACGAGGTTCGTGATCTGCTCGCCGCCGAGTGGCCCGACTACGCGCGCTATCTCGACGACCATCGCCCCGAGGTGGCCGAGGTCGGCGTGCTGTTCGTCCATCGGCTGCTGGACCTGGCCGAACACGGGCCGCGCACAGGCGATTCCGCTGGTGAGGGCGTTCCGCCGCCGACGCAGCTGGTTTTCGAACAGGTCGGCCGCCAGCAACTGCAGGACGGCGCGGACCTGTCCGATCTGCTCGGCGCGTACCAGGTCGGCGCCCGCGCGGCTTGGCATCACGTCGCGGAAACGGCGCTGAAACTCGACCTGGGGCCGGAGGTCCTCGCGGTGCTGGCGGAGGCCGTTTTCGCCTTCGTCGACGAATTCTCCGCGGCCTCCGCACACGGTTATGTGCTCGAACAATCCGCGTCCAGCGCGGCCCGGGAACGCCATCGCGAGGAATTGGCGGAAATGTTGCTCTCCGGGCGTTCCGACACCATCGGAATCCGGCTGGCCGCCGAGCGCGCGGGCTGGCAACTGCCCCCCGAGGTCGCGGTGGTCCTCGCCGATCCGGCCGATGCGCGCTCCTGCGGGGTGGTGGAACATCTCGGCGGTCACTGCCTGCCGATCCGGCGCGACGACGCGATCGGGGCGATCGTGCCCAGTCCGATGCTGGGCGGGCGGATCACCCGGCTCGTCGCCGCGCTGCGGGGCTGCGACGCGGTGATCGGTCATCCGCTCACACTGGACCTGCTGCCGACCGGTATGCGGATCGCTCGCACCGCGCTGCGGTTGCGCAAGGCCGGGGTGCTGTCCGGATCGCCGGTCGTGGTCGCCGAGGAACTCGACACCATCATCGCCAATCGTGACGAATGGCTGCTGGAAACGCTGCGAGCCCAAGTGCTGCAACCACTTCGGGAGCTGCCCGACGGTAAGCGCGACCGGCTGGTCGAAACGCTGCGCAGCTGGCTGTGGAACATGGGCGACCGGCACGCGGTCGCCGACGATCTGCACATCCACCCGCAGACCGTGCGTTACCGCATGGACCGGCTGCACGATCTGCTCGGAGAACGCCTGGATTCGCCGCGCGAGCGGGCCCGCATGTATCTGGCGCTGGTCTGGGACCAGCCGCACGGACGAGCCGGTTGAGTACGCGAGTCCTCAGCCGATCAGCGCGTGCGCGACGGCATAGCCGAGCAGTGCGGCACCCAGTCCGGCGATCACGCTGATCACCACGTTCATCGCGGCGTAGAACACGGCGCGCTGTTCGAGCAGCCGGACCGTCTCATAGCCGAAGGTGCTGTAGGTGGTGAGCGCCCCGCAGAATCCGGTGCCGGCGAACGCCAGCACCGGACTGCCGGCCGCACCACCGGTGAGCGCGCCCAGGATGAGGCAGCCGACGATGTTGACCGTCAGCGTGCCCCACGGAAACAGGCTGTCGTGGCGTGCCTGCACGAACCGATCGGTGAGATAGCGGGCCGGGGCACCGAGCACCGCACCGGCGAATACCAGGACGACGGTCACCGTGCCTCCCCTCGAATCACCTTGCGAAGCACCGTCATTCGCGTCACCGTCACCCCGGCGAGCACCGCGAGCAGCGCGCTCAGCAACGTCGCGGCCAGATAGACGAACGCCGTCACGGCCGAACCGGGCTGCAGCAGATTGCGGATCTCGACGGCGTAGGTGGAGAAGGTGGTGAACCCGCCCAGAAATCCGACCCCGAGGAACGGCCGCACCAGTCGATGCGCCGACCACACCTCGGTGATCAGCACCATCAGCACGCCGATGGCCAGGCAGCCGAGGACGTTCTCGGTGAAGGTGCCCCACGGGAACTGCCCGGGGCGGGTCGGCAGCAGCTGGGTCAGGCCGTAGCGGGCCAGACCGCCCAATCCGCCACCCAGCCCGATCACCGCCAGTACGGCGCCGTGTTCGCGCAGTAGTTCGCGGCGCTGGGACGGGACGTGCAGATCGATATCCGGATCGACCGGCCGGTCGGCGGATGCGCCGGGCCGGGGCTCCTCGCGGCGTAGTTCGGTCAACGACGGACTCCTACTCGAACACGAACATGGCGGTACCTCGAGTAGGGACTGTTGGCGATCGTCCGATCACGGTTGCTCCGGCCGCTGCGCCGAAGTGGCGAGCCCCACCGCCACGTCGGACAGAATAGCGAACCCGGGCGGACTCGCTCACACCCGCGATACCGGCGTACTTCCGGTGTCGGCGACCAGCGGCGCCAGTGCGGAGGACCGCATCCGCGTCACCATCGCGGTGGCCGGGCGGGCCAGCAGCAGACTGACGGCCGCGGCGACCGGAATGGCCAGGATCGCCGAGGCCACGACGTCGTGCGGGTAATGACCGCCGACGTAGACCCGGCTGAAGGCCAGGACGACCGCGAACACCGCTGTGATCCAGCCCAGCCGCCGATTCAGCAGATACAGCGCCGCGACGGTCGCCGCGGCGGTGGTGGTGTGGCCGCTGGGGAACGAATAGTCGCTCGGCACCGGGCACGTCTCGATGATGTAGGCGGTGGGCACGCCCCGGCACGGGCGCGGTTCGGCGACGATCACCTTCACCACCTCGGCGACCAGATAGGCGATCACCACGCTCACCGGAGCCAGCAGCGCCAGCGCCATCGACCGGTCGTCGCGGCGGCGGGCCTGCCACCAGCCGATCACCATCAGCACCGCGAACACCGCCAGGCCGGCATCGGTCAACCACAGCATCGTGTCGTTGAGCCACCGGGTGTGGTCGGCGAAATCGGTGATGGTGGTGAACAGCGGCCGATCGAATCCGGGGCCGCCGGATGCCATCGGGGCCGGGGAGGGGGTCGTCAACGCATATCCGATCTGGTCTGCCCGGGACGCCGGGGGAGGATGGGAAACGTACTGCGATCATTTCTACCGTGTTCGCCCGGCGGGCACGGTTTCGACCACTGCCGTCGACCTCCGTGTCACCTCGATCGCGTACCGGACCGCTGTGGTTCGCGGCGGATGCCGGGCCGCCCCGCCCGGTGCCATACGCTGGCCGCATGACCGAGTCTGCTCCCACCGCGCTGCGCATCGGCTACGTCCCGGGCGTCACCGTCGCCAAGTGGGCGCGGGTGTGGGCCGAACGCTTCCCCGACGTCCCGCTCGACGTGATCGCGGTGCCGCAGGCCCAGCAGCGCGAGGCCCTGGCGCAGGGACGGGTCGACATGTGCTTCGTCCGGTTGCCGATCGAACGCGAAGGGCTGCACGCGATTCCGCTCTACCACGAGGTCGCCGTGGCGGTGGTGCCCAAGGATCATCCGATCGGGCTGTTCGACGAGGTGAGCCTGGCCGATCTGGACGGCGAGCGGATGCAGGACGCGACCGATCTCGACGCCGTGGGCGACACCGTCGAGTTGGTGGCCGCGGTCGGCGGGGCGGCGGTGGTGCCGCAGTCGCTCGCGCGGCTGCATCATCGCCGCGACCTGATCTATCGTCCGCTCACCGATGTCGATCCGACGCAGATCGCCCTGTCCTGGCCGATCGAGGACGCGGTCGAACTCGCCGAGGAATTCATCGGTGTCGTGCGGGGGCGCACCGCACGCAGTTCCCGGACCACCGGTGAACGGGATCGGCGCGGGCGCCAGGAGTCCGGCACGCGCGCCGAAGGCGGTGCGGCACAGCGCGGTAGGAGCCGGGGCGAGAGCGGTGCGAAACCGGCCGCGCGCCGGGGTGGCACGGCGAAACCGGGGCGGGCGGGTAAGGCCGGCGGCCCCCGGAAACGACGCGGCCGCTGAGGCGGAACCTCAGCGGCCGGTCGAAACAGGCTGTGCGCGAAGCGGATTCAGCGCGGCTTGCGCTGGATGATCGAATCACGGATCAGCACGGCCGCCAGCGCGACGGCGAAACCGATCAGGAAGATGTATCCGGTGTAACCGGTGCCGGAGGTGTGGCCCTGCTGGTTCTCGAACAGCATGGCCAGCAGGATCACGACGACGACCCATCCGGCGATACGGAAGGTGCGCCGCGATTCACCACTCCAGCCCCAGGCGGCGGAGGGAACCTCGGCGGGATCGACCTTGGTGACGACGCCGGCGCTCTTGGCGGGTTCCAGTTCCGTGGCGGCCACGTTCGCTCCCATCATTTCCGTGTGCGCTGCGGCTCGCGGGCGCGGAGTACGCCGTGAGGTCCGCAGGTCGTGAAGGTGTCTGTCGAGAATATGTTTGCATACGACCGGCCGTCGTAGCCAGCGGGGTGACGTCCGCGGCGATTCACCGTGGACAATGAGTGCGTGTCCGACATCGTGAAAGTTCTGCTGCTGGGCAGCACCGGCTCCATCGGCACCCAGGCATTGGAGGTCGTCGCCGCCAATCCGGACCGATTCCAGGTGGTCGGACTGGCCGCGCGCGGCGGCAATACCGACCTGCTGGCCGAGCAGATCCGCGCCACCGGCACCGACAACGTGGCCGTCGCCGATCCGGCCGCGGCCGCGAAACTCGGTGTGGCCCTGGCCGGTCCGGACGCGGCGACCGAACTCGTTCGCCGCACCGACGCCGACGTGGTGCTCAACGCCCTGGTCGGCGCGCTGGGGCTGCGGCCGACGCTCGCGACCCTGGAATCGGGGCGGCGCCTGGCACTGGCCAACAAGGAATCGCTGGTCGCGGGCGGCAGCCTGGTGACGCGGGCCGCCACTCCCGGGCAGATCGTCCCGGTCGACTCCGAACACTCCGCGATGGCGCAATGTCTGCGCGGCGGGCGCGCCGACGAGGTCGCGCGGCTGGTGCTCACCGCCTCCGGCGGCCCGTTCCGGGGCTGGACCGCGCAGATGCTGGAATCGGTGCGCCCCGAGGAGGCCAAGGCCCATCCCACCTGGTCGATGGGTCTGATGAACACCCTCAATTCGGCCACGCTGGTGAACAAGGGCCTCGAACTGATCGAGGCGCACATGCTGTTCGGCATCGACTACGACAAGATCGACGTCACGGTGCATCCGCAGTCGATCGTGCACTCGATGGCGACCTTCACCGACGGCTCCACCCTCGCCCAGGCCAGCCCGCCGGATATGAAACTGCCGATCGCGCTGGCGCTGGGCTGGCCGGACCGGGTCCCCGGCACCCTCGCCCCGATCGACTTCGGCACCGCGTTCACCTGGGAATTCGAACCGGTCGACACCGAGGTCTTCCCCGCGGTCGAACTGGCTCGCGCGGCGGGTAAGGCCGGCGGCAGCGTGACCGCGGTCTACAACGCGGCCAACGAGATCGCGGTGCAGGCGTTCCTCGACGGTGCGCTCCGATTCCCGGATATCGTGCGCACGGTCGCGCGGGTGGTCGAGTCGGCCGACCGCTGGGCCGCGGAACCCAGTACCTTGGACGAGGTGCTCGCGGCGGATGCGTGGGCGCGACAGCGTGCGCGCACGCTCGTGAGCAACTGATTCAGGAGGGTTCCATACCGCATGGGCTTCGCGATCGGATTCGTGCTGTTCGCCCTCGGCATCACGGTATCGGTGGCGCTACACGAATGTGGCCACATGTGGGCGGCGCAGGCCACCGGCATGCAGGTGCGCCGCTACTTCGTCGGCTTCGGGCCGAAGGTGTTCTCCTTCCGCCGCGGTGAGACCGAATACGGCCTCAAGGCGCTGCCGCTGGGCGGTTTCTGCGATATCGCGGGCATGACCGCGCTGGACGAGGTACCACCCGAGGACCTGCATCGCGCGATGTACCGGCAGGCCACCTGGAAGCGCCTGGTGGTGATGTTCGGCGGCATCGCGATGAACTTCATCCTCGGCTTCCTGCTGATCATGCTCCTCGCGGTGGCCTGGGGGCTGCCGCGGCTGGATTCGCCGCCGGCCACCCAGATCTACCCGGCCGGTTGTGTGCCCGCGCAGAACCCCGACGGGTCGACGCAGAAGTGCACCGGCCCCGGCCCGGCCGAACGCGCCGGACTGCAGCGCGGCGACCTGGTGACCGCGATCGACGGCAAGCCCGTCAAGACCTGGGACGACTTCCGCTCGATCACCGAGAAGGCGAACGGCCCGGTCGTCTACACGGTCAAGCGCGACGATCAGACGCTGCAGATTCCGGTGACCCCGGAGCGTGTGGCGACCTATCCGCTGAAGTCCACGGACAGTTCCGAGCGAGTCACCACGCCGGTGTACGTGAGCAAAGTCGGTGTGGCACAGGATGTGTACAGCCCGGTGAAGTACAACCTCATCGCGGCGGTTCCGGCGTCAGCGGCCTTCACCGGCGACATGTTCGGCCGTACCTTCGCTTCGCTCGCGCAGATGCCGAGCAAAGTGGTCAGTCTCTGGCACGCCGTGACCGGTGGTCAGCGCGATGCCGACACTCCGGTCAGTGTTTACGGCGCCAGCAAGATCGGCGGTGAGACGGCCGAACACGGATACTGGAACATGTTTGTGCTGGTGCTGGCCAGCCTGAACTTCTTCCTAGGCGCGTTCAACCTGCTGCCGCTGCTGCCGCTGGACGGCGGCCACATCGCGGTAGTGATCTACGAGAAACTGCGCAACATGTGGCGTAACCGGAGAGGGCTGCCCAACGGCGCTCCGGTCGACTACATGAAGCTGCTACCAGCCACCTACATCGTGGTGGTGATCGGCGGTGCGTACATGATCCTCACCCTGGTCGCCGACATCGTGAACCCGATCAAGCTGTTCCCGTAGCGAATCCGGCGTGCGCGCGGCCGATCGCCAGATCGCGCAGGCGCATCCAATCCAGAGCCGGTGCGGCTGGGCGTATTCCGGGGCGATTACGCGGCACACGCACGCGCAGGGCGCCCGGTTCGACGACGCATCGCACCGGTGTGTCGAGCAGTAGCGATTCTCCGTCGACGCCCACGGGGATCGATGCGCCACCGGCCTCGACGACGACCGCGGACGCGGTCTGCTGCGTCAGGCCGCGGCTGTGCGTGCGGCGGATCAGACCCACGGCCGCGCGGGTATCGGAGACCGAGACCGTGACCGCCCCGAGCACGCCGCGGTCGAGGCGGTCGCGGCGGCTCAGCCCGGCGAGATCGCTGGTGCCGTAGGGGTTGTTGCTCACCAGCACCGCTTGCGGGCCGATCACCGTGGTGGCGCCGATATGAGCGATCAGCCGGGTCCCGCTGTGGCCGGCGAGCAGATCGGGGAGCAGGCGCAGGACGGTCGCGGTCTTGTCGTCGCGGTAGGCGGGGCTGCGCACGATTTCGGCGTAGACGCCGAACGAGGCGTTGTTGACGAACGGTCGGCCGTTGACGCGGCCCAGGTCGACGCGCATCTCCACACCGTCGCGTAAGGCGTCGAGCCCGGTCGCCGGATCGGCGCCGCCGAGCCCGAGGTCCAGCGCGAAATGGTTGCGGGTGCCCGCGCTGAGCACCAGGAACGGCAGGTCGTGCGCGGCCGCGACATCCGCCACGAGGGCTTGGGTTCCGTCGCCGCCCGCGACGCCCAGCAGATCCGCGCCGCGTTCGACGGCCTCGCGGGCCAGGGCGGCCACATCGACGCTGCCCTCCAGCAGGACGACCTCCGCGCCGAGTTCCTCGGCCCGGCGCCGCAGATCGAATTTCGCGACCTTCCCGCCGCCGGATCGCGGATTCATGATCAGGAACGGTCGCCGCGGTGGCGGTGCGGCGTATTCGACCGCGGTTGTGTGCGTGACGAGGGGGCGCAGCGCACGGTGGGCGGACACCACGGCGGCCAGGGCTGCCGCGCCCGTCAGCAATACCACCCACAGCAGGCCGGCGCGCACGAACATCACGAGCACCACGATCGGCGTCGCGACCGCCACCGCCGCCGACACCCAGCGCAGGACGCCGCGCGCGCTCACGAACCAGTACAGCGCCGCCACGGTCACCACCATGCCGCCGGCGCCGACGATCAGCACCACGAGAGTACCCAGGAGTCCGGCGAACACCACCGGTACCACGACCGTCACCGCGGCGCAGGCGAATGCCGTTCGCGCCCAGCGGGTTCGGCCGCGCAGGTCGTGACGACCGTTCGCGGTGCCGGTCGCTGCACGGTGGGTATCCGGCCGGTCGGGGGTGTGATCCATGGCGTGCCTCGTCCCGGAGTTCAGGTGCCGGCCGGGCGGCCGGATCGGTGCCGGAAGGGTCCAGGCCGGTGATCGCCTCGGCGACGACCACCCATTCGACGGGATCGGGGCGATCGCGCGACGACCGGCCTCAGTAGGTCCGGGCTCGCAGCGGCGCCACCGCGACCGCAGCGTTCAACGGCTCCGGCGGTGTACTGCGGCGAATGTGGCGGCGCCGCAGCGCCTTCTCCGCCTCGACGGCGAGCGGGATCAGCAGCGACCAGCCGAGACAGGCCAGCCACTGCCCGCCCGTCAGCGAGGTCGTCATCAGCAGGTCCTGCAGGAAGCCCAGCTGCACGGCCAGAACGGTGACCACGACCGGTATCGACAGAATCTTCAGGGCGCCGAGAATCGGTGCGGTGAAACCGGATTCGGGGTCGCGACGCATCGCCAGCCCGGCGAGGACCGACCCCAGCGACAACACCACGAAGGTCGTCGTCATCGGCACCGAGGCGGTGTCCGTGCTCATCTCGCCGGGCGCCAGCAGCATGGCGGCGAGGGCGACCGCGAACTGCAGCACACCGTAGATCAGCCACTGCGTGAACGCGGTCCGGTTGGCGATCGGCATCGCCGGATCGCGGGGCGGTTTGTTCATCAGATTCGGTGGCGGGGGATCGGTCATGATGACCGCGACCGGGAACAGCGTGATGAAGAAGTGCTGGAACAGCACCATCAGCGGGGTCAGCGCGACGCCGTGGTTGATGTCGAAGATGCTGGCCACCAGGAACAGCAGGACCAGGGAGAACAGTTTCGACATCTGGTACCGGATGTAGGACACGATCTTGTCGTAGATGCTGCGGCCCAGGCGGATCGCGGTGATCAAGGTCCCGAAGTTGTCGTCGGTGAGCACCATCTTGCCCGCCTGTTTGGTGACCTCGCTGCCCGAACCCATCGCGACGCCGATATCGGCCTTCTTCAACGCGGCGGCATCGTTGACCGCGTCACCGGTCATCGCCACCACCGCGCCGGCACGTTGCATCACGCCGGCCAGCCGCAACTTGTCCTGTGGGGTCACCCGGCCGAAGACGTGCAGATTCGGCAGCGCCTCGGCCAGTTGCTCGTCGGTCATGGCTTGCAGTTCGGCGCCGCCGACCGCCCCCGGCCCCAGCCCGAGCTCGGCTCCGATCGCGGCGGCGGTGATCGCGTGGTCGCCGGTGATCATGCGCACGTCGATGCCCGCCTCGTGGGCGATGCGCACCGATTCGACCGCCTCGGGCCGCAGCGGGTCGATGATGCCCGCCATGCCGACGAAGGTGAGATCCTCGACCATCGACATGGGGTCGGCCCGCGCGGCGTCCTCCTGACCGTCGAGGATCCGGGCAGCGAAGGCCAGGACGCGAAGCCCCTGCTCCGACATGGTGCGCATCGCGGCGGTGATCTCGGCGCGCACCTCGTCGATCGGCACCTCGGTGCGGCCCGGGCGGTAGGCGCTCGCGCAGCGGGCCAGGACCATATCGGGTGCGCCCTTGACCAATTCGACGAATCGAGTCTCACCGTCGACGCGCAGATGGTGGAAGGTCGCCATGAATTTGTAGGCCGAGTCGAAGGGCACCGCGGCGACGCGCGGGTAGTCGCGGCGGGTGAGCGGAGCGTCGATGCCGAGCTTGGCCGCCAGGACCACCAGGGCGGCCTCGGTCGGATCGCCGACCACCTCCCCGGTGTCGGCCACGGTGGCATCGCTGTCCAGGCACAGCCCGTAGGCGAGCAGGGTGAAATCCGGGACGCCCGCACCGGCGGCCTCGGTGACGGTTCCGTTCTTGCTGTAGCCCTCTCCGGTCACGCCGTACCACCGGCAGTGGAAGAACAGCGAGCGCACCGTCATCTGGTTCATGGTCAGGGTGCCGGTCTTGTCCGAGTTGATGGCGCTGGTCGCACCCAGCGTCTCGACATCGGTGAGGTTCTTGACCACGGCCTTGGCGTCGGCGAGGCGGCGGGCGCCGTAGGCGAGCATCGCCTGGACGAAGGTCGGCAGCCCGGTGGGAATCGCGGAGACGCCCATCGAAATGCCCAGCAGCAGTACCGCTGTCACATCCTGACCGCGCAGCGCGCCGATCACCACGATGATCGCCACCGCCGTCCACGCGATCACACCCAGCAGTTTCGTCAGCGAATCCAGCTCCCGCTGCAGCGGTGACCGCGACGGGGCGACCGCGGACAGCATGGACGCGATCCGGCCCATCTCGGTGTTCATCCCGGTTTCGGTCACCACCATGGTCGCGGTTCCCCGAGTGATCGAGGTGTTCTGATAGACCATGTCGGCGCGGTCGCCGAGCGGCACGTCCGCAGCGGCGAGGGTGCCGGGATCCTTGGCGACGGGGGCGCTTTCCCCGGTGAGCGCCGCCTCCTGGGTTTCCAGAGTGGCGGAGGTGACGAGCCGGCCGTCGGCGGGGACGATATCGCCGGCTTCGAGCTGGACGATATCGCCGGGCACCAGCTCGAGCGCGTCGAGCTGGATCAGCACTCCGTCGCGCAGCACCCGCGCCTGCGGCGACTGCATCTTCGCCAGGGCGTCCACGCTCGCGCGCGCCACGAGTTCCTGCCGCGTGCCGAGCACCACGTTGAGTACGACCAGCACCGCCACCACGACGGCGGTCGGAATCTCGCCGATGACGACGCTGACCACCACCACCGCGATCAACATCAGGTTCATCGGATCGCGGAGCTGGCGCAGCGCGACGGTCCACGGCGCCGGTGCGGGTTCGGCGGCTATCTCGTTGGGGCCGTAGCGTTGACGCCGCTCCTCGGCCGAGGCGGAGGTGAGGCCGGTATGCCGGTCCGAGGACAGCGCCGCCACCACGGCGTCGGCGTCGCGGGCGTGCCACTCGGCCGGTTCGGGAGCCGGCGGACCCGCCGACGAACTCTGGGGCACCGCGTGTGTGGCCGCCATAACGCTCGTCCTTTCCCTCGGCGCGCGAATCCTCAGTACGGCGTCGGACTCCAGTGCAGCGGCTGCGGGGGGACGCGATAGCCGTTGGCGCTCTGCCGATCCGGTAGCACGACCTCCGGCCGGTCGAGCGGCGCGCCGGAGGCTTTCACCCACTCCCGCAGCGCGACCAGTTCGGCCGGCCGGCGCGGACGGTGGGAACGCTCGGTGACCGTGTTCCCCGGTCTGTCGGCCCGGCCCTTGCCGTCGTGGGACTTCTTTCCCAAGAACTCGTCTCCTCAGATGACCGTCACCGGGTGGGTGCCGCGCGCACGGGTGCGAGACGAGGGCGCCGCTGTTCCGGCCGGACGGATGCTGATCGCTTGCCGCGCCGCCTTCTCGACCAGAAGAGGGACGAAGTCGTGTACTCGTGCATCGGAGAACCGCTTGTGGATGCCGCGCACGATGAGTTCTATGTCCCCGGGCGGGACGGCCGGGTGGCTTGCGATCAGCCGCTCGATGACTTGTTCGACCTGAATCAATTCCTCATCGCCGGTCATCGGTCCATCGTCTGCCCGGCGACGGAACTCGTCAAGGCACGAATTGGACGCGAATTTCGACCGCGGCTTGCCTTTTCGTGTTTCGCCCTGTCCGTCGCCGGCATCCGCTCCGCGATTACACGGCTTGATCTGCGATATTCAGCGCGGAAGCGGTGGCGGCGGTGGGCCCCCGGCGGCGTCGCGGATCGGAGGAAAGGAGTCGGATCGCACGGAGACAGGACGAATTGATTTTCGGTTTCCAGCTGCTTCGATTGTGTTCGAGGAACAGATAAACAAATCGATCGGGTTGATCGTGCCGGTAATTCGACAACCAATATTCGGAAGGAGGTGGCATTCGACTCCGGCGCCTCCCGGACGATGATCGCCCGTCGCATCGGGTGGCGTTGACGCTTCGCGGATCTCGCCGGTGAGCACGTCGAGAACTCCCATTAGCGATGAGATTGCCGAAGCTCGTCTCCGGCATTGTTTCGATGCTGCCGCGCGGCGCCGGTCGCCGGATTCGCGCTCAGCCGCGAGCGGCGGTGTCGCGCAACAGGGTCCGGCACAGCTGATCGGCGCGACGGGTGGTTTCGGGCTGGCGGTACTTCGGCGCCAGCGCGAGAACCTGGGCGCAGGCGGTGTCGAGGGAGATGCGATGGCCCACCGATACGTACACCGGTTTGATCCCGGGCTGGGTGCGCAGCGCCCGCCCGACCACCGCACCGTCCACGGTGATGTCGGCGACCGAACCACGCGCGGCGTCGGGCTCGCCGCAGTCACCCCACACCGTCTTGGCGACGCCGATCGACGGCAGCCCGGTCAGCACGCCCAGGTGGCACGCCAGCCCGAAGCGCCGCGGGTGGGCGATGCCCTGGCCGTCGCACACCAGCAGATCGGGCGTGGTGCCGAGGCGTTCCAGCGCGGCCAGGGTGGTCGGCAGCTCCCGGAACGCGAGCAGGCCGGGGACGTAGGGAAACCGTGTCGTGCCGTGGGCGACGGCGGTGTCGACGGTCTCCATCGTGGCGATATCGAGGACCACGACGGCGGCGACCACCGCGCCGGACTCGTCGTAGGCCGAATCCAGGCCCGCGACGGTGCCGAATCGCGGCGGCCGCGGGTCGTGGGTGAGCACCGAATCGCGCAATCGCTCCTGCAGTGCCGCAGCCGCTTCCGGGTCGGCGGGCAGTTCCGGAGTCATCGCCAGGCGCACGGTCAGCGCCGCCCGACACGTGGTCGTGGGATGTACATCCGGTGAATCCTCCTGAACGCGACGGTGGGTGCGGGCCTTCGGCCGGTCCACGGTAACCACATCGGCCTCCGAGCGGAAAACCCCGGATGACCGGGCACACCAGAGGGCCGCGAGCAGCCCGGCCGCGCAGCGGTGCGGTCCTGGTCACAGTCGTTCCGGGCGGTCGAGGACCCCGGACGCGCCGGCCACCGGCCGGGGTGTCGGTGCTCTCACAGGTCGCTCCCATACCGCCCGCACTAGACTCGGCAACGAACGGGTGCACCAGACGCAGACGAAAGTAGGCAGCCGAACGTGAGCACAGCCATCACCCTGGGGATGCCGGCCGCACCGGCGGCGGTCCTCGCACCGCGGCGTAAGACGCGACAGCTGATGGTGGGCACGGTGGGAGTGGGCAGTGATCACCCCATCTCCGTCCAGTCGATGACCACGACCAAGACCCACGACGTGAACGCCACGCTGCAGCAGATCGCGGAGTTGACCGCATCGGGCTGTGACATCGTGCGCGTGGCCTGCCCGCGGCAGGAGGATGCCGACGCGCTGCCGATGATCGCGAAGAAGTCGCAGATCCCGGTGATCGCGGACATCCACTTCCAGCCGCGCTACATCTTCGCCGCGATCGATGCCGGCTGTGCCGCCGTGCGCGTCAATCCGGGCAACATCAAGGAGTTCGACGGCCGGGTCAAGGAGGTCGCCAAGGCCGCCGGTGCGGCCGGAATCCCGATCCGGATCGGCGTGAACGCCGGCTCCCTGGACAAGCGCATGCTCGAGAAGTACGGCAAAGCCACCCCCGAGGCGCTGGTGGAGTCGGCGCTGTGGGAGGCGAGCCTGTTCGAGGAGCACGGCTTCGGCGACATCAAGATCTCGGTCAAGCACAACGATCCGGTGGTCATGGTCGAGGCCTACCGGCAGCTGGCCGCGCAGTGCGACTACCCGCTGCACTTGGGCGTCACCGAGGCCGGACCGGCCTTCCAGGGCACGATCAAATCGGCGGTGGCCTTCGGCGCCCTGCTCAGCGAGGGCATCGGCGACACCATCCGGGTCTCGCTGTCCGCGCCGCCCGCCGAGGAGGTCAAGGTCGGTGGGCAGATCCTGCAGTCGCTGAATCTGCGGCCGCGCAAACTCGAGATCGTGTCCTGCCCCTCCTGCGGACGTGCGCAGGTCGATGTCTACACCCTCGCCAACGAGGTCACCGCGGGGCTGGAAGGTCTCGAGGTGCCGCTGCGGGTGGCGGTGATGGGTTGTGTGGTCAACGGTCCGGGTGAGGCGCGCGAGGCCGATCTGGGTGTCGCCTCCGGCAACGGCAAGGGCCAGATCTTCGTGAAGGGCGAGGTCGTCAAGACCGTGCCCGAACATCAGATCGTGGAGACTCTGATCGAAGAGGCCATGCGCATCGCCGACGAGATGGGTACCGACGCCGAAACCGGCGAGCCCGTCGTCACCGTCGGATGATCGCCGGACGCGGATAGGGGAGTGGGCGTGTCGCGCGCCGGCCGCATTCTGTCCCTGGAGCCGAGCAAAGCCCCCGCACGCAGGCGACGTTCATGGCAGGCTGGGAGCGTGCGGAGTGTGCTGGAACCGTCGCGCCGGTCACGGATTTCCGGTGCTCGTCAGCTCGCGGATCGCGATCTGGCGCAGGTGCTGGAAGTGCTGGACACCGATCCGGTGGCCGGGTGCATGGTCGCCGCGCGCCTGCAGGAATACGGTCTGGACAATCGCGGCGGCGGGGAACTGTGGACGCGGGGCACCCCGACGGATTCGCTGTGTTTCTCCGGCGCCAATCTGGTGCCGCTGCGTGGGACGACCGACGATATGCGCGCCTTCGCCGACCGGGCGGCCCGCTGGCCGCGGGTGTGCTCCTCGGTGGTGGGCCGCCAGGAATTGGCGTTGCCGCTGTGGGAGACGCTGGAGCAGCGGTGGGGTCCGCCGCGCGAGATCCGCGCCGATCAGCCGCTGCTGGCCCTCGACGGCCGCGCCCAGGCCGTCCCCGATCCGAAGGTGCGCCGCGTGCGCGGTGACGAGCTGGAACGGTATCTGGTCGCCGCGGTCGCCATGTTCACCGAGGAGATCGGCGTCGATCCGCGGGCCGGTGACGGTGGTCGCGGATACCGGCGTCGCGTCGCGAGCCTCATCGAAGCGGGCCGCGCCTGGGCGCGCTTCGAGGACGGTGAGGTCGTCTACAAGGCCGAGGTGGGAGCCATGTCCCGGCGGACCGGCCAGATCCAGGGCGTCTGGGTGCATCCGCAGTGGCGCGGGCGAGGCCTGGGCACCGCCGGGACGGCCGCGGTCGCCGATGCGGTGGTCGCGGCGGGGCGGACCGCGAGCCTGTACGTGAACTCCTACAACGAGGTCGCCCGCCGCGCCTACGCCAAGGTCGGCTTCCATCAGGTCGCGACATTCGCGACGATCCTCGTGGACTGAACGCCCGGTTCCGCCGCGCACCGGGCAAAGCCAGTGTGTCGCAACGTTTACCAGCGACCGGCTGGCTACCATCGGTGGCGATGTCGAAGTCGAGATGTGCGCCGCGCGCGTGGGCGCCCCGCGCGCTGGTGCTGAGTGCGGCCGCCGCCGTGGTGATGACGGCGGGCGCGTGTTCGTCCGGACCGCGGGGGCCGGTCGCCGCCGCCGACTCCTTCCTGGCGGCCTTCGCCCGGCAGGATCCGGCGGACGCCGCCGATCTGACCACGCAGCCCGAGAAGGCCTCGGCGGCACTGGCTTCGGCGTGGCAGAACCTGCAGGCACAGCACCTGACCGCGCACACCGGCTCCGCGCGCGTCACCGGCGATACCGCCACCGTCGACTACACCTACGAGTGGACACTGCCGAAGGACCGCGTCTGGACCTACTCCGGACAGTTGCAGATGGGCCGCAGCGGCGGGCAGTGGAAGGTGCGCTGGAGCGCTTCCGACATACACCCGAAATTGGGTGACACCCAGAATCTGCACCTGCGCACCACCCCGGCGCCTCGCGCCCGGGTCAACGAACGATCCGGCAGCGACGTCCTGGTTCCGGGTGTGGTGCACCGGATATCGTTCACGGTGTCCGACGCCCCGGACCCGGGTTATGTGGCCGGTGCGCTGTCGGCCGCGCTCAAGCAGTTCGACGACACCGTGACCACCGACGCGATCCTGGCCGCCGCCCGCAAACAACGCGGCCCCGCACTCGTGCTGGGCCTGAGCGACTGGGAATTCGATCAGGTCAGCGGACAGTTGCTGGGCCTGCCCGGGGTGACCACCGACCGGCAATGGGACCTCATCCCGACCGACCGGCATTTCGCGCCCGATCTGATGACCCAGATCCGCAAGACCGTCATCGACGAGGTCGACGGCAAGGCCGGCTGGAGCGTGGTCACCGTGAATGCCGACGGTGTCGACACCGATGTGCTGAAAGAGGTTGCGCCGCAACCGGCACCGTCGTTCTCGCTGAGTATCGACCGCACCGTGCAGAACGCCGCGCAGCGGGCCGTCGACCCGCGCCGTGAGCAGACCATGATGGTGGTGATCCAGCCCTCGACCGGAGCGATCCTCGCGGTGGCGCAGAACGAGGCCGCCGACACCGACGGTCCGGTCGCGACGACCGGGCTGTATCCGCCCGGCTCCACCTTCAAAACCGTCACCGCCGCCGCCGCGATGACCGCCGACATCGCGAACCCGGACACCGTCGTCCCATGCCCGAGCCGAATCGTGGTGGGGGAGCGCACGATTCCGAACTACGACGAGTTCTCCCTCGGCGATGTGCCGATGTCGACGGCGTACGAACGTTCCTGCAATACGGCCTTCGCGAAATTGGCCAGCGAACTGCCGGGGACGGCACTGACCGACGCGGCGGCACGGATGGGAGTCGGCCCGGACTACACCGTGGCCGGGTTGCCGACCGTATCGGGTTCGGTGCCGCACGCCGACGACGAGGTGGTCCGCACCGAGGACGGTATCGGCCAGGGCAAGGTGGTGGTCAGTCCGTTCGGCATGGCGCTGGTGGCGGCGACGGTCGCGCACGGCTCGGCGCCGACGCCGTATCTGATCTCCGGGCACGAGACGGCCGTGCACGGCGATCGGCCGAACCTGTCGCCGCAGGTGGTGGAGGGGTTGCAGGCGATGATGCGCAAGGTGGTCACCGGCGGTACGGCGGAGCGGATCGCCGACCAGGGTGAGGTGTTCGGCAAGACCGGTGAGGCGGAGGTCGACGGCGGATCGCATTCGTGGTTCATCGGCTATCGCGGCGATCTGGCGTGGGCCACCCTGCTGGTGCGCGGCGGAAGTTCCGACAACGCGGTCGCGGTGACCAGGGATATGCTGGCGGCTCTGCCGCCGGGGAGTGCCTGAAACGATCGTGACCGGACGCTCGGCGCGTCCGGTCACGGGGGTGAAAGCTGTGTAGTTCGGGTGCCGTTTATTGTCCCTGCACCTCCGTTCCACCGACGGATGCCGAGGTCGCGTGCTCGGTCGGGGGTGACGCCCCGGCCGAACCATCTCCCAGAATCTCCACGGCCCCGGTCCCGGCGAGGATCATCCCCGCGGTGATCAGCGTGAGCGTCGAACGCTTCATGGTCTTCTCCCTTGTCGGTGAGTGAGAGCCACTGGCATCGAACCATCGGGTTCGCCGACTATTAGCCGACCTGGAAAACCGTAAACCGGCGAACCGCGCGCCGACAACCCCCTGTGCCGGAATGCGCAGCGGAAAAGGCCATGAAAAGCCTGGTTACCCCGTCAATTTCTCATTCTGTTCAGCGCGGTGCAAGCTGGCCGACAGATGGTGTTGCTTCGGTTGCCCGACGGCCGCCATCCGCAGCTTGTAATCGATCGTGTCCCCGGACAGATGGATCGAGCGGCCCAGCGCGGTGACCGACTTCGCCGTACTGGAGTTGCCGATATGAGTGGAATCGAGTTCGAGCCGCAGCCCGTCCTCGGCGACGGCGATCCGCCCTTCGCAGATCTCGGTGATCCCGGTGGGATGGGCGAGGATCAGTTCGACCCGGTCCGCGCCGATCGAGCGCAGATAGCCGGTCTCGGCGTGCAGCGAGCGGCCGTCGCCGGCGTGGCGGGTGCGCTGCCGGTAGGTGAGGAACGGCCGGCCGACGTGGCCGAACCGGATTTCCTCGTGATAGTCGAACGGCTCGATGGTCGGGTACTCCCCGTGGCCGGAGCCCCGCCAGGTGCCCAGCAGCGGAGCCAGATGGGCGATATCCGGATGGGGGGCGACGGCGGGTTGGGGTTCGAGCACGGCGCACAGCTTAGTTCCCCGCGCCGCAGAGGGTGGGAGGACCACGCGGCCTGGTCCGGTTCGTCCGGGACGAGAGCCGGTAGGTCGCGACATACATCGCGAATCGGACCGCGCTTTGCGCGGAGATCGCGCCGCGGCGGCCCCGGGTCTGGTGTGATGGACGGATGCCGACCGGGTGCGAACGGAGCAGGCGATGACCGTGCGAATCCAGGCGATGCCGCGGCGGGGCGCGCATGCCGTGCTGCGCGGCTGGTGGCTGCCGTGTTGGGTGCTCACCCGGCGCCAGATCCGGCCGTCGCTGCGCAACGGCGAGGTGCTGACGGCGGTGCTGGCGCCGACGGTGTTCACCCTGGGGTTCTACGTACCGCTGAATCGGGTGATGAGTTTCGCCGGGCACGGGGCGAGCAGCTACGCCCAGTTCCTGATGCCGATGATCGTCATGCAGGCGGTGTCGTTCTGCGCGTCCGCGGCCGCGCTGCGCGCGGCGGTCGATGCCCGCGACGGTCTCGATGCCCGGCTGGCGACCATGCCCATTCCGTCGATCGCACCGTTGACGGCCCGCACCGCCGCCACCGGATACCGCGTCGTGGTCGCATTGGCGGCGGCGCTGCTGGCCGCGCACGTGATCGGTTTTCGATTCGGCGGAAGTAACTGGGAAACCCTGGGTTTCGTCTTGTTCGCGGTGTCGGTCGGGGTGATGCTGGGTCTGTTCGGTGATCTGCTGGGGGCGCTGTCGAAGTCGCCGGAGGCCACCACCCAGGTGCTGATCCTGCCGCAGTTGATTCTCGGCATGGTGTCCACCGGGTTCGCGCCGGCCTCTCAATTCCCGCCGTGGATTCAGGGTTTCGCACGGAACCAGCCGGTGTCGCAGTTCGTCGACGCGATGCGGGCGCTCGCGGGTGACAAGCCGGGTTTCGCGACGGCGGTGGACCGGTCGACGATCGGGCCGGGTGTGGTGTGGACGGTGGCCGGGCTGCTGGTCTTCGGCGCCGGGTCGGTGGTGCTGGCCGTACGGAGGCAGCGATGACGGGGGCGGACACCGCAGTGCGCGAATTGGCCACCGTGCAGGTGGATACCGAGCGCTGGCGGTATCTGCTGCCGCAGACCCTGGTGCAGACCGGCCGGCTGCTGCGGCGGTGGCGCCGCGATCCGCTCACGACGGCGCAAATCCTGGTCTTCCCGGCGCTGCTGCTGGTGATGCTGAATACGGTGCTCGGCCGGCAGATCTCGTCGTTCTCCGGCGTCGACGCGCTCTACGGTTCGGTGCCGATGGTGACCATGGTGTCGGTGATGTCGGGATCGCTGGCCGGGGCGGTGACGCTGGGCCGCGAACGCGACGCGGGTCTGCTGGGCCGGTTCTGGGCGCTGCCGGTACACCGCGCCTCGGGATTGCTGTCGCGGCTGCTCGCCGAGGTCGCCCGGATCGTGCTCTGCACGGTGGTGCTCTTCGCGGTGGGCATGGCGCTCGGTTTCCGGTTCCACCGTCCCGCCGCCGCACTCGCGGTGCTCGGGGTGCCGCTGCTCTACGGAATCGGATTCGCCACCATGGTGACGGCGGTGGCGGTGTATTCGGCCAAAACGTTCGTGGTGGAGGCCATTTCGCTCGGGTCCTCGCTGCTGATGTTCTTCAGCACCGGATTCGTCCCGCTGCCCGCCTATCCCGACTGGGCGCAGCCGATCGTGGCCCATCAGCCGCTGTCCACGGCGATCGACTCGATGAGCGCGCTGGCGCTCGGCGAGTCGGCCCGCGGGCCGCTGTGGGCGACGGTGGGATGGTCGGTCGGTGCGATGGTCGTGTTCGCGGTGCCGGCGGCGGTCGGATTCCGGCGTGCCAGCCGGCAGTGAGCGGGGCCGGGACGGGGTCGCTCAGCGCAGTCCGTCGGCGATCTCGTTGATCATCTCCGCGGAATCACGCGGGCTCAACGCCATCGCGCGCAACTGGTCGAACATCACGCCGAAGCGCCGAATCTCGTTGTGGCCCTCGACGATATCGTCGCCGGCGATGCCTTCGACGTAGACCAGTTCGGGGTCGGCCGGATCGGGGAAGTCGAGGACGACGAAGGAGCCGACCATCGCCGGATGGGCACCGGCGCCGAACGGCAGCACCTGCAGGATGACATTGCGCTTGTCGGTGTCCTCGGTGAGGCGCAGCAACTGCTCGCGCATCACCTCCGGCCCGCCGACGACCCGGCGGATCGCGGCCTCGTCGAGGACCACCCACAATTCCAGCGGATTCCCGTCGCGGGTCAGCACCTTGGAGCGCTCCACCCGGGCCCGCAGGCGCTGTTCGATCACCGAGGTCTCGACCTTGGGCATCGCGGTATCCAGGACCGCCCACGCGTAGCGCTCGGTCTGCAGCAGGCCGGGGATGAACGAGGTCTGGAACAGACGCGCCGACAGCGCCTCGGTCTCGAAGTTGATGTAGGCGGCGTAGACCTCCGAGACAGCCGCCTCGAACGGGCGTGACATACCCGGCTTCTGCGCCTCCATCAGCAACTGCACCGCGTCGGAGCGTTGCGGTTCGCCGATGCCGTACAGGTCGAGCATCGCGGTGAGGGTGCGTCGCTGCGGGCGCGCCTGCGCGGTTTCGATCCGGTAGAGCGTGGTGACGTTGATGCCGGTGCGGGCGCTGACCACCTCCTTGCTGATCCCCGCCTGCTCACGCATCTCCGACAGCAGTGCGGCGAGCCGCCGCAGCTGAACCGTCAGCACCGTGCGTTTACCTGCCATCGCGCGCGTACTCCTTGTGAGATTCGGGACGCTCGAGCACGTTCCACGGATATGGGAACGGTCGGGCGAGCATACCGCCCGCCGCGCAGGTCCCGGCGCGATCCTGCCCGCTGGGAATATCCGCGATTGCCCGCGGATTGCAGCAGGAGAAATACGGTGGAACGGAGGTCGATCGCCATGGCGCCGACGGCAGTGGAGGCGGTGCGGGTCGTACGGTCCGGGCAGCGATACGGCTGGAAGAACGAATGGCTCGATTCCCGGCAGTCGTTTCCCGCGACCGGCAATTTCGATCTCGCCGCCAACGCGCACGGAATGTTGCTGGTGCACAACGAGGATGTCGTCGAGGCCGGTGCCGGTTTCGACACGCATCAGCATCTGAATACCGAGATCGTCACGTGGGTCCTGGAAGGCACTGTGGTGCACCAGGATTCGGCAGGCCACTCGGGCCTGATCCGTCCCGGTCTGGCGCAGCGCATGAGCGCGGGAACCGGCATCCTGCATTCCGAGCGCAACGGCGCGGTGTACGGCGAGCGCGCGAACCTGCACGTGGTGCAGATGTGGATTCCGCCGGACGAGGCCGGTCGGACGCCGAGCTATCAGGAAGCCGATGTCGAGGCCGGCCTGTCGCACAACGAGTTGGTCACCGTCGCATCCGGAATGTCCCGGCACCGCGGCGAGACGGCGATCACCCTCGGCAACCGCTACGCGGCCTTCCATGTCGCACGGCTGGACCCGGGCCGTTCGGTCCTGGTGCCGGAGGCGCCGTTCGGCCACATCTTCCTCGCCCGCGGATCCGTCGTCTTCGAGGGCACGGCCGACGGGCGGACGAGCTTGTCCGCCGGTGACGCGGTTCGCACCACGGCCACCGGCGGGCAACGCATCACGGCCGTGGCGCCGAGCGAGGTGCTGATCTGGGAGATGCACGCGAGCACCGCCTGACCGGCCCGGCCTTCGTCAGCCGGCTTTCCGTGCGCGGGAGAGCACGTCGTCGACCGTCCACTGGTCGTCGGCGTGTGTGCCGTAGTGGGAGGCGGCGAGGGAACCGTCGGAGGCGATGAGGAAATCGGCGGGCAGGCCGAGGCGGCCGCCCTGCGGGGTGCCGCGGGGGTGGGTTGTTCGCCGCGCGCCATCGGTCCGACGGCGCTGCCGATCGCCAGTGCGATGCCTGGCCACGCCCGCGGATGCAGCAGTGCGCGAGGTGCGGATTCCACGCCGAATTCGCGATACAGCGTCTTGTCCGGATCGGCGATCAGGTCGAACGGGATATCGGCGGCATAGTCGGTCAATTCGGCTGCCGCGGAATGGAAGACGGCGACTTCGCGGATTCCGGCGGCCTCGATCTCGGCATGCCGGGTGACGAAGGTGCGCAGATGGCGATGACAGATGGGGCATCCGGCGAACCGGCGGAATTGCAGATGAATCAGGCGATCGGGATCGGGGACGGGAATCGGTTCGCCGGTGACCGCGGTCAGGGTCCGGCTCGCGACGGTGGTGGGTGCCGACATGCATGCTCCTCGGTAGGTAGGTGTACCTCGTACGCCTACGGACCAGTATGCGCGTATCTTGTACGCTGTCAATCCGTGCCCCGCCCTCGCTCGCTGACCACCGCGGACCTGTCGACGGCGGCCCTCGCCGTGATCGACCGCGCGGGCCTGCCCGGTCTGACCATGCGCGCGGTGGCCGCCGAACTGGGGATGGCCACCATGGCGCTGTATCGCTATGTGGCCGACCGGGAGGCTCTCGAAGTGCTGATCGTCGACCGGCTGCTCGGCGACGTCGATGTGTCCACCCCCGTCGACGCCGACTGGCGGGCGGCGATCGCGGTATTGCTCGAGCGCATGCGGGCGGCGGTCGCGGCCCATCCGGCGGCGGCGCCGCTGGTGCCGCGGCATCGGCACGCCAGTCCGGCCGCACTGCGATGGATGGATGCCACCCTCGCCGCGCTCACCGCGGGCGGTTTCACGGGGCGGGAGCGAGTGATAGCTCAGCGGACGCTGGTGGCCTTTCTGCTCGGCTGTCTGGAGAACGAACACCATGCCGCGATCGGCGGTGCGGGCACCGCGGCGATCACTACGCTGCCGCCGGCCGACTATCCGTACCTCATCGAAACCGCCGCGCAGGCCCGCGACATCTCCGCCGAGGAGGAGTTTCGCGGCGGCATGGAGATCGTTTTGCGTGGTTTGTCGCCACACTGAGCGCGTCGCATGATCACTGCCGACGCGCCGTCGCGGATTCCGGCCATGGATGGACGGCCCGTGAAATGATTGCCAGCGCAGTCGTTCTCGAGGTATCACCGCACGTCGCGGGCATACCCCGACGCCGGGAAGACTGTGACCACACCGTGATTCCAGCAATGCGGACGCAATCTTGCGTTCTTGCATATGCAAGAGCAGAATCCGATCTACCCTTGAATTCGCCACATTCGATCCGAACGACGGACGAGCGAAATCCGGAGATCAGTGATGACGGTGCGACGATGACGACTTCGATTGCCAGTGCGTTACCCGCAGCCCCGCAATTGTTGTGCGCCTTCCAAGGTCGGCGATTCCCGGACCGCGAACTGTTGCGGTCCGCCCGGGCGCTGGCCGAACTGCACACCCGGCGCGCGCAGATCGCCGACCCGATTCTCATCGCGGAAATCGACTGCCGCCGCGGTGAACTCATCGACGACATCAACGAATGGGTCGAACGCGAATTGCCGGGTTATCGCACCGGTGTCGCGCTGCGCACCGATGTCCTCGGGCCGATGGTGGACCGCATGGCCGGCAGCTGGGTCGCCGCCAACCGTGCCATCGACCGCGACGGCGCCCGCAGCGACACCACCCACAAGCACTGGTATCACCTCGCCGAACTGGTCGACGGTTATACCGACCTCGTCAGCGGCGTCACCGCGCCGCCCGCCCGGTAACCCCAGCGCACAGCGGCGTCGCCGCCGTGGCCCCGTCCCGGGGCGGATAGTCTGGATACATGTCTGTGCGCACCCGCAAGCCACTCGCCCCCGGAACGCTCTCGCCCGTGCGCGAGGTGCCGCGCTCGATCGAGCGGCCGGAGTACGCGTGGAAGAAGACCGTGAACGAGGGCCGCGAACCGTGGGTGCAGACGCCGGAGACCATCGAGAAGATGCGGCTGGCGAGCAAACTGGCCGCCCAGGCGCTGCAGGAGGCCGGTAAAGCCGTCGCCCCGGGCGTCACCACCGATCATCTCGACGCCGTCGTGCACGACTATCTCTGCGATCACGGGGCCTACCCGTCGACCCTGGGTTACAAGGGTTTCCCCAAATCCTGCTGCACCTCGCTGAACGAGGTGATCTGCCACGGCATTCCGGACTCCACGGTGATCGAGGACGGTGACATCGTCAATATCGACGTCACGGCCTACATCAACGGCGTGCACGGCGATACGAACGCCACCTTCCTCGCCGGTGACGTCGACGAGGAGGCCCGGCTGCTGGTGGAGCGCACCCACGAGGCCACCATGCGGGCCATCAAGGCGGTCCGGCCCGGTCGTGCGCTGAACGTGATCGGGCGGGTCATCGAGTCGTATGCGAACCGTTTCGGCTACGGCGTGGTCCGCGACTTCACCGGCCACGGTGTCGGCCCGACCTTCCACAGCGGCCTGGTGATCCTGCACTACGACCAGCCCGCCATCGAATCGGTCATCGAGCCGGGTATGACCTTCACCATCGAGCCGATGATCAACCTCGGCGGTATCGATTACGAGATCTGGGACGACGGCTGGACCGTGGTCACCAAGGACCGCAAGTGGACCGCGCAATTCGAGCACACGCTGGTCGTGACCGAGGAAGGCGCCGAAATCCTCACGCTCCCATGAGGTTCGCCGCTGCGGCCGGCGCGGTGACGCGGTGAACGGCGCGCTGTTGATCGCCGGCACCACCTCCGATGCCGGCAAAAGCGTGGTGGTGGCCGGCATCTGCCGGATGCTGGCGCGGCGCGGCGTGCGGGTGGCGCCGTTCAAGGCGCAGAACATGTCCAACAATTCGGTCGTAACCCTGGACGGGGGTGAGATCGGACGGGCACAGGCGTTGCAGGCGCGCGCCTGCGGCCTCGAACCCAGCGTGCGGTTCAATCCGGTACTGCTCAAACCCGGCAGCGATCGCCGCTCGCAGCTGGTGGTGCGCGGTATCGCCGTCGACACCGTGGGCGCCCGCGACTATTTCCGGCACCGGCGGCGGTTGCGAGAGGTGGTGGCCGGTGAACTCGCCGCCCTGCGTGCCGAATTCGACGTGGTGATCTGCGAGGGCGCCGGCTCACCCGCCGAGATCAACCTGCGCGCGACCGATCTGGCGAATATGGGTCTCGCGCGGGCCGCGCGGTTGCCGGTCCTGCTGGTGGGCGATATCGATCGCGGCGGGGTGCTGGCGCACCTGTTCGGCACCGTCGCCATTCTCGATCCCGAGGATCAGCAGTTGATCTCGGGCTACATCGTCAACAAGTTCCGCGGCGACGTGGAATTGCTGCGGCCGGGGCTGGACCAGCTGACCGCGCTCACCGGCCGCCCGACGCTCGGGGTCCTGCCCTACAGCGACGAGTTGTGGATCGACGCGGAGGATTCGCTCGGCACGGTCGCCGACGCCCCGGTCGGCCGCCCGCGCCCGCCGGTGGGCACCGAATGGCTGAGCGTCGGCGCGATCCGGCTGCCACGCATCTCCAACTCCACCGATATCGAGGCGCTGGCGTGCGAGCCGGGGGTTTCGGTGCGCTGGGTGAGCGACCCATCGCGGCTGGCCGGCGCCGACGTGGTCGTCGTTCCGGGGAGCAAATCCACCGTCTCGGATCTGAACTGGTTGCGCCGCACCGGAATCGCGGACGCGATCGTGGCCCACGCCGGCGCCGGAAAACCGGTGCTGGGCATCTGCGGTGGTTATCAGATGCTCGGCCGCCGCATCCACGACGACGTCGAATCCGGGGCGGGCGAGGTCGCCGGTCTCGGCCTGCTGGACCTCGAGATCGAATTCGCCGATCCGAAGGTGCTGCGACGCACTGCCGGCCACGGCGCGGCGAGCGGGGGAGCCGTCGCCGGAATCCCCTTGTCCGGCTATGAGATTCACCACGGCCGGGTGCGGCGCAGCGGTGATCCGGCCTGGGTCGAGACCAGCGGTGTCGAGACGGATCCGGAGAGGCGCGAAGGCAGCGTGCGCGGGGCCGTTCGCGGCACACATCTGCACGGGCTGCTGGAATCCGACGAGTTCCGCCGCGCCTGGCTGCGAGAGGCCGCGCGGCAGGCCGGTCGCACCGGCTTCGCGGTCGCCTCCGATACCTGTGTGGAGGCGGTGCGTACCGCTCAATTGGATCTGCTCGCCGACCTGATCGAGAAACACCTCGACATCGCGGCGCTCGAGCGCCTGATCAGCGACGGCGCACCCGCGGGGTTGCCCACTCTCACCGTCGGCCGGTGAGTGCTGGTCCGGTCGCGCGCGGCGCTCCGGAACCGTTCGCGGACCGATGCCGTACTCGCTCGATGTGCCGCGATCGAGTTTCCGGTGCCGGGGCCACCCACCTCACAGCGGTGCGATCCGCGTCATCACCGGGCGAGGAACGTGGCCGAGGACATGGCGTGCGCCCGTCCGCTCCCGTGTAGCGTTGATCGGCATGGAGACCCGGCGAATCGCGGTCGGTGACCGCGCCTGGACCGTACGAGTCGGCGGGCCGGAGTCCAGGCATACGGTGCTGCTGCTACCCGACGCCGGAGCTCCGGCCGACGTCTACGACCAGGTGTGCGAGCGACTGCACAATTCCGATCTGCGCACCATCACGGTGGAGTCGATCGACGGCCTGGACAAGGCCGCGGTCTACGCCATCCTCGACGATCTCGGCGTGGCCTGGGCCAACCTGGCTGGTTACGGCGCGGGCGCGGAACTGGCCTGGCAGCTGGGCGCGCGCGGCTTCGGCCGATTCGTCGGACTGGTGGTGGCCGGGCGACCGCATCCGGCCGTGGCCGTGGACGGAACCGCCGCCGATGCCACCTGCCCGGCCGTGGAGTTGCCCACCACCGTCATCGCCACCGAGGACCTGCCGCGCGGGGTCGCCGATTCCTGCGGTCGCCACGTCTTCGGCGAATTCCGTGTCACCCAGGTCGACACCGCCGAGGTGCCGATCAAGGCCGATCACGAATTCGCCACCGAGATCGTGCTGCGCTCGGGTCTGTGGTGAGCGCGAGCTCCCGATAGAACTGCGGCGAACACTCTGCGCGGCAACGTGATTCAGTGTGCGTCGCGGAAGTCGCGCAACCAGCTCAGCCACGCGTCCAGCTCGGTGAACGCATGCGAGCGCACCTCCGGCGCCGAGAGGAACACGTCGTGGCGAGCGCCTTCGATCGGCACGATGTTGGTGCGCCCGCCCAGACATCCCGACCAGCGCTGAATCTGGCGCACATCGAGCACCACATCCGACACATCGGCGGCCGGGCCGTACTTGCGCATGAACTTCGTCACCTTCGATCGCAGGATCAGCGCCGGAACGCCGACGTCGAGCCCGCGATGCAGCTCCGCATGGCCCCTGCGGATGGCGCGCAGCCAGCCCAGATGCACCGGGAACCCGGCCAGCGGCTTCCAATCCAGGTTGTAGTCCCACTCGCCGGAGACGCTGGTGTGCAGGCTGTCGCCGTAGGTGCTCAGTTCGCCGCCGGGCAGGCGAGTCATCGCGCGCAACCGGCCCACACCGCCGATCACGGCGGTGCCGACGTGGCGGTAGTAGGCCGGGCCCTGCAGATCGAACCAGGGGCTGTTGAGCACGAGTCCGGTGATGCCCTCGGCGGCGGCGTCGCGGCGGTTGAGCCACAGCGGCAACACCAGACCGCCGGTGGAGTGCGCCATCAGCAACACCGGCAATCCGGTCTCCTCGCGCACGATCTGCACCGCGCGATCCAGTTCCGCGTCGTAGAGCCGCAGGTCGCTGACGTAGTGCGCGGTCTGGCCGGGCCGGCGCGAACGCCCGCACTTGCGCAGGTCCAGAGCGTAGAAGCGATAGCCGCGCGCACTCATGTGCTCGGCGAGATGCTTCTGGAAGAAGTAGTCGGTGAAGCCGTGCACGTACAGCACGGCGCTGGTGGCCGGCTCGGCGATATCGGGCTCGTGTCGGACCAGGGTGGCGTCGACGACGCCCTCACCGTCGGGATCGGGCCCGAGCGGAATGGTCAGCTGCCGATATCCCTCGCCCAGAACATCGGGCTGCCAGGCGTGGGTGGTCGACGGGGCCAGGGGCGTCTCGTTCGTCACAGCTTCACGATATTCGACCCGCTCAGGGGCGTGCACGGCGAGCCGTGGCGAACGCGCATGTGTGACGGTTTCGGAAACGGGCATGGTGAGGGGCAGAATCAAGTTGAAGTGAACGGCGGGTAACCTCATTACCCGCTCACCAAGTGCCCGCGCTGGACAAGGAAGTCGATCACCCCGTGCCGAACGCTGCGATGACTGAAAAGACCGATGTAGTCCTCATCGGTGCCGGCATCATGAGTGCCACCCTGGGCGCACTGCTTCGCCAGTTGCAGCCCGACTGGTCGATCACCATGTTCGAGCGGCTGGACGCGGCCGCGCCCGAGAGCAGCGACCCGTGGAACAACGCGGGCACCGGCCACTCGGCGCTGTGCGAGCTGAACTACACGCCGCAGGCCGCCGACGGTTCGGTCGACATCACCAAGGCGATCGATATCAACGAGCGCTTCCAGGTGTCGCGCCAGTTCTGGGCCTACGGCGCCGAGAACGGCGTGCTCGCCGACCCGTCGGGCTTCATCAATCCCATTCCGCACGTGAGCTTCTGCCACGGTGCCGACGGTGTGGACTATCTGCGCAAGCGCCACGCGGCGCTGTCGCGGCACCCGTTGTTCGAGGGCATGGAGTTCATCGACAGCCCGGACGAATTCACCCGCCGCCTCCCGCTGATGGCCCGGGGCCGCGACTTCTCCGAGCCGGTCGCGCTGAACTGGACCCAGACCGGCACCGATATCGACTTCGGCGCGCTGACCAAGCAGTTGCTGGCCTACCTCGGTTCCTCGGGCGTGGAGATCGCGTTCGGCAACGAGGTGCGCAACCTGTCCAAGAAGTCCGACGGCAGCTGGACGGTCAAGGTTCGCAACACCCGCACCCGCACCACGCGCACGATCGACGCCAAATTCGTCTTCGTCGGCGCGGGTGGGTACGCGCTGCCGCTGCTGCAGAAGGCCGGCATCAAGGAAATCCAGGGCTTCGCCGGATTCCCGGTCAGCGGCCAGTTCCTGCGCTGCACCAACCCCGAGCTGATCGCCAAGCACAACGCCAAGGTGTACGGCAAGGCCGCCGTCGGTGCGCCGCCGATGTCGGTGCCGCACTTGGACACTCGCGTCATCAACGGCAAGCCGGGCCTGCTGTTCGGCCCCTATGCCGGCTGGACCCCGAAGTTCCTCAAGGACGGCAAGTTCAGCGACCTGTTCAAGTCGGTGCGGGCCGGCAACGTCACCCCGATGCTGGGGGTCGGCGTCACCGAACTCGGCCTGGTCAAGTACCTCGTCAGCGAACTGCTGAAGTCGCCGGCGGGCAAGGTGAACACCATGGAGGAGTTCATCCCGCGTGCCGACGGCCACGACTGGGAGCTGATCACCGCCGGTCAGCGCGATGATCGATGTGCTGCAGCGGTGCTTCCCGAGCGAATACGCCGACTGGACACCGAAGCTCAAGGAAATGGTGCCGTCGCTGGGTGTGAAGCTCTCGGAGAATCAGGCGCTGTTCCACGAGGTGTGGGACTGGTCGACCAAGGCCCTCAATCTCAACGGCAGCGGCCGTGTCGACAACACGCCGATCGCCGCTGGGGTCGCGCACAGCTGAATCATGTGATAGCAAGACGCGATGATGTCAACGGTTGCGCTCAAACGGTCGTGGGCCGCGGATCTCGATACCGCGACGCTGTACAAGCTGTTGAAACTGCGCGTCGAAGTGTTCGTCGTGGAGCAGAAATGCGCTTATCCGGAACTGGACGGGCTCGATCTGCTCCCCGAGACACGCCACTTCTGGCTCGACGACGAGGGTGAGATCATCTGCACCCTGCGGCTGCTCGAGGAGCACAACAACGGGGTGAAGTCGTTCCGCATCGGCCGGTTGTGCACCACCCCCGAGGCGCGCGGTCACGGCTACACCACCCGCGTACTGCAGGCGGCCATCGCCGAAGCCGGTTCGGCGACAGTGCGTTTGAACGCCCAGACCTATCTGGTCGACCTCTACACCAAGCACGGGTTCAAACCCGACGGTGAGGAGTACGAGGAAGACGGGATCGCGCACATCCCCATGCGCAGGGGCTGAGTGGCGGGTCCACCACGGAGATGCCGGCCCCGTATCCCGTTCCCGGGTGCGGGGCCCTCTGGTGCCGGGGTGCGGGTTGTCAGTCCCGCGACGGATCCGGTGCCGGATCGCTGTCCGCACCGCACAATTCGCGGGCGAGCATCGTGGCGCCGGCGACCGCACCCGGCATCAGGACGATCGCCACGAACGGCACGAGGAACGCGGTCGCCAGCGGAATGCCGAAGCCCCACACCAGCATTCGATGCGAACGCAGCGTAGTCAGATGTTCGCGCAACTCGATTCCGCGGCGCAGCATCGCGACCGCGGTCAGTTCCTGCGCCAGGAAGAACCCGGCCACGCAGACCCCGAGCACCGGGACGACGGTCTGCCCGACGAGCGGCAGGAATCCGGCGCAGAACAGCGCCACACCCCACACCGCGGCCCGGATCAGAATGCGCACCCCGTCGCGGACCCCGATCCACACCTCCCGCCACAGCGGCAGTCCCGATTCCGGCGCACGGCCGTCGGCCGACAGCGACCGGTCCACCCGTTCCGACAGGGCCTCGTAGAACGGCTGGCCGATCACCAGCGTCACCGCGGTGAACGTGATCACCGCCAGGAACAGCCCCAGCAGGACCAGCAGCACGGCCAGGCCGCCGCGCAACAGTCCGGGCCACGGCGACGACCAGTGCGCCGCGAACGGCGTCGCCCACGCCACCAGATCCCCCGCGAACCACACCAGCGCCACCAGCAGCCCCAGATACAGCACCATCGAGACCACGCCCGGCAGCAACCCCAGCCCCAGCTCCCGGCGATGCGCCACGGCCCACCGCTGCCCCCGCATCAGATACCCGAAGCCCCGCACCACATCCCGCACCCGCCCAGCGTATTCGGCGGGTGAGAGGCGCGCCGAATCCCTCGTACAGCTGTGGGAGACTGCGAGGTGTGCGCAATCTGCGAGTCGGCGTACTCGTCTCACACCACGGCTCGAATCTTCGCGCCCTCCACCGGTCCTCCGTCGAACCCGGCGCGCGCTTCGAGATCGCGGTCGTCATCGGCAACAACAGCGACGCCGCGGGTCTGGCCTACGCCCGCGAGAATCGCATTCCGACCCGGCATCTCTCGGGCGCGACACATCCGGACCCCGACGCATTGGACGAGGCGATCCGCGCCGCTCTGGCCGAGCATGCGACCGACTGGGTGGTGACGGCGGGCTATATGAAGAAACTCGGACCACGAACGCGCCGGCACTTCGATTCCCGAATACTGAACATCCACCCGGCGCCCCTGCCGCGATTCGGCGGCGCCGGCATGTTCGGCCATCGCGTGCACGACGCGGTGCTGGCGTCCGGCGTCGCGGTCACCGGGCCCACGGTGCATCTGGTGGCCGGCGACTACGACACCGGCCGGGTGATCGCGCATCGCGAGGTTCCGGTGCGCGTGGACGACACCGTCGAAACCCTGGCCGCGCGGGTGCTGGAGGCCGAACATGTGGTGTTGCCACTGGTGGTGCGGCGGATCGCTGCGGGGGAGCGGCTCTAGCGGACAGGGCAGCCCGGTGCGGGGGCGGAACGGGGCGCGCATACAGTGGGGGCGTGTCCGATTTCCGAGGTGATTCCGCATCGGCTGTGTCCCCGCATCACGACGGTGAGGCGGGGTTTCCGTTCTCGGCGGTGGTGGGGCAGGAGCAGCTGCAGCTGGCGCTGATTCTGTGTGCGGTGCATCCGGGGATCGGCGGGGTACTGGTGCGCGGGGAGAAGGGCACCGCGAAATCGACCGTGGTGCGGGCGCTTGCGCAGTTGTTGCCGCCGGTGGCCGACGAGAGTGGGCAGCGGCCCGCCCGGCTGGTGGAATTGCCGGTCGGTGCCACCGAGGACCGGGTCGTGGGATCGCTGGATCTGGAGCGGGTGCTGCGCGACGGGGAACAGGCGTTCCGGCCGGGGCTGCTGGCGGCCGCCCATCACGGTGTGCTGTACGTCGACGAAGTGAATCTGCTGCACGACCATCTGGTCGACGTTCTGCTCGACGCGGCGGCCATGGGGCGGGTGCACATCGAACGCGACGGCGTGTCGCATTCGCATCCGGCTCGATTCGTCCTGGTCGGCACCATGAACCCGGAGGAGGGTGAACTCCGCCCGCAGCTGCTGGACCGCTTCGGCCTCACCGTCGACGTCGCGGCCTCCCGCGATGTGGACGTGCGGATGGCCGTGGTGCGCCGCCGCCTCGACTACGAGGCCGATCCGGCCGGCTTCGCGACCGCCTACGCCGCCGCCGATCGCGACGTCGCCGAGCGCATTCTGGCCGCACGCGAACGCCTCGCCGAGGTGGCGCTCGACGATATCGAACTGCGCCGGATCGCGGCGCTGTGCGCATCCTTCGACGTCGACGGCATGCGCGCGGATCTGGTGGTGGCGCGGACCGCGACCGCGCACGCGGCGTGGCGCGGAAGTGACCGCGTCACTGCCGACGACGTGCGTATCGCCGCGGAACTGGCACTGCCGCACCGCCGTCGGCGCGACCCGTTCGACGAACCGGGCATCACCGACGAACAACTCGACGATGCCATGCGCGATGCCGAACAGGAGGCCGAACGGGCCCGCGCCGAGCAGAGTCGAGCCGCGGAAGACGAAACACGAAGCGACGCCGCGGAATCGGAGTCCGATCCGCAGCGCGAGTTCGATCACGACCAGCGCGAGCCGGATACGGACGCCGGAGCTGCCGAGAACAACGGCTCCGACGGCGGTCCCGGCGACGAGGGCCCCGACGACGACGGTCCCGGCTCACCGGGCGGCGGCCCGCGCGGCGGCGCCCGCGAGGGCAGTGCGGCGACCCCGGCGAATTCCGTTGCCCGCCCGCCCCACTGGGAGATCCCGGGGGTCGGGGAGGGTGCTCCCGGGCGCCGATCCCGCGCCCACACCCGGCACGGCCGGGTGGTGCGGTCGGTCACCGATACCTCCACCGGCCTGCATCTGCTGGGCACCCTGTTCGCCGCAGCGCCCCATCAGCATGCCCGCGGCCGCGTCGACGGCCCGCTGGCATTGGAGGCGACCGATCTGCGGGGCGCGTATCGCGAAGGGCGCGAAGGCAATCTGGTGGTGTTCGTGGTCGACGCCTCCGGGTCGATGGCCGCCCGCGATCGTCTGTCGGCGGTCACCGGGGCGGTGGTGGCCCTGCTGCGCGATGCCTATCAGCGCCGCGACAAGGTCGCCGTGATCACCGTGCGCGGCAGCGAGGCCGAACTGGTGCTGCCGCCGACCTCCTCGGTGGATATCGCGGTCCGCCGCCTCGCCGATCTGCGCACCGGCGGCAAAACCCCACTGGCACAAGGATTGCTCAAGGCGCGCGAGGTGGTGGCGCGCGAACACGTCCGCGATCCGCAGCGCCGCGCGATGGTCGTACTGCTCACCGACGGCCGCGCCACCGGCGGTGTCGATCCGATTCCGCGTGCCCGCGCCGCCGCCCGCCTGCTCGCCCGCGACGGTGTGGCCGGTGTGGTCGTGGACTGCGAGCGCGGCATGGTCCGGCTGGGTCTGGCCGCCGAATTCGCCCGGGAACTGCGCGCCACCTACCTGCGCCTCGGCGAGCTCACCGGCGATTCGGTCGCCGCCGCGGTCAAGTCCGGGCTGCCGCATCACCTGGCGGCGTGAGCGATCACGCCACGCCGTCCGCGACCGGTCGGACCATGCGACGGCCGGACCCGCGCGGCAAGCCGAGGGCGCGGATGTGGGAATGTGATGCGTAGGTGCTCGACCAGGAGGATGCAGCGATGCCGAAGGGCGTTCCGGAGACGATTCCCGACGACGGACTGACCACTCGCCAGCGGCGTAATCAGCCGGTGCTGGCGGTGCACACCGGTCCCGGCAAGGGCAAGTCGACCGCCGCGTTCGGGATGGCGTTGCGGGCCTGGAATCAGGGATTCGATATCGCGGTCTTCCAGTTCGTGAAGAGCGCGAAATGGAAGGTCGGCGAGGAAGCCGCCTTCCGCACCCTGGGCCGGCTGCACGAGGAGACCGGAACCGGCGGCCCGGTGGAATGGCACAAGATGGGCGAGGGCTGGTCGTGGACCCGCAAACAGGGCAGCGAGGACGATCACGCCGCCGCCGCCCTGGCCGGATGGCGGGAGATCGCGCGCCGGCTGACCGCCGAACAGCACCGCTTCTACGTCCTCGACGAGTTCACCTACCCGCTGAAATGGGGCTGGGTGGACGTCGACGAGGTGGTCGAGACGCTGCGGAACCGGCCCGGCAACCAGCATGTGGTGATCACCGGCCGCGACGCCCCGCAGGCACTGGTCGACGCGGCGGATCTGGTCACCGAGATGAGCAAGGTGAAACATCCGATGGACGCCGGGCGCAAGGGTCAGCGAGGTATCGAGTGGTGACGGCGGGCGGCCGATGAGCACTCCGGCCGTGGTGATCGCCGCGCCCGCCTCGGGCAGCGGAAAGACCACGCTGGCAACCGGTTTGATCGGAGCCCTGCGCCGCGCCGGACACCGGGTCGCGCCGTTCAAGGTGGGACCCGACTACATCGATCCCGGGTATCACGGTCTGGCCGCCGGGCGGCCGGGACGCAATCTGGATCCGGTGCTGGTCGGTGCCGAGCGGGTGGTGCCGCTGTACCGGCACGGCAGCGCGGGCTGCGATGTGGCCGTGGTCGAGGGCGTGATGGGCCTGTTCGACGGCCGGATCGACGCCTCGAATCCCGCCCCGATCGCCGAGGGGTCGACCGCCCAGGTCGCCGCGCTGCTCGGCGCTCCGGTGCTGCTGGTCGTCGACGCGCGCGGCCACAGTCAGAGCCTGGCCGCCCTGCTGCACGGCTTCGCGACCTTCGACAGCGGGATCCGGCTCGGCGGCGTGATCCTCAACCGCGTCGGCAGCCCGCGCCACGAACAGGTGCTGCGCGCCGCCTGCGCCCGGGTCGGCCTTCCGGTGCTCGGCGCGCTACCTCGGATGGACGAATTATCGGTTCCGGCACGGCATCTCGGCCTCGTTCCGGCGGTCGAGCACGGTTCCGCGGCGCATGCGGCGGTCGAGGCCATGACCGAACTCGTCGGCGCGCACGTCGATGTGGGTGCGGTCGCGCGACTGGCGGCCGCCGACGTGGACGGGCCCGCGTGGGATCCGATCGGTGAGGTCGCGGCAGCGGCCCCGCATTTGCGGTGGCGGGGTCCCGGAGCGCTGCCTCTCGACAGCACGGCGCCTACGATCGGCAGGTCGCGGATCCCGGCGGAGACGGTGGGGCAGCAGCAGAACGGCGGGCCGGAGACGCTTGCAACCACTTCCGCCTCGGGTAGTGGGGTGCGAGAGTCGGCGCCGATCATCGCGATGGCGGGCGGTCCGGCGTTCACCTTCGGTTACGCCGAACATCGGGAACTGCTGATGGCGGCCGGAGCGCGGGTGGCGGTCTTCGATCCGTTGCACGAGCAATTGCCCCCGGGGACAGCCGGTTTGATCCTGCCCGGTGGCTTCCCGGAGGAGCATGCGGCCGATCTGGCCGCGAATACGCCACTGCTGATCGCGGTCGCCGAGGCCGCAGCCCGAGGCATGCCGATTCACGCCGAATGCGCGGGCCTGCTCTATCTGACCCGCTCGCTGGACGGGCACCGCATGGCTGGAGTCCTCGATGCCACCGCCGAATTCGGACCGCGCCTGACCCTCGGCTACCGGGATGCGGTGGCGCTGGCCAACTCGGTGCTGTGGCGCACGGGAGAACGTGTGCGCGGCCACGAATTCCACCGCACCCGCTTGGTCACCACGGGATCGCACCTACCCGCCTGGGGATGGCGCAACGACGATGCCGCGGTCCGGGAAGGTGCGGTGGCACGTCAGGTGCATGCGTCCTACCTGCACACCCACCCTGCCGGAAACCCCATGGCCGCAGTGCGTTTCGTCGAGGTAGGCAGACGATTCGCCGCGGCATGCTCCAGCGTGTGACGGTGATGAATGTTTCGTCTTCGGGCCCGATCGACAGATACCTTTACCGTAGCCGGACGAGGAGACCTCGATGAGCGGGGCGGTGATCGTGGGACTGGGGGCGCGGCCGGATCCCGCGGCGGAAGCCATCGTGGCGGCTGTGCGGAAAGTGGTGGGGGAGGGCGCGATCCGGTGTTTGGCGACGATCGATCGGCGGGCACAGGAGCCGGGAGTGGTGGCGGCTGCGGCCGCGTTCGAGGTGCCGGTGACCGGGTTCGGTGCGGACGAACTGGCTCACGTCGACGTTCCTCATCCGGGCGACCGTGCGGCCGTCGCGGTCGGCACGCCGAGTGTCGCCGAAGCGGCCGCGCTGCTCGCCTGGGCGCGCTGGGGTCGGCGCGGGCGGTTGATCGTGCCGAAGAGGGCGTTCGGCACCATCACGGTCGCCGTCGCGGAGGAGGAATGACGCGGGACGCCCGCCATACTCGCCGGCTCTGTTTCGCAGGCGGTGCCACGAGCGCCCGTCTCTGATCGAATCGTGGTCCGGCCGCCGTGACGAACCCGGCGGATAGGCGGCCCGAACGAAACCCGGCCGGATCCGCGGTGGTGCGGATTCGGCCGGTCGGATATGAAAGTTGTTTCCCCGCACCGTCTTATACGCAGGCACCGCCGAGGCTCGCGGTCGTCACGATGGTGTATCCGGCGACCGGTGAGAGTTCCGGGAGTCCGTCGTAGTACACCGCGCTGACGACGTGTTCGCCCGCCCGGTCGGGCATCCATCCGATGCTGGCGACCCCGTTGACCACGGGCGCGGTGCCGACGATATTGCCGCTGATCCCCGAGAGGTGACTGAAGAAGTCGACCGTGCCGTGGGTGACGGGGCTGCCGTCCGGGTTGCGCACCGTCGCCACCGCGTTCTGTGCGCAGCCGACCAGCGCCCCGCTGACCGGGCTCAGTGCCGAACCGGACATCGAGACCGCGATCGTGGGGGCCACCGTCGCTTCGGCCGGAGCCGCCCCGACGATCGGGAGGATTGCGCCCGCCAGCGTCCCGGCCGCAAGGACGAACCCGGCCCGGGTGCGGCCGCGCCACGCCCGCCCGGACGACAGCGCCGGGCGGGGGAGAACCTGGGAGGTACCACGCGAAACACGGAAACCGCTCATCGTGCCTGCCTCTCGCTGTGCCGTCCCGGGCCGGCGGCCCGGCGTCGATCCGTCGCAGGCTACCCGAGATCCAGCTCACATCGGGCACGGCTCGCGGAGCGGCCCCGGCAATGCTGCTCGCGGAGCGGCCCCGGCAATGCTGCTCGCGGAGCGGGCTCGGGTTACGGTGCGACCGAGGTCCAATCGGCGAAGCCGGTCGGGTCGTGACGACCGAGGCTGCCGTGTTCGAACAACCCCCAGCCCTCGGCGTCGCCGCACCGCGCCTGTCCGACGTGGTCGATCACGCCCCACGGAATTCGCCCGGCCACCGCCGGATCCGTCAGGTCGTAGCTGCTGCTCGACGACCAGTCGCGCCCCTTCCACTGCCCGTGCAGCCAATCCGGATCGCCGCCGTAACCACAGCCGATATGCAGCGGAATGCAGGTGTGCGCACGCACCTCGACGGTCAGCGGGGAGCCGTCACCGGCGGTCATCTCCAGCCGCGCGGAGACGGGAATCCGCGTGCCGGAACGATAGTCGAGGTGAATGCGCGGCCAGCCGAGCTGTTCGACGCGCCCGTCCGGCCACACCCGCACGGCGTCGTTGAGGGTGCGGAAGCCGTCCGGATTCTCCTGCACGATGACCACGATCGCGAAGTCGTCGAACCGCAGCGGCACGTAGAGCCACCAGAATCCCGCCGCCGGTTCGCTCGCGTCGCGGCCGGGTGGTTCGGTCTCGCCGACCGGCCGGATACCCCAGGACCGGTCTCGGGTCCCCATCCAGATGTCCGGATCGACGGCGATGTCGTCACCGTCGACGTGCAGGGTCCCCGACCAGGAGCCGACCTGGGCGAACCGGGACGCGTCGATGATCGGCCGGCTGCCGGTGTGGATGAGATGCGGCTGCTCCTGGACGGCGGGAAACGACCCGTCCCAGGTGAGGTCGAACGACAGATCGTCGTGCTCGCAGATCACCCGGACGCGCCGCAGCGGTTCGATCACCTCGATGCGATAGCCGCCGACGCTCATATTCAGATCGCGTGGTGGCAGCGCGTCCGAGAATCGGACCGTGCGCTGGATATCGCCGCGGCGGACCGCGGCGTAGGCGTCGATCACGCCGAGATTCGGATAGACGCCGAAGCCGGTGACCAGCATCGTTCCGCCGCTGCGGTCGTGCGCGTTGAAGTAGCTGCGGTCGTAGAAGTTTCGGTCGGTGGTGGCCGCGCGCGCCAGCGACAGCGGCGTCTGGTGCACCGGATATTCGTCCAGCGGAACCGGCGCCTGGTGGGCCGGATGTCCGTCGATGCCTGCCATCAATCTCCTCAATCCCACTGGTAGGTGCCGTCGAGCAGGGCCTCGAGGGCCGCCCGGTGCATCACGTAGTCGTCGCGGTCGTCGGTGTCGGTGTCCTCACCGAAGTGGATCATCCGCCGCTTGATGCGCGCCATCACGATGCCGTGGCGCAGCGCGGCGTAGACGAGATACCACTCCAGATCGCGCGGCCGATGGCCGGTGAGCTCTTCGTAGCGCGCGACCACGTCGTCGCGGCGCAGATAGTCCGGCAGGCCGGGCTGATCGAAACGGGTGGCGATGTCCTGGAAGAAGCGGTGGATGAAGATCAGCCAGGCCACGTCGAGTTCGCGCGGGCCGAGGGTGGCCATCTCCCAGTCCAGCACCGCGACCGGGTCGAATTCGTCGAAGATGATGTTGCCGGGCCGGGCGTCGCCCCAGTTCAGTACGTCGGGTCCCGGATCGGCGGGCCAGTGCTGTTCGAGCCAGTCGAAACCGCGCTCCAGCAACGGGATTCGGTAGCCGTCGTCGGCGAGCGCCCACCGGTACCAGTGGCGCTGGGCGTCGAAGTGGCGGCGCAGTGACGATCCTTCGCCGGCCAGGGCGGGGAATTTCGCCGCCGGGTCGGCGATGGCGTGGACTCTCGCGATGATGTCGACCGTGGCGCGGGTGATCCGCATGCGCTGCTGTGGCGTGGCGTCGAATACCCAGCCGACGAAGACGTACGGCGGATTGTCCTCCGGGATCCGGCCGTGGATCCGTTCCATCACGAAAAACGGTGTGCCGAGGACGGATTCGTCCGGCTCGAACCAGCACAGCCGCGGCACCGGCACATCGCTGTGCGCGCCGACGCCGGCCATCACCGCGTACTGGGTGTCGAGGTCGTAGTTCTCGAAGACCGGGAACGAGCCCTCCTCGGGCGGCATGCGTGCCACATACGAGCCGCCCTCCGTGCGGCCGTCGCGCTCCCAGCTCGCCTCGAACATCACCGAGGAACTGGACATACCACCTGCCTGTGGCCGCGACAGCCCCGTGATCACCGGCGCGGTGGTGCCGGTGAGCTTGCCGGCCAGCCACTGGGTGAGTCGCTCGGCGAGTTCGTCGAGATCGCGAGCGCTGGTGGTCAGTTGCCGCCGCTGCCCGGGGTCGGTATCGGATTCGCCCGACATATCGGACCTCCTGACGGGATGAAAACGTCTGTGCGCCAACTCATTACGCTCGGGCACGGCGGTATCCGGCCCGGCGCGGGTGGCGTGTGGATGAAATGTAACGCGTTCTAGTGCGCGGTGGCACGGAATCGGCGGCGAATTTTCCGCCGTTCCGCTCACCGGGATCCGGTTTGCCCGCGAGATTCGTGCTGCCACGTACGCCGCGCGGAGTAGCGCGGAATCGGGGTCCGGCCCTGAGGACTTTCGCCGCGGGCCCTCGTAACGTCGTGCACCGATCCGCGCACCCCGTTCGCCTCGGCGTTCGGCGACGCAGCCGTGCGCCGGATCCGTCGGGGAGAGGAGTGGGTAGTGAGTGTCATGGTGGCGCAGGCCGAAACGCCGCGGCTGGAACCCGAATCCGAGACGGCGGTGGGCTGGAACCCCCTGACCCGCGTGGCCTTCCGGTTCACGTTCCTGTATTTCGGGTTGTTCTGTCTGATCTATCCGCAGATCGTGTTCGCCTTCACCGGCTGGTTCGGCCGCTGGCTCGACGCCGACGCGGTGCTGTGGCAACCGCGGTTGCTGCGCCCGGTGCTGGAGTGGGTCGGGCGCACGGTCTTCGGCGTGCATCCGGTGCTCAGTCCCAACGGCAGCGGCGACCAGACGATTCTGTGGGTGCTGGTGTTCTGCATCCTGGTCGTCGCCGTCGTCGGCACGCTGATCTGGACCCTGTTCGACCGCCGTCGCGCCGATTACCGGCGGCCGGCCGGGTGGTTTCTGCTGTTGCTCCGGCTGTGTGTGGCCGGTCAGATGCTCAACTACGGTTTCGCCAAGGTCATCCCCACCCAGATGCCCGAACCGATGCTGTCGACGCTGTTGGAGCCCTACGGCAACCTGACGCCGATGGGGGTGCTGTGGAATCAGGTCGGGATGAGCCCGGCCTACGAGATCCTGCTCGGCGCCGCGGAACTGCTGGCCGGGATCCTGCTGTTCATTCCGCGCACGGCGACGGTGGGCGCGATGCTGACGCTGGTGAGCATGGCGCAGGTCTTCATCCTGAACATGACCTTCGACGTGCCGGTCAAGATCCTGTCCGGCCACCTGATGCTGATGTCGATGGTGCTGCTCGCTCCGCAGGCGCGACGGCTGCTGGACGTGCTGGTGCTCGATCGCCCGGTCGGACGCTCGACGGCGCCGTACCCGTTCCGCACCCGCCGGGCCCGCCGGTTCGCGGCGCTGGTGCAGATCGGAATCGGGGTCTGGGTGGCGGTGGCTCTGACCCACGTGAGCCTGCAGTTGTGGGACGAGGGCCCGGGCCGGACGAAACCGCCGCTGTACGGGATCTGGCAGGTCGACGAATTCAGCCGCGACGGGCAGCCGGTCGCGCCGCTGCTCACGGACCGGGACCGCTGGCAGCGCGCGGTATTCGACGTCGACGGGGTCATGCAGTATCAGCGGATGGACGGGACGTTCGTGCCCGTACAGGTGCGGGTCGATACCGGCGCCCATCGCCTGGACCTGCACGCCGTGCCCGGTGCCGAGGGGCAATCCGTGACCGCCGGCGGCTTCGCCTACGAACAGCAGGGACCGGACCGGCTGCGGTTCACCGGCGACCTGGACGGGCATCCGGTGACGGTGACCTTCCGGCGCCAGGATCCGGACGCCTTCCCGCAACGCAGCCGCGGCTTCCACTGGATCCAGGACGCACCCGAGGGGTGAGGTCAGCCGGCCGTCGCACCGATCTGGTTGCCCCAGTGTGGATTCGGAGCATAGAACTCCCCGGTGCCGGGGGCGAAGGCGGCCGCCGCCGCGGCACATCTCCACAGCCGGGCCGCCAGCCACGCGGTCGGATAGCCGAGGTAGCCGTACACGCCGTCGGTGCACGGCGACGAGGCCCGGGCGCAGTCGGGCTGACCTTGGACGTCGTTGTGGTTGGGGCCGACCAGTGTGCCCCACGCCTTCGTCACCGATGCCGGCGTGGCCTCGTAGTAATCCTGGTTGGACTGCAGTCCCGGAAGCGCCCACAGCTTCTGCGAGGGGGAGATCAGCGCGTCGTCGGAGCCGTTGACGAAGAACACCGAACCGCCCGCCAGGCGACGAGTGTCGGTGCAGCTCAACCGGTTCGAGCAGAACGACTGGGCGGGCAATTCGATCGGCACGGCGGTGCGAATCAGCCCGCCGGATTCGATCATCGCGTTGAGCGCCCCGGTGGCGCCCTGGGAATGTCCGACGGCGCCGATCGCCGAGGTGTCGAGCCGATCGTGGAAGACACTCGCCGGATCGGCGGCTCGATCGATGAGATACCGTGCCGCTCCGGCGATGTCGACGCCGGAGCCGGTACTGCGATTCTCGGTCGCGATCACCACGAAACCCCAGGACGCCAGATGCCGCAGCAGATGGGCGTACTGCCGGGGTTGCGCGTTCGTGCCGTCGCCCCAGGTGATGATCGGATGGCGAGGACCGCGCGCGGCCACATCGGTCGGATACCAGATGTCGTAGGCGGCGCCGGTGCTGTCGCAGCAGCCGAATCCGTAGTGCTCGGTGACCTGCCACGGCCCCGGCTCCGAGTAGCGGGCCTCGGTCGGGCCGCTCGCGCGATAGGGGTCCTGGGCATACGCGGTGGCGGCCACCGCGGCGGCGACCGCCACCGTCACCAGCACGGTCAGAACCTGCAACACCGCTCGGCGCATGTTCGCAGCATAGAACGCGCCGAGCGCACCGTGACGTACCGGCGGCGAGCGGGAATGAGCGTGCGCGGCACCCGGTTGTGTCGTGGCATGGGTGCTGAACTCTCCGACGACCTGAAGAAGATCCTCGACGACACAAAGGTTTTCGCCACGCTGGCGACGATCGGCCGCGACGGGCAGCCGCATCTGACCGTCACCTGGCTCCTGCGCGAGGGCGAGGACCTGCTGTACTCCACCACCGTCTCGCGTCAGCAGTACAAGAACGTGGTGCGCGACCCGCGGGTGACGATCATGATCAACCCGCCGGACAATCCGTACGTCTACGCGGAGATCCGCGGTACCGCCACCGTCACGCCCGACCCCGACAAGGCCCTGCCCGACCGGCTGTCGGCGAAATACACCGGCCTGCCGTACGTGGAATTCAATCCCGCCTCCGTCGCCGACGCCGAGCGAGTGATCGTGCGGGTGACCCCGGAACGGGTCAACGGCCGCCTCTGAGCCGACTTCCGATGCGACCGAATTCACCTCGTGTAATTCTGTGAGATGAGTCTCGACTGTGATACGGCGAGCGTTGCAGAGCCGGTGTAACCCCTGCAGGATGACGGGGGCGGCAGCTTCCGTCGCACCAACTTCGCAGGTAAAGGGAGTTTCACTTGGCTTCGTCAGGTCGCAGACAGAGTAGACGCAGCACGCGCCGGACCGGGCTGCGCACGGCAGCCGCGGCCGCCGCCGCACTGGCCGCGCTCACCGGCACGGGCGCCGGAATCGCGGCTGCCCGACCGGTCGGCGCGTTCGATGTCGGCGGGGCGATCGAGAAGGAATACGACCGCGCCGGCGGTACCGCGGTCCTCGGCAACCCGACCGGACCGGAGTCCGACGCGAACGGCGGCAAATTCCAGGTCTTCGACCGCGGCTGCTCGATCTACTGGTCCGTGGGCACCGACGCCCATGCGATCTGCGGCCTGATCCGCGACAAGTGGGGCTCGATGGGCTGGGAGAACAGCCCGCTGGGCTTCCCGCTCACCGACGAGGCCAAGGCCGGCAAGGACGGCAAGGGCCGCTTCACCCGATTCCCCGGCGGCGTCATCGTGTGGTCGGCGAACACCGGCGCGCACCCGGTGTGGGGATCGATTCTCGGCATGTGGGAAGGCAGCAACGCCGACGGCGGCCGCTACGGCCTGCCGACCAGCGACGAATACGACTACAACGGCGGCAAGGCCCAGGATTTCCAGGGCGGCCGGATCACCTGGAAGCCCTGATAATCCCAGCCTGCGGCGTCGCGACGGGTGATTGCGGAGTTCGCCCGGCCACGCCGTAGGCTGAAACCTTGTGCCGAATACGACAGACGACCAGCAATCCGGTGACCCGAACTACGTCGTCGGGCTCGATCTGGCCGGCCGCCGCGTCGTCGTCGTGGGTGGCGGCTCGGTAGCCCAGCGCCGACTCGGACTGCTCATCGCCAGCGGGGCCGATATCGAGGTGATCAGCCGGACGGTCACCCCCGCGGTGGAGGGGATGGCCGCCTCCGGTCAACTGCGCATCTCCCAGCGGGCCTACGCCGACGGTGATCTCGACGGCGCCTGGTACGCGATCGCCTGCACCGACGAGCCCGAGACCAATGCCGCCGTCGTCGAGGAGGCCACCCGCCGCCGCATCTTCTGCGTGCGCGCCGACAACGCCCGCCTCGGCACCGCCGTCACGCCCGCCAGCGCCCGCTACGACGGGCTGACGCTCGCGGTGCTGGCCAGTGGGCGGCACCGCCGATCGGCCGCGGTGCGCACCGCACTGCTGGAGGCGCTGCAATCGGGTGTGATCGCCGACGACTCCGAACCCGTGACACCCGGTGTCGCGCTGGTCGGCGGCGGGCCGGGCGACCCCGATCTGATCACCGTGCGGGGCCGCCGGCTGCTCGCCCGCGCCGATCTGGTCGTCGCCGACCGGCTGGCGCCGCCGGAGCTGCTCGCCGAACTCGGACCGCATGTGGAGGTCGTCGACGCGGCGAAGATCCCGTACGGCCGCGCGATGGCGCAGGAGGCGATCAACACCGCCCTCGTCGAGGGTGCCAAGGCCGGCAAATTCGTGGTCCGGCTCAAGGGCGGCGATCCGTACGTCTTCGGCCGCGGCTACGAGGAACTCGAGGCGTGCGTGGACGCCGGCGTACCGGTGACCGTGGTTCCGGGCGTCACCTCCGCGATCTCGGTGCCCGCCCTGGCCGGTATTCCGGTGACCCACCGCGGCGTCACCCACGAATTCGTGGTGGTGAGCGGGCACATCCCGCCCGATCACCCGGATTCGCTGGTGGACTGGCCCGCACTGGCCCGGCTGCGCGGCACCCTGGTGCTGCTCATGGGGGTGGAACGCATCGAGAAGTTCGCCGCCGCGCTCGTCGACGGTGGCCGCGCCGCCGCCACGCCAGTCACCGTCGTTCAGGAAGGCAGCCTGCGCACCCAGCGGATCGTGCGCGCGGATCTGTCCACGGTCGCCGAACGTGTGCGCGCCGAGGGCATCCGGCCCCCGGCGATCATCGTCATCGGCCCGACCGCCGGTTTCACCGCGGGCGCGCCGGATGCCGACGAGCAGGCCGGTTAGGTCCGCGGTGCGTGCCCGGGACAGGGGTACAGCCGTGTCGAGTGTCGCGTGGACAGCGCGAGTACGCATTCGGCTGGCCGGTGCCGATATCCGTTACAGTGAGTCACTGTGCTCGATAACCCCGCTGCGACGATGCAATATCCGGTGACGAAGCGGGCCTTCGGGTTGCCGATCCTGGTCCTGTCCGGCCTGCAGTTGATGGTCGTACTGGACGGCACGGTCGTGATCCTGGCGCTGCCCGCCCTGCAACGTCACCTGGGCCTGACCAGTTCGGGCAGTGCGTGGACGGTGACCGCCTACGGTCTCACCTACGGCGGGCTGATGCTGCTGGGTGGCCGTCTCGGCGACTCGTTCGGGCGCAAAAAGATGCTGCTGCTTGGTGTTTCGTTCTTCACGCTGGCCTCACTGCTGTGTGGGCTGGCGCAGAACGAGGCCATGTTGATCTTCGCGCGGGCCCTGCAGGGCACCGGCGCGGCCATCGCCGCACCCGTGGCGATGGCGCTGGTGGTCAGCACCTTCGCACCCGGGCCGCCGCGCAACCAGGCGATCGCCATCTTCGGTTCGATGATGGGTGTGGGCTCGGTCGGCGGACTCGTCGTCGGCGGCGCTCTGGCCGAATGGAACTGGCGGCTGATCTTCCTGATCAATGTCCCGATCGGGCTCCTGATCATCCTCGGCGCGGCCTTCCAGCTGCACGATTCGACCCACCACCGGCTGCCCCTGGACGTGCGCGGCGCCTTCCTCGGCACCCTCGGCTGTGTGGGAGTGGTGTTCGGTGCGACCGAGGGCCCCGATCTCGGCTGGACCAGCCCGTATGTCATCGGCGCGCTGATCGCCGGTTTGCTGCTGCTGGTGGCGTTCGTGCTGGCCGAACGGTCCGCCGTCAATCCGCTGCTGCCGCTCACACTCTTCCGCGATCGCGACCGCTCGATCACGTTCATCGCGCTGCTGCTGGGCTCCGGTGTCCTCGGTGCGATGACCTACTTCGTCGCGCAGTTCCTGCAGAACGTCGTCGGCTACAGCCCCCTCGTCGCCGGTCTGGCCTCGATTCCGTTCACGATCGGCGCCGGCATCGGTACCGGCGTGGCGTCCAAGGCCGCGCTGATGATCCGGCCGCGCTGGCTGCTCGCGGGTGCCGCGGCCGTCCTGGCGGGGGCGCTGTTCTTCGGCTCCACGCTGGACCGCTCCGTCGAATATCTGCCGACCCTGCTGGTGCTGCTGGCGGTGGTCGGTATGGCGATCGGTTTCGTGATCGTGGTCGGGCCGCTGTGCCTGCTGGTGGGCGTGCCGGTGAACGAGGTCGGTCCGCTGTCGGCGATCGGCCAGATGATTCTCACCCTCGGCACCCCCTTCGCGGTCGGCCTGCTGACCCCGCTGGCGGCCTCGCGCACGCTCTCGCTCGGCGGCCGGACCGACCGGACGTCGAATCTGACGCCCACCGAGGTCGCGGCGCTGTCCAGCGGTTACACGTTCGTCCTGCTCATCTGCGCGATCGGTGCCGTGATCATCGGACTGCTGGTGCTCACGCTGCGCTACACCCCCCAGCAACTCGCCGAGGCCCAGCACGCGCAGGAGGAAGCGCAGCAGGTGTAACGCCTGCGGCCGATCGAGCGGCTCAGCGGCGATCGAACAGTTCCAGCAGCTCCGTTCTGCCGAAGACGGTCGCCGATTCCCGAGCCGACGGGGTGCCGGCGTCCGGGTCGGCCCCGGCCGCCAGCAGGGCCTTCAGAATGTCGTCCTCACCCTTGAATACCGCTCCCGCGGCCGGCGTCTGGCCGCGATCGTTCGCTCTATCGGGATCGGCGCCGCGCTCGAGCAGTGCGGTCACGGCCGCCCGATGCCCGTGGTAGGCGGCCAGCATCAGCAGCGTGTCGCCGTTGTCGTTGGTCAGATTCACCGGAACGCCCGCGTCGATATACGCCGCGAGCGTCGCGGCCTCGCCCGTGCGGGCCAGCTCGAAGACCTTGGTCGCCAGTTCGACCAGGTCCGGATCCACGCCGTCGGTAGCCACGGGCCATTACTACCACGGCGGGGCGGGGAGCCGGGGAACCGTCGACCTGTGCTCGATCAGTTGTAGGAACGCGCGACCCCGTCGAGAAGGTGTTCCAGGGTGTCGTAGGTCGGCGGGTCGACGATGTCGACCACATCCGGGGCGACCGGAATGTGGTGTTCGGCGGTCACCGCGGTGAACTGGGAAGGATCGGCGGTGCGGAAGCCGTGTTCGGCGGCCAGACGCTGCAATTCGGGATCGGTGCTCAGCAACTGCCCGACCCGATCGCCGGTGGCGGTCAGCGGGACCAGCGTGTGCCGGGACAGCACCGTCGGGGACGGGTACAGCATCACCGCGTCGGCGGGCAGCTTGCCGGCGACGGCGGCCTCCACGAACTGAGATTCGTATCCCCACACCATGGGCGTGGGACCCATTCCGGCGGCGAGATATTCGCCGAACGGTCCCGCGCTGGAGTTCTCGGTGTACCCCTGTCTGGTGAACAGTCGCGACACCTTCGAGAGGACGAAATTCTCGGCGGCCGGGCCCTGCACGATCGCATCGTCGTTGGCGACGTAGGCGGCCACCGCCAGATACATCGCCGCCGAATTGGAGGTCCGCGGGTCGGTGGTCGAGATCAACACGTTCTTGCGCACCGGATACGCGGTGTTGCCCTCCAGCTGATCCCACTGCGTGCCCTGCTGCGTGAGATCGAGATACCGCCGCATATCGAACGCCGGCACCGGCCCCTGCCGGACGATTCCCGCGCGGGTGAGCAGATCCACGATCGGCCGGAAACTCGCGACCACCATCGGCGAGGAGAACGGCGTGTATTTCGCGGTGATCCCGCGCTCGCGCTGAATCCGTTCGGCGGCGAGGCTGCTCGACGGGAAGGCGAAGTCGTCACCGTCCAGCTTCACCGACGTCGCGATCTGCCGAGATCCGGCCGGATCGACCTCCAGTCGAATCCCCTTACGCGCCAGGGCATCCACTACGCGCTGGTCGGTGAAGAAGCCCATCTTCTCCGACCCGACCACGCCGTGCGCGACGGTCAGCGCGGGAGCCGGGGCCGGGGCGGCGCCGTCGCCGCCGCGGAAGCCGAAGGCCACCACCAGTGCCACGACCACGACGACCACCGCGGCCGCTACGGCCAGGATCCGCGGCTGTCGCAGCGCGGTCACGAGGCTCGGTGTGGACGTAGTCGCGGAGGCCGGGCTCGGCGCGGTCTCGCGGTCCGGTTCCGGCGGAGCGTCACTGGTGGGCGAAATCTCCGCCACGGTCTCCGGTTTCGTCGGTTCGGCGGGGGAGTGGCCGGACGAGACCGCGACGGTGGATGCCGCGGAAACCGCCGGCGATTCGAGGTGTTGCCGCTCGTCCGCCGTGGTCTCGACGGGGGCCTCGGCGGCAGAGTCGATAATCGAATTACGTTGAGGTGCAGTGCTTTCGGCGGTGTCCTCCTCGATCGAGGGCGCCGCGACCCGTTCCGGAACAACCGGCGCGGCAGCGTATTCGAGCTCGTGCGAGGGGTCCTCGGCCTTGGGTGGCGGTGGGGTGTGCTGCAATTCGCGGCGCACGATGCGTTCCACCAGAATCGGCACGAAATCGCGCACGGCGTGGCCGTCGAAGCGCCGGCGCACCTGGCCGACCAATTCCTGTACCAATTCCGGGGAATGGCTGCTGCCGTAATGGCCGACCAGTCGATCGGTCAACTGACGCAGTGCCTTTTCTTCACGGTCGGTGGCGTCACCCACGCCGAACTCCTCGCCCAATCGCATCCCAACGGCAGCGGTCGGCCGGCCGCGCCGAAGTTACGATAGCGAGCCGGAATACCCGTTCCGTGCGGCCATGTTCGGGCCCGGACGCCTTGAAATATGCTGGTGGAGACGCATTTTTCGGCGATTGTTCCCGTGGTTGGGCAGGTCGCATTCGGCTCGAATTACGTCGGCGGTCACCGAGAATTCACTCACGTGAGGACCAGCAGTTCGCTCGACGACGCGATTTCCACACGCAGCCCGGCCTTTTCGGCTATCCGAGCCAGCGCCCGGATATCGCCGGGTTCGGCGCGGGTCGATACCAGGGCCCGCGCCAGCAGCCCCTTGTGATGTTTGTTGAAATGGCTCACCACCGTGCGGCTGCCGTCCGGGCGTTCGGTCAGTACGGTCGCGGTCACCGCGCCGGGCAACCGCCCCAATTGCTGATAGGTCCCCGAACGCAGGTCGACGACCAGCTGACCGGCCGTCGCTTCCCGCAATGCCGGGGCCAGCACCGGTTTCCACAGCGAAGCCAGCGTCGGCAGGCCCGGCAGTTTCGAACCGCCGGAGAGCCGATATCCCGGAATCGCGTCTCCCGCGCGGACGACCCCGAACAGCGCCGAACCTATCGCCAGCCGCTCCTCGGCGCGAGCGCGCTGTGTCTTGGTCAGCGAACCGGCGTCGAGTGCGTCGTAGAGCACACCGGTGTAGCGCCGCAGCGCGGGTGCGGTCGCGGCGGTCCGCAGTGACGCGTTGCGGGCGAGCGCGGTCTGCAAACCCTCCGCGCCCGCGCCGGTCGCCTTCCCCAGCCCCAATGCCACCCGCGCCGCCTCCGGGTCCGCGGCCAATTCGATCAGCTCGGTGATCAGCTTGTCCCGCACGGCGGTGAGCTGCGGTAACCACAGGGAATCCAGATCGAGCGGACCGAGAGTTCCGCCGTCGGACTTGGTTTCGGAAGGAGGCAGAATCACCAGCACGAGCCGATACGGTAATGCCCTGCAGGCATCCACGCAGCAGCGGCTAGTCTGTGCATCCGTGATCACCCGTCTCTCGCACCTGTTCCTGCGCACCCTGCGCGACGATCCCGCCGACGCCGAGGTGCCCAGCCACAAACTTCTGGTCCGTGCCGGATATGTGCGCCGGATCGCGCCGGGCGTCTATTCGTGGTTGCCGCTGGGTTTGAAGGTGCTGCGCAAGGTCGAGGACGTGGTGCGTCAGGAGATGGACGCGATCGGCGGCCAGGAGATTTCGCTGCCCGCGCTGCTGCCGCGCGAGCCGTACGAAACCACCAATCGCTGGACCGAATACGGCGACAGCCTTTTCCGCCTGCAGGACCGCAAGGGCACCGACATGCTGCTCGGACCCACCCACGAGGAATTGTTCGCCCTGACGGTCAAGGGTGAATACAACTCCTACAAGGATCTGCCGGTCACGCTGTACCAGATTCAGACCAAGTACCGCGACGAGGAACGGCCGCGTGCCGGAATTCTGCGCGGGCGCGAATTCGTCATGAAGGACTCCTATTCCTTCGATCTCGACGAGGACGGCCTGAAGGCCAGCTATGCCGCCCACCGCCAGGCATATCAGCGCATCTTCGCCCGGCTCGGGGTCGAATACGTGATCGTCGCCGCCACCTCCGGCGCGATGGGCGGCAGCGCCTCCGAGGAATTCCTGGCCAGCAGCCCGATCGGCGAGGACACCTATGTGACCTGCCGCGAGTCGGGGTACGCGGCCAATGTGGAGGCCGTGGTGACCCCCGCGCCGCCGGAGATCCCGATCGAGGGGCAGCCGACCGCCGTCGTGCACGACACCCCGGGCACGCCGACCATCGCGTCGCTCGTCGACTGGGCCAACGACGCCGGGATCGCCGAACAGTTCGGCCGCCCGGTGACCGCCGCCGACACGTTGAAGAACGTCATGGTGAAGTTGCGCCACCCCGACGGCAAGTCCGAGATCGTCGGCATCGGCGTGCCCGGTGATCGCGAGGTCGACGCCAAGCGGCTCGGCGCGAGCCTCGAGCCCGCCGAGGTGGAGTTGCTCACTGACGAGGACTTCGCCGCCAACCCGTTCCTGGTGAAGGGGTACATCGGTCCGAAGGCGCTGCTGGACAACGGCGTTCGCTATCTGGTCGACCCGCGCGTGGTGACCGGCACGTCGTGGATCACCGGCGCCGACGCCTCCGGCAAGCATGTCGTCGGACTCGTCGCGGGCCGCGATTTCACCCCCGACGGCACGATCGAGGCCGCCGAGGTCCGCGACGGCGACCCCTCACCCGACGGCCGCGGGGTGCTGCACTCGGCGCGCGGTATCGAGATCGCCCACATCTTCCAGCTCGGCTACAAGTACACCGATGCGTTCGAGGTGGACGTGCTCGGTGAGAACGGCAAACCGGTCCGGCTCGTCCAGGGTTCCTACGGGGTCGGCGTCTCCCGGATGGTCGCGGTGATCGCCGAGCAGATGCACGACGAGAAGGGCCTGCGCTGGCCCGCCGAGGTCGCCCCCTTCGATGTGCACGTCGTCATCGCCAACAAGGACGAGGCGGCCCGCGCCGGCGCCGAGGAGGTCGTCGCCGGTCTGGACGCCCAGGGCCTCGAGGTGCTGTTCGACGACCGGACCGCCTCGCCCGGCGTCAAGTTCAAGGATGCCGAATTGCTCGGCATGCCTTGGGTTCTCGTCATCGGGCGGGGCTGGGCCGACGGCAAGGTGGAACTGCGGAACCGTTTCACCGGGGAATCCGAGGACATTGCGGCGGCCGCGGCCGTCGACACCGTGCTCGCGAAGATTCGCGGCTGATCGCTCGCGGGCACCCGGTCGTCCGGACCGGGTGCACCCGCGCGGTCCCGGTGCCGGCGACGCGCGCTACGGCAGCGGAAGGCAGGAGCTGCCGGTGTTCAGGCCGCTGCCCACGACGTCGACGGTGATATAGCTGCTCGACGTGTAACTTCCGGGCTTGAACTGCTGCGCCGTGATGTTCTGCCGCCCGGTGTATTTCGGCGTCCACGCCATGGTGACCGTGCCGTTCTCGGGGTGATAGACCGGAGTGCCGGCGATAGGTTCGCCGTTACCGGGGACCGACCCGCCACTGTTGATGAACGTCACCGTGCGGTCCGGCACCGGGGTGTCGACCGTCGCGGTCAGCGTGGCGGAACATCCGGTGCGCAGCCCACTCGCCCCGGCGTCGACACGCACGCCCGTGACGTCGGCGCCCGCTACGCTCACGGCGAGCAGCGAGCCGAGTGCCCCCGCGGCCGCCGCCGCACCGATCCGTCGCATTCCCACTGCCATACCCGTTCTCCTTCGACGTATCCGCGCGGCACCGGCCGCACACCGGAGCACGCTACCGGTGTTTCGGCTCCACGAGTGATGCGCGGATACCGGGCGCGATGTGTGCGGCGGGACAGTCGTCGAGGGGCCGCCCGAGGCTCAGGGCCGGCCCGGGAACGGTGTGGTCGCGGGATTCACGCCGAGGATCGACTGCCAGGTGGCCAGGCGGATGGCGCATTCGGTGAGGGCCTCGGTGCCGGTGCGGCGGCGATCCGGGGTCGTGGAGTGTTCCACGACCGCACGCCAGGCGACCGCGGTGTCGGTTTCCACGGTGACGGCGAGTTTGGCCGCGGGGATGGGATCGTCGACCGGGAAGGGCGGGGTGTAGGCCGCGGCGGGGGCCGGGACGCTCGCGCCGGCCGCCTTCAGCGCATCGGCGGTGGCATCGCGGCGGGCACGGTGGGTCGCGGTGAATTCGGCGACGATCTTCGCCCGCTCCGGGGACGCGTAGGCCGCGATGAGGCCGTAGGCGTAGACCGCGGTGTATTCGGCGTTCAGCGCGTCCAGCAGCGCCTGCTGATCGGTACTCACGCGGTGTCCTTTCTGGCGTGTGCGGGGCGCTGCGTGGTGACGCTGCGCTGCCGCCTCCGCGCCTGACCGCTCACGCCAGCACCACCGCCACGTGGGCGCCGCAGCAGGCGCTGATCGAGGCGAGCAGGCCGGCGCGGTATCCGGTCTGGGCCGCGGCCAATTCGGCCGCTGAGTGCTGGGAGTCGGTGAGCCGGGCCCGCAGCGCGGCGACGGTCGGCGGCGGGGTGGGAGCGGGCGGTTCGGTGACGGGTGGCGTCGCGGATTTCGGTTTCGTGCCGTCGCCGTACACCCCTACCGCGCGGTCGATCTCGGTGCGCAGCGCATCGGCGTGCTGGGCGCGCTGTGCGGCGACGACGGTCAGCGCGGCGGTGTGTTCCGGCGCGGCGGCGATCGCCGCCTTCGCCCACACGGCGTCGGTACGCGCCGATTCCTCCTGCGACACAAGCACATCCGGTGCGGACGGCTTGTCGTCCGAACAGGCCGCGACCGCGCTCACGGCGACGAGCGCGACCACGCCGCCGCCGGCCGAGCGCAACAGCGAGCGGCGGTCGAGGCGCGGGGGGACGGTCCGATCCGGCGGCACCGGAATCACATCGAGACGGCTGGGCACGCCTACATCGTGCCAGTGATCATCATCGGCCCCCGCGCCCAGCCCGCCGGCATGCCTCGCTCGCGTCCGTTCGCCCCGGCGCCGCTTTCCGTCCGCGCAGCTGAGCCCGGGTGCCGCCATCGGTGCGCGGCCCGGCCCCGCCCCACCGGCCCCGCGAAGGAATGCTCCCGTCCGGAAGGGACGTGGCCCGTCGGCCGGTCGTTCGGTCAGCCTCGGGCAATCTCCGGCCCGACGGCGCGCAGCAGAACCCGACCCGGGCCGACTCGACCGGGTTGGCTGGTCCTTTACACTCTTGCAGCGCGTTACGCTAGACCTCCGGCGGAACAATCCGCGGGACATGCGCGCCGACCATGCCGGACCAGGACCAATACCGCGTCACAACTGAACCAGGAGCCGCCCCATATGCCGATGCCGACCGAGGAAAGGGTGAGCCAGCTCGTTGCTGGGCTCGTCGAACGCCGAGGGCTCGACCTCGAGGGCGTGCACATCACGGCCGCGGGCGGGCCGCAGGCGCGGGTGACGGTGACCGTCGACGGCGACGAGACCGTCGATCTGGACACGATCGCGGAAGTGAGTTCCGAGATCTCCGAAGCGCTCGACGAGGCCGCCGATCTGGGCGAAACCCCCTATCTGCTGGAAGTCACCACCCCGGGTGTCGAGCGCCCGCTGACGGCCCCGCGTCATTGGCGACGGGCTCGCGGTCGCAAGGTACGAGTGCGGATGCGGCCGGGTGCGCAGACCCCCGACGGTCCCTCCAGCTTCGACGCCCGGGTCGGCGCGAGCACCGATACCGAGGTGGCCCTGGTGCTCGGCGGTAAACGCGCGCCCCACCGGGTGAGCGTGCCGCTGGCCGATATCGAGTCCGCGGTCGTCCAGGTGGAGTTCTCACCGCCCGGTGCGGCGGAGATGGAACTCGCCGGGGGCGTGGCCACGGGCCGCCCGGAACCGGGCGCCGCCGATCAGGCCGTCGATCCGGCCGCACCCGCCGTCCGGGAAGAACACTCAGTAGTTGCGCCGACCGAAGGGATCGTGGAATGAACATCGAAATCGAAGCCCTGCGTGCGATCGTCGCCGATAAGGGAATCTCGATGGAGACAGTGCTCTCCGCGATCGAGTCGGCTCTGCTGACCGCTTATCGGCACACCGAGGGCCACGAGCCCAACGCACGCATCGACATCAATCAGAAGACCGGCGTGGTGCGCGTGATGGCCACCGAGACCGACGCCGACGGCAACGTCGTCTCCGAATGGGACGACACTCCCGAGGGCTTCGGCCGCATCGCCGCCACCACGGCGCGCCAAGTGGTGCTGCAGCGGCTGCGCGACGCCGAGAACGAGAAATCCTTCGGTGAGTTCTCGACGCACGAGGGCGATATCGTCGGCGGCGTCGTCCAGCGCGACGCCCGGATGAACGCCCGCGGCACCGTCGTGGTGCGCATCGGCAGCGAGGCCAACGGCGCCGAGGGAGTGATCCCGCCGGCCGAGCAGGTCCCCGGCGAGACCTACGAGCACGGCGACCGCATCAAGTGCTACGTCTACGGCGTCTCCCGCGGCGCGCGCGGCCCGCAGATCACGCTGTCGCGCACGCATCCGAATCTGGTGCGCCGGCTGTTCGCGCTCGAGGTGCCCGAGATCGCCGACGGATCGGTGGAGATCGTCGCCGTGGCCCGCGAGGCCGGCCACCGCTCCAAGATCGCGGTGCGCTCCACCGTGCCCGGCGTGAACGCCAAGGGCGCGTGTATCGGCCCGATGGGGCAGCGCGTGCGCAATGTGATGAGCGAGCTGGCGGGCGAGAAGATCGACATCATCGACTGGGCCGAGGATCCGGCCGCCTTCGTCGGGAATGCGCTGAGTCCGTCGAAGGTTGTCTCGGTCACGATCGTCGATCCGGAGGCCCGTGCCGCCCGGGTCGTGGTCCCCGATTTCCAGCTGTCGCTGGCGATCGGCAAGGAAGGTCAGAACGCCCGGTTGGCCGCGCGATTGACCGGTTGGCGCATCGATATCCGCTCCGACGCCGCCCCCGACGTGGCCGGATCGCCGCGACCGCACGCCCAGCACGGGTAGGCCGCGCCGGGACGGCAACGCGAGTGCGGAAGTCAACCAGGGGCTGGATGCGGAGATCGGGACATGGCAGCGGTACAGTGGACACAGGCTCAGCGCGAGTCTTCGGTATCCGCACTTTCCGCCCAGGTCGGTGCTCGGGTGAGAACCCGGACTCCCGGTCCGGTCCGGACCTGTGTCGGATGCCGGAAACGCGAGCTGGCCGCCGATCTGTTGCGGGTCGTGGCGCAATCGCCCGGCAGCGCTCCCGACAGGGACGCCGTCGTCGCGATAGTTCCCGATCCGCGGCGCAGACTTCCCGGGAGGGGTGCCTGGTTGCACCCCGTTTCGGCTTGTCTGAGCATGGCAGAGCGGCGCCGAGCGTTCGGCAGAGCGCTACGAGTGTCCGGAAAACTGGATATCTCAGCCCTGGAGCACTACGTCGAGAACAGGCACGAGCACTCATGAGCACACCGTGAAGTACCAACGATGAACGGCCATCGAAGATAACCCGAGGTCGTGCGGGCGTCCTGACCCCTGAACGGGGAGCAAGAGACTGTCGCGCTCGACCTCTCAGTGAGGAGAGCAGTGGCAGGCAAGGCCCGCGTGCACGAGTTGGCTAAAGAACTCGGTGTCACGAGCAAAGAACTACTCGCAACGCTCAAGGAGCAGGGCGAGTTCGTGAAGTCGGCGTCGTCGACGGTGGAGGCACCCGTCGCGCGTCGGCTCCGGGAGTCGTTCGCGGCGAAGTCCGCCCCGTCCAACGGCTCCGCGAAATCCTCCGCGAAACCCGGTCCCGCCCAGGCACGTCCGGCCGCCAAGCCGGCCGCCGGTGCGACCCCGGGTCCGCGTCCCGGCCCGCGTCCGGCT